>JAHRYZ010000007.1:0-13232 GCA_020621905.1 Rhizobium sp.
CTGCAAGAGGCCGTTGAAGGAATGGCCTTCATTGTAGCCGAGTTCGCCGAGGATCGGTGTGAGCTCCATGGCCCGCTCGAGCGGCTCGAGGATCTGTTCCATCTCCAGATCGCGCTGCGAGGGCGAAAGCCGCGCCTCGTGCTTTTCCAGGAGCTCGCGCGGATGGCACATGCGCGGTTCCTTGGTCTCGTAATAGCCCCATTCGATCTGGCCGCCCTCTGTCGTCTTCGGGTCGCCGGTGTCGCGCATACAGGCGGAATTGCCCTGGTCGCGCAAAAGCGGATAGCCGATTTCCTTGCCGGTGCCCTCGAACTCGTTGAACGGGCCGAAGAAGGTCAGCGGATGGTCGACCGGCATGACGGGCAGGTCCTCGCCGACCATTTCGGCGATCAGGCGGCCCCAGAGGCCGGCGCAGACGATGACGTGGTCGGCCATGATCGTGCCGCGATGGGTAACCACGCCCTTGATGCGGCCGCCCTCGACGATCAGCGATTTTGCCGGCGTATTGGCGAACATATTGAGCTTGCCGGACTTTTCCGCCGCATCGACCAGCTTGCCGGCGACCGTTTGGCTGCGCGGAATGACGAGGCCGGCGTCAGGATCGAACAGGCCGCCCTGCACCATGTCCTCCTCGATCAGCGGGAACTTTGCCTTGATCTCGGAGGGACTGACATAGTGGGCGCGGGTGCCGAACGCCTTGGCCGAGGACAGCTTGCGCTTGATCTCCTCCATCCAGGCATCGTCGCCGGCGCGCGCCACTTCCAGGCCGCCGATGCGGGCGTAGTGGCCCATCTTCTCGTAGAAATCGATCGAGTACTGCGTCGTCCAGACCGACAGGAAGTCGTGGCTGGTGGTGTAGCAGAAGTCGGAGGCGTGGGCGGTGGAGCCGATGTCGGTGGGAATGCCCGACTTGTCGATGCCGACGATGTCGTCCCAGCCGCGCTCGATCAGGTGATGGGCGATCGATGCGCCCACGATGCCACCCAGCCCGATGATGACGACCTTCGCCTTTTGCGGAAACTCTGCCATAGCCTCAAAATCCTGTTTGATGTTTGACGCGGATTTTAGGGCGACCGGACGCGTCACCACATTCTCAATGCGACATTATCGAAATGCTGCACGACCCAGTTTTCGGCGGACCTTCGATCTGCGACTGCCAAGTTTGCGACATCCGCGATACGGACACAAGAAGCTTTGCCATCTCGGCCGGCGCGCACCCTCCATGGGCGTGCCGGCCGCCATCACCGCTCAGATCATATAGCCGCCGGAAACCTCGATCGACTGCGCATTGATCCAGCCCGCTTCGTCCGACAGAAGGCCGGCGATGGCGCGCCCGACATCGTCCGGCTCGCCGATCCGCCCAAGCGCCGTCTGCGACGCCAGCAGCGCCTCGAAGGCGTCGTCGAGCCCGCCGCCGAGCTCCGTGCGGATGGCACCCGGCGAGACCGCATTGGCGCGGATGCGGCGCTCGCCGAACTCCTTCGCCATGTAACGGGTCAGCACCTCCAGCCCGCCCTTGAAGGCGGCGTAGGGCGCGACACCCGCCGTCGCGACGCGGGTCGTGGCGCTGGTCACGTTGACGATCTGCCCGCCGTCGCGGATCAGCGGCAGCAGGGCCTGCGTCAGGAAGAACGGCCCCTTGAGGTGGATGTTGAACAGCCCGTCGAACTGTTCTTCCGTCACGGTCGCGATCGGGTTGAACAGGCCGTAGCCGGCATTGTTGACGAGACCGTCGAAGTCCGCGCGGCCCCAGACGGACTGCAGAGCCGCGCTGACTGACTCGCGGAAGGCGGGAAAGGACGTGCTGTCCGTCACGTCGAGCTTCAGCGCCACGGCCTTGCCGCCCTCGAACGCGATGTCGCGCACCACCGTCTGGGCAGCGTCCGGCTGGCTGTTATAGGTGAGGATGACGCCCATGCCGCGCTTGGCACATTGGACGGCGGTGCTGGCGCCGATGCCGCGGCTTCCGCCGGTGATGATGACGATTTTCATGGAAATGGCTCCGTTTCGTTGACGGCGCAGGTCTAGCCGGCATGGGCTCCGGCGCGCGCGCCCGATCCTCTTCGAAACTTGCCTATTCGTGCTTTCGGCTTGCGGTCGCGCCAAGTCTCTGCAAGATCGCCACCCATGGAAGAACAGCTGCAGGAACTGCGAAGACGGGCATCGCGCGCCGAGAACCGGCGAACGGAAACCGGCATTCCCCGCGTCGCCATGGTCCGGGGCGCCATTCCGGAACACGAACTGACGGCGGTCTATGAGCCGATGGTCAACCTCGTCCTGCAGGGCGGCAAGACGATCACGGTGGGCGAGCGCAGCTTCCATTACGACCCCGCGACCTATTTCGTCATGACGGTCGATCTGCCGGCCGCCGGCTCGGTCCATGCCTCGGCCTCTGGCGCACCCTACCTTTCGGTGGCCCTGACACTCGATCCCGCCCTCGTCGCCACGCTTCTGTCGGATTTGCCCAAACCTGCCGCAGGCGGCGTACAGGACGGCGCCTTCTCGGTCGCGCCGGTCACCGGCGAGCTTCTGGATGCCTGGCTTCGCATGCTGCGCCTGATGGACCGCCCTCAGGACATCGCCGCCCTCTCCCCGGCCTATGAACGCGAAATCCTCTACCGGGTGCTGCAGGGACCGCATGGCTGGATGCTGCGCGACATGGCCAGTCCCGGCACGGCGCTGGCGCGGATCGCCGTCACGATCCACTGGCTTCGCCGGCATTTCGCCGAACCGCTCAAGGTCGAGACGCTGGCGGACATGGCGGCGCTCAGCATTTCCGCCTTCCACCGCCATTTCAAGGCGGTCACGGCGCTGAGCCCGCTGCAATACCAGAAGCGCCTCAGGCTCCTGAAGGCGCGCTCCCTGCTGATCGTCGGCGAGGCGACCGCCACGTCCGTCGCCTACGCGGTGGGATATGAGAGCCCCAACCAGTTCAGCCGGGAATATGCCCGCCTCTTCGGCCTGCCCCCTGCCCGCGACCTCGCCCGGATTTCAGCCGAACTCAGGTCGCGATAGCGCGGGGGGCTCTGAGGGCCGGACGCGCCGTCACGTTCCGCAGAAGGTTCGCTCCACCCGCTCTTCGACCGCCGGCTTTTCCTGATAGGCGGCAAATTCGGGGATTTCCGCATAGGGGTTCTGCAGAGCCGCGTGCAGCCGCTCGAACACCGTGAAGTCGCCGGCAAGACCGGCCTGGATCGCTTCCTCGATGCGGTGGTTGCGCGGGATGACGGCCGGGTTGACGGCCTCCATCGCCGCCTGCCGCTCGCCCATGGTGCGGGGATCGCCCTCGAGGCGCAGGCGCCAGCGCCGGAGCCAGTCGCCAACGCCGATGGGATCGGCAAATTCGGCCTCAAGGACGGGATCGCCAGCGCCGCCGGCGACCTTGCCGAGCGCGCGCAACGTCCGGGTGAAGTCCGCCTCGCCGTCCTGCATCAGCTTCAGCAGGCTGTTGACGAGATCGAGGTCGCCCCCCGCCTCGCCGGCAAGGCCGAGTTTGGCCCGGAACAGGTCGAGCCAGCGCGACTGGAACAGTCGGCCGAATTCCGCCAGCGCGGCATTGGCCGCCGCAACGCTCTCCTCCTCGCTCGATGTCAACAGCGGCAGCAGCGTCTCGGCGAAACGCGCGAGGTTCCACTGGGCGATCCCCGGCTGGTTGGCATAGGCATAGCGCCCGCGCTGGTCGATCGAGGAGAACACCTTGCGCGGATCATATTCGTCGAGGAAGGCGCAGGGGCCGAAATCGATCGTCTCGCCCGAGACCGCCATGTTGTCGGTGTTCATCACGCCATGGATGAAGCCGACCGACAGCCAGCGCGCCACGAGATCCGCCTGACGCGCCGCGACCGCATTGACGAGCGCCAGATAGGGCTGCTCCACGCCTTCCAGCTCCGGGTAGTGGCGGGAAATCACGTGGTCGGCGAGCGTCCTGATCGCCTCGTCATCGCCGCGCGCCGCAAAGAACTGGAAGGTGCCGATGCGGATATGGCTCGCCGCCACGCGCGTCAGCACCGCGCCGGGAAGCTTCGTCTCTCGATGCACCACCTCGCCGGTCAACACCGCGGCGAGCGCCCGGGTCGTCGGAATGCCGAGCGCGTGCATCGCTTCCGAAACGAGATATTCGCGCAGGACCGGCCCGAGTGCGGCCCGCCCGTCGCCATTGCGCGAAAAGGGTGTGACACCTGCACCCTTGAGCTGAATGTCGCGGCGCTGGCCGTCCCGGTCCACCACCTCGCCCATCAGGATCGCCCGCCCGTCGCCGAGCTGCGGTACGAAATTGCCGAACTGGTGGCCGGCATAGGCCATGGCGATTGCCGCCGCCCCTTCGGGCAGGCTGTTGCCCGAAAAGATTGCGGCCAGATCCTCATCACTCGCTCCGGCGAAATCGAGGTTCAGCTCTTCGGCCAGCGTCTCGTTGAAGCGGATCAGCCGCGGCGCACGGGCGGCAGCCGGGCTGGCGGGGCGGTAAAACCGCTCCGGCAGACGCTGGTAACTGTTGTCGAATGCAAACACGGCCATCGCTCCGGATTGTCGTTCGCCCGCCAAACAGGCGGGTCTCCTGCCCTCAATATGGGGCCGAGCTTGGCGCGAGCAAGCGCAAAGCCCGCCGGAACCTGCCGCAGCGAAACGCCGGTGGGGAAAACCGGACCAAATCTGGGTGCATACCCGGCGCGCTATTGTCTCCAGGATTGCCGGCCTCTTAACGTATCGTCCGATCGGAATGTGCGCTTCGGGGTCACGGGGCGGCAGAGCCGCATTTTATTCGCCGCGGCTCCTGCCTCTCCGGAAGGGGCGGCGCAAGGCCCGGCTGCTGATTGTCGAGGGGAAGATCAGACATGAAGATTCGTTTCGCCGCCGTCGCGGCCATTGCCGCCGCGATGCTCGCCGGCTGCACCACCACCGAGGAAGCCAACACCGTCATCCAGTCGCGCTGGATCGGCCAGCCGGCCGAGCTGTTCTTCACCCAGTACGGCCCGCCGATCTCGGAGTTTCCGATGGGCAGCGGCAACATCCTCTACACTTGGCGCGGCGGCGACAAGACCCGCTACATCCCGCCGCAATATTCGACGCCGGAACCGGTCCAGACCACGACGCGCACCGTGACCCGCGAGGCCAAGCCCGGCGTGACGGTGACCAAGACCACGACGCTCGGCGGCGGCTACGCGCCCCAGCCGCAGATGATCTCGCCGCCGCGCTACGAGGAGCTGTTCTGCGAACTGCAGATCACCGCTGACCCGTCAGATCGAATCGTCGCCATCCGCGCGACCAACGACACCGACGGCGAAGGCTTGAGCTTCTCGCGTTGCGCCGAAGTGCTGGACGCCCATCCGCAGAAGTAGTTTCGGCCGTACGGCTGTGTGTTTCACCCTCCGCGCCCGCGCGCGGAGGGTTTCTCTTTGCTGCGGCTGCCGCGTTTCCGGCGGTGCAGACGCCGCTGTGGGAACAGCCGCGGTCAGGGCTTTGGCGTAGACAGCGACAAAGCGCTTACGATAGTCTTCGCAGTGCGATATAGCCGAAGGCCGGCGCGACTGATTTCCGGGCGCCGTGTCGACCACAAAGAGGGACAACCATGTTCAAACGCCTTTCGATGACCGCAGTAATTTTTGCCACCGCCACCGCCCCCGCCTTTGCCCACCTCGATCCGGCCGAGCATGGCTCGCTGATGGCGGGTCTTTCCCATCCGCTCTCGGGCGCCGACCATATCCTCGCCATGGTGGCCGTCGGTCTCTGGGCCTCGCAGATCGGCGGACGTGCCCTTTTCGCCGTCCCCGCCGCCTTCGTCGGCACCATGGCGCTGGGTTTCCTGCTGGCCGTCTCCGGCATTGAAATCCCGTTCGTCGAGCCGGCCATCCTCGCCTCGGTCATCGGCCTCGGCCTGCTGGTCGCAACCGCCGTGCGCCTGCCGGTCCCCGCATCGGCCGCCGTCGTCGGCTTGTTTGCGCTGTTCCACGGCCATGCCCATGGCGGCGAACTCGGGGCCGCCGGCGCAGTCCAGTTCGGCCTCGGCTTCCTCTTCGCCACCGCCGCCCTTCACGCCGCCGGCGTCGGCCTCGGCATCGCGCTCGGCCGCATGGGTCCGCTCATCACCCGCCTGCTCGGCGTGGCGACCGCTGTCGGCGGTGCAGCCCTCGTGCTCGGCTGATTCGGCAGAAGTCGATCAGTGGAAATGCGATCGGCGGGTCCTCACCCGCCGATTTTTTTATGTCTGATCGATTGGAATAGACCTAGACGGACGAAAGCCGTGGCGTCGTCTTCGCCCGGCCCGACAACAGGGCGCCGACATCCTCCTGGGTCATGGGCTTGGCAAACAGGAAGCCCTGCAGCTCGTCGCAGCCGATGCGGATCAGAAAATCGTTCTGCTCCTTGGTCTCGACGCCTTCGGCCGTGGTCTTCAGGCCCTTGGCCCGGGCCAGCTCCACGATCGCCTGGATGATGGCCTCGTCGCCGCGATCCTTGCCCAGGCCGTCGACGAACATCTTGTCGATCTTGATATGATCGACATCGGTTTCGTGCAGACGGCCGAAGGTCGAAAAACCGGTGCCGAAATCGTCGAGTGCGATGTGGATGCCGACGGCCCGCAGCGCGCGGATATTGGCGGCGCAGCTGTCGGAACTGTCCATCCAGGCCGTTTCGGTGACTTCGAGTTCCAGCTTGTGCGGCGAAAGCCCGGTCGCAGCAAGAATGGCCATGACTTCGATGGAAAAGGCGCTGTCGCGCAACTGAACCGCAGAGACATTGACGGCGATGTTGTCGATCGGCCAGGCGGCGGCGGCGCTGCAGGCCTGCTCGAGAACCATGCGGCCAAGCTCGCGGATCAGGCCGCACTCTTCGGCAATCGGCACGAAATAGACGGGCGAAATCAGGCCGCGGGTCGGATGCTGCCAGCGCACCAGCGCCTCGACGCTTCCCACCTGGCCGGTCCCGGCGAAATACTTCGGCTGATAGAGCACCTGGAACTGCTTGCGGTCGGCGAGCGCATCGCGCAGGTCCCGCTCGATCTCCGCCCGCTCGCGGACCAACGCATCCATGTGCTGCCCGAAGATCGAATAGCATCCGCGTCCGCTCGCCTTGGCACTGTAGAGCGCCACGTCCGCCTTGCGGGTCAATTCGGCGCGGTCCGTGCCGTGCAACGGCGAAAGCGCCACGCCGATCGATATTCCGACGAACACGCTCTGCCCGTCGATGCAGATGGCCTGGCCGACGGAATCCACGATGGCCGCGCAAAGCGCCTCGATCGCCTCGACCTGGTCATAGGTCACCAGCACGTTGAACTCGTCGCCTCCGACACGGCACAGCGAGGCGCCCGGTGGCACGAGTTTGCCGATGCGCGATCCGATCTCGCAAATGACGAAGTCGCCGGCAGGGTGGCCGAGCGTGTCGTTGATCGGCTTGAAGCGATCGAGATCGAGATAGAGGATGGCAATCTGGCGGGGCTTGTCCCCGACCTCCGAGAGCGCTGTGTCGAGCCGCGCTTCGAACGCAGCGCGATTGAGCAGGCCGGTCATGGAATCATGGGTCGCCAGATAGCGGATGCGCTCTTCCTGCTCGCGATTGGCCATCGCGCGACGGTAAAGCATGGCGATGAAGATGCCGACGACGACGACCAGGCACAGAAGAATGATGACCAGTGCCGGCGTAATCGATTGCAGGAAGGCCAGTCCCGGACGGTAGGACTGCCAGACGACATAGCCGATGCTGTCACCGCTGTTCGTCACCAGCGGCAGGCTGGCCTTGTTGATTGTCGCCTCTTCCGTCAGCGAGAAATGCATGTTGCTGAAGTCGTACTTCGTCTCGAGTTCCTTGAGAAAGGGACCGTCGATATAGCGGACAGCGACATGGACGAATTCCTCGCCTGCGACCTGTTCGATGTCGCCGCTGTCGCTGACGATCGGCTTCAGGCTGACGACGGCCGGACGGCCGTTGAGGAAGCGAAAATCGGTGACGCCGGGGCTGTCGATCCCTTCTTCGATTCCGATCGTCTCTCCTTGGCGCAACGCCGCCACCAGTTGCTGCAGCATGGGGGCCGTGGTTTTCTCGATCGAAGCGTAGCTCGTCGCCTCGTCCTGCACGCCGTTTGAGAAGGCGTAGACCGGCTGCCCGTCCGGCTTGACGACGTAAGCGGCGTCGTGGCCGAAATAGGTGTGCATCCACTCGCCGAGATTGGCGTTTATCCACTCCAGGCTTTCGGGCGACGCATAGCCGCGGACATTGACGACAGCGTCGTCCCACACCGTAGCGCTCTCCTGGTCATGGGCGAGCTGGAAACGGAAACGGCCGATCACATGGCGCGCCATCTCGGTCTGTCGCGCGGTCGATACAGCGTCGATCTTCCAGGTCGACCAGACGAGGAAGGAAAAGGTTCCGGCAGCCAGAACGACCAAGCCGAGGACGGCGGCCGCGACGACCTTGACGATGGAAAAGTCGGCCGCTCGGCGGAAGCCAGGAATCGCCATGATATGTGAGCCTCTGTTCATGTACTGAACAAATGGCAGGTTTGCCTTAACACCGCACTTCGCAATTAGGTTTCCGATCCGTTAAAACTGTCCCGGATCCGCCCTCGCGCCGGAGATTTCGCCCCTCGGGATTCGCTCAGCCGCGGCCGCGATAGGTGGCCACGCCCTGTTCCGGCAGCCAGACACCCTCCGGCGGCGCGCCGGTCTGCCAGAAGACGTCGATCGGGATGCCGCCGCGCGGATACCAGTAGGCCCCGATTCTCAGCCATTTGGGATCGAGCAGTTCGATCAGCCGTTTGGCGATGTAGATCGAGCAGTCCTCGTGGAAGGCGCCATGGTTGCGGAAGGAAAACAGGAAGAGCTTCAGCGACTTGGACTCGACGAGAAAATCGCCGGGAATGTAGTCGATGACGATGTGGGCGAAATCGGGCTGCCCGGTCATCGGACAGAGCGAGGTGAATTCCGGCGCGGTGAAGCGCACGACATAGTCGGTGCCCGCATTGCCGTTCGGCACGCGCTCCAGCACGGCGGTCTCCGGGCTGGTCGGCGCTTCGACACTCTGGCCGAGCTGCGAGAGCCCGCTGACATCGGTCTTGCTCATGATTTCCGCTCCTTTGCTCTTGCCCCGACACCGACCCTGACGCCATGCGCCCTCTCGCTCTCGGGTTCGACATGAATGGTCACGCGTCCGCCCGGAAGCACAGCCTTGACGGCAGCCTCCAGCCGGTCGCAGATCTTGTGCGCCTCGCGAACCGGCATGCCGCCGGGGACGACGAGGTCGAAGGCGACGAAGGTGACAGCGCCGCCGCAGTGCGCAGATAATGGACGTCGAGCGAGGCCGTCGAATTTTCGGCGATCGCCTGCTTGATCGCCGCCTCTTCATCGGGCTCGACCGCCTTGTCCATCAACCCCGCCACCGAATGCGAGATCACCTTCCAGCCCTGGTAGATGATGTTGATGGCGACGAGGATGGCAAGCACCGGATCGAGGATCGCATAGCCGGTGGCGACCACCAGCACCAGGCCGAGGAACACGCCTGCCGAAGTCACCACGTCCGACATGATGTGATGGCCGTCGGCAGCGAGCGCGGGAGACCGGTGCGTCTTGCCGATGCGGATCAGGGCCCGGGCCCAGATCAGGTTGATGAGCCCCGCTGCGCCGTTGATCGCAAGCCCCAGCACCGGCGCCTCCAGCACCTGCGGATCGGTGAGCGCTCCGACCGCCTCGCGGATGATGAGCAAGGCCGCGACGACGATCAGCACGCCTTCCAGAACGGCGGACAGATATTCCGCCTTGTGGTGGCCATAGGGGTGGTCGTCATCCGCCGGCTTCTGCGCATAGCGGATGACGAAATAGGCGACGAAGGCGGCGACCACGTTGACGGTCGATTCCAGCCCGTCCGACAGGAGCGCCACCGAGCCCGTCACCCACCAGGCGACGAGTTTCAGGCCCATCACGCCGAATGCCAGCGGAATGCCCCAGAAGGCGAGGCGCGCGACGATGCCATTGCCCTGTTCCGTCATCACTTTTCTTGCCCTTGCAGATGCGAACGAATTGCAGAAATTCGCCCGTAGAAAACGCAAAACCGCCCGCGTTCGATGCGCGGACGGTCGTTGGCCCCGGTATGGTCGAAGTCGATCCTCTTGTCAAAGGCCATGACGCCCGGCGGCACTCAGTTATGCCAACAAAAGGCGAGTCTAGCGCCCTTGGCCGGGCTCGAGAGAACTGCGGAACAGCGAAACGAGGAAGGAGATGCGGGCTTCCGCCGTCTCCGGCGCCAGCGAGACCTGCACCACCAGATCGACGCCAAGGGCTATCATTGTCTCGGCCATCAGCGCGGCATCGTGTGGCCTGATGCGGCCGAGCGCCGTCCAGTCCAGCAGGTCCTTTTCCAGGTCCCTCTGGATGTCGGTCTTGCTGTCGGCAAGGTAGAAGATCCGCCGGAAGATGGTCTGGTTGCGCGCGATCAGCAGCGCATTGTCCGGATCCTTGAGCGCCACTTCCGCCGCAAGCGCAAAAGGCGCGCGCAGAAAGGCCTCGACCGTTTCGGCCTCGCGCCGGCTGCGGCGCAGGTTCTCGGCCAGCGGCTGCATGATCTCGGCGACCAGCGCCTCGAACACCGCCTCCTTGTCGTGGAAATAGTTGTAGAAAGACCCCGGCGCCAGACCGCTGCCCCGCACGATGTCCCTGACGGTCGCCGCGCCATAGCCGAGCTGCGACAGCACGGCCCTCGCCGATGCCAGCAGGGCATCGCGGTTCGCCTTCTTGTTCTGCTCTCGCTTCGATTCGCTCACCCCGGATTTCTCCCACAAAGCCGGCCGGGCGTGAAGGGGAGCGCGGCACGCGACAGCGCGCAACAGAAAAATGACGCCTGCGTCATTTAATAATTGACACAGGCGTCATTTTTATCGAACGTCAGTTCCAGGGAACACTTTGGGAGGAGGAAACCCATGTCATCGAAACGTGTCGCCGTCATCGGCGCCGGCCCGGCCGGCATTGCGGCCATCAAGAATTTCACCGATCTCGGCTTCGAGGTCGTCGGCTTCGACCGCTGCCAGGGCGTCGGCGGCAACTGGCGGTTCGACGATCCGACCGGCCATTCGAGCGTCTTCGAGACGACACACATCATCAGCTCGAAATACACCTCGTCCTACGAGGATTTTCCGCTGCCGGACAATGTCGCCGACTATCCCTCGCACCGCGTTCTGGCGAAATACTTCGAGGACTATGCGCGCACATTCGGCGTCGACCAGCGCGTGCGGTTCGAGACCGAAGTCGTCAAGTGCGAGCCGGCGCCCGGCGACCGCTGGTCGGTGAGCTGGCGCCGCTCCGGCGACGAGGCGTTCACGACCGAAGTCTTCGACGCGCTGTGCGTCTGCAACGGCCATCACCATACGCCGCGCATGCCCGACTATCCCGGCACCTTCACCGGCAAGATGATGCATTCGCACGAATACAAGCGCGCCGCCCCCTTCGCCGGCCAGCGGGTCCTGGTCATCGGCGGCGGCAATTCGGCCTGCGACGTGGCGGTGGAGACCTCGCGCGTCTCGGCCAGGACGGCCATCAGCTGGCGCCGCGGCTACTACCTCATCCCTAAATTCATGCTCGGCCAGCCGGTCGACAAGCTGTTCTACCGCTTCACCTGGCTGCCCAAGCGCCTGCAACTGATGGGGCTCGAATTCCTGCTCAACCTGCTGCAGGGCAAGAACCGCGACATCGGCCTGCCCGATCCGGATCACCGTATCATGGCGACCCATCCGACCCTCAACTCAGACCTCTATCTCGCCATCCGCCACGGCAAGGTGGAGCCTAGGCGGGACATTCAGCGCCTCGACGGCAAGCGCGTGCATTTCGTCGACGGCACGTCGGAGCAATTCGACGTCATCGTCGCCTGCACCGGCTACCAGATCACCCACCCCTTCCTCGACAAGGCCGTGATCGATCTGTCGAAGGCGCCGGTGCGGCTCTACCAGAAGATGCTGCCGGAGAAGCTGAAGAACCTCTATTTCATCGGCCTGTTCCAGCCGCTCGGCTGCATCTGGCCGGGCGCCGAACTGCAGGCCAAGCTTGCGGCCCGCCACCTCGCCGGCCTGTGGCGCCCGAGCGCGCCTCTGCCGCAGCTGATCGACCATGAGCTGGCTCACCCGGATGTCGACCAGGTGAATTCGCCGCGCCACACCGTCACCGTCAACGACATGGCCTTCCGCAAGCGGCTGAAAGCCGACCTTGCCCGCTCGGCCCCGGTGCCGGCGCGGCTGGGTCTGGTCACGCCGCGGCTTGCGGCCGCCGAATGAGCCGCCTGACCACCGGGACCGCGCCTGGTCCCGCCGGCCGCCTCGGCCTCCGGCGCATGGAGGCCGAGGGACGAAAGCGGGGCGAGCTTCTCTTCGTCCATGGGGCCTGGTCCTCGAGCTGGTATTGGGAAGAGCATTTCATGCCCTTCTTCGCCGATGCCGGCTTCGACGTCGTGGCCCTGAATCTGCGCGGCCACGGCGACAGCGAAGGCCGGCTGCGGCTGGCGACGATCAACGGCTATGTCGACGACGTCGCCGCAGTCGCCGCCACGCTCATGAACCCCGTCATCATCGGCCATTCGATGGGCGGGCTGATCGCCCAGCGCTATGCCGTGCGTCATCCGGTGCGCGGCCTTGCCCTCCTCGCCTCCGTCCCGCCCTGGGGCGCCTGGTCGGCGCTGTGGAGTGTCATCCGCGAAAGCCCGGCCAAGCTCATCGCCTGCACGCTCGCCTTCGATCTGAAGCCGATCGTCGCCGACCGCGATCTCGCCCGTCGCCTGCTGTTCTCGCGGGAGCCCTCCGTGCGCGACATGGATCACCTGCTCCACCATCTCGGATCGGAATCCTATCTCGCCTTCCTCGGCATGCTCTTCCAGCGCCTCACACCCCGCCTTCCCGATCATGTCCCGCGCTTCGTGCTCGGCGCCGACCGCGACGCGCTTTTCCCGGCAGAGACCGTCCGCGCCACCGCGCGGGCGCTGAAGACCGAGGCCCACCTGATCCCGCAATGCTCGCACATGCTCACCGTCGAGCACCGCTGGCGGGACGCGGCGGAAGCCATGCTGGCCTGGCTGGACGGCTACATCCCCGCGCGGGCGGCCGTCGACGGTACGGCCGCCCGCACCAGTCTCGACGCCGGATAGGGAGCCCGCGATGCGAAAGAAATCGATCCTCATCACCGGCGCCGGGTCCGGCATCGGTCTGAAGTCCGCCCTGCTGTTCGCGTCACGTGGTTGGCTCGTCGGCGCAGCCGACATCGACGCCGCGA
>JAHRYZ010000007.1:13242-41683 GCA_020621905.1 Rhizobium sp.
GGCCGGCAGCATCGTGCCGATCGTCGGCGACGTCACCGATCACCAGGCGGCGATCCATATGGTCGAGGCCTTCACCGCGCAGACGCTCGGTCAGCTCGACGTCGCCTTCCTTTCGGCCGGCATCCTGCGCATGGGCGCCTATATCGACATCGCGCCGGGGGACCACGCCCTGATCAACCGGGTCAATATCGACGGCATCCTGAACATGGTCGGCGCCACCTTCCCGGCGCTGAAGAGAACGCCCGACGCCCACCTGATCAGCATGAGCTCGGCCTCGGCCGAATACGGCGTGCCCGAGCTTGCCGTCTATGCCGCCTCCAAGGCCTTCGTCCGCAGTCTCACCGAGGCGCTCAGCATCGAATTCGCCGAGCACGACATCACGGTGAGCGCCATCACGGTGGCCTATGTCGCAACGCCGATGGTCACCGACGCCAAGGTCAAGGCCCGCTCGATCGAGAAGCTCGGCGTCAAGATCACCCCGGAACGCGTCGCCGAAACCGTCTGGTGCGCCGCCCACGGCCGAAAACTCATGTGGCGCATCGGCCTCGACGCCAAGCTGCTTCACCTCGTGGTGCGTCTGCTCGGGGACCGGTTCAGTTGGATTGGAAAAAGGCTGGCCGGTTACGACTAGCGGCCAAGGCAAGGCGTTTTCACGCAATGGCGGCGTCGATTGAAAACCCTCTTCTCCCCAGCGGGGAGAAGTGCCGAGCGCATGCGAGGCGATGAGGGGGCCAAGTGCGCAGGCCTTATGAGCTGCGCTCCCCCTCATCCGGCGCTACGCGCCACCTTCTCCCCGCAGGGGAGAAGAGGGACCGATACCGCTCGCCCGAGTCAGATCGAACGCCCCGACCACATCTCAGCCAAACGCTTTACAGCCAGTCTGAAACCCGCCGGAGGGCGGGCTTCCCGGATCTCGCAGCCTTACGCCGCCTTCACCTTCACCCTTCTCGCCAGATGCGCCACGACGTTCTCGATCATGCGCATGCCGGCATCGTGGCCGAGCGTCATGATCGATTCCGGATGGAACTGCACGGCGGCGACCGGTTCCTTGGTGTGCTCGATGCCCATGATGGTGCCGTCCTCGCTTTCGGCCGTGATCATGAAGTCGCGGTCGAGCGTGGTCGGGTCGGCGAAGATCGAGTGATAGCGGCCGACGGTCACTTCCTTGCCGAGGCCGGAGAAGACGAGGCCGGGTTCCAGCACGCGGATGCGCGACGGCTTGCCGTGCATCGGCACGGCGAGCTGGCGCAGTTCCCCGCCATAGGCTTCGGCGAGCGCCTGCAGCCCGAGGCAGACGCCGAAGATCGGCAGATTGCGGGCGCGCGCCTTCTTGATCGTCGCCTTGCAGTCGAAATCCTTCGGGCTGCCCGGTCCGGGCGACAGCACGACGAGGTCCGGATCCATCCGGTCGAATACTTCCTCCGGTACCGGCGTGCGCACGGTCGACACCTCGGCGCCGGTCTGGCGGAAATAGTTGGCGAGCGTGTGGACGAAACTGTCCTCGTGGTCGACCAGCAGGATCTTGACCCCCTGCCCGACCTTGGCGACACCGCGCTTGGCCTTGCCGTCGTTTCCGGTCTTGGCATCACGGATCGCCGCGATCATCGCCGAGGCCTTGAGTTCGGTCTCGGCCTCCTCCTCGTGCGGATCGCTGTCGTTCAGGAGCGTCGCGCCGGCGCGCACCTCGGCAATGCCGTCCTTGATGCGCACGGTCCTGAGCGTCAGCCCGGTATTCATGTCGCCGTTGAAGCCGACCATGCCGATCGCCCCGCCATACCAGGCGCGCGGGCTCTTCTCATGCGCCTCGATGAAGCGCATGGCCCAGAGCTTCGGCGCACCGGTGACGGTGACGGCCCAGGCATGGCTGAGGAACCCGTCGAAGGCGTCCATGCCGTCGCGCAGCCGCCCCTCGATATGGTCGACGGTGTGGATCAGGCGCGAATACATCTCGATCTGCCGGCGGCCGATGACCTTGACCGAGCCCGGCTCGCAGACGCGGGACTTGTCGTTGCGGTCGACGTCCGAGCACATGGTGAGCTCGCTCTCGTCCTTCTTGGAGTTCAAGAGCTTGAGGATCTGTTCGCTATCGGCGATCGGATCGTCGCCGCGCTTGATCGTGCCCGAGATCGGGCAGGTCTCGATGCGCCGGCCCGAGACGCGCACGAACATTTCCGGCGAGGCGCCGACCAGATATTCCTGGTGGCCGAGATTGATGAAGAAGGAATAGGGCGACGGATTGATTTCCTTCAGCCGCTTGGAAATCTCCGACGGCTTGCTATCGCAGCGTTCCATGAACTTCTGCCCCGGCACGACCTCGAACAGGTCGCCCCTGCGGAAGCTCTCCTTGGCCTTCACCACCAGTTCGGCATATTCGCCCGGACGATGGTCGCCGCGCGGCGGGATCGTGTCGGTGTGCTTGAACGGTTCCGGCGCGATCTCGCCCGACTTGCCCTTTGTCGAAAGCTCGCCCTTGGCGAAGTCGTAGCGGTCGATCCAGGCCTTGGCGGAATAGTGGTCGACGACGAGGATTTCGTCGGGCAGGAACAGCACCATGTCGCGCTGGTCCTCCGGCCGCTGGAGCGACAGCTTGATCGCATCGAACTGGAAGGCGAGATCGTAGCCGAAGGCGCCGAACAGGCCGATCGACGAATCCGCATCGGAATGGAAGAGATCGGTGACGGCGCGAAGCACGGTGAAGACGGTCGGGATCTTCGAGCGTTCCTCTTCGGTGAACACGCGGTCCGGTTCGTTGACGACGAGGTCGAGACGCTGCGCCGTGCGGGCACCGAGCGTCAGGTCGGCGACGGTCGAAAGCCTGTCGGCGATCAGCGAAAGGAGCACTTCGCCGCGCTCGTTATAGGCCTCGATCCACACCTTGCGGCCGAAGCAGGAAAGCCCGAGCGGCGGATCGATGATGGCGGTGTCCCAGCGGGTATAGCGGCCCGGATACTCGTAGTTGGAGGAGAACACCGCGCCGCGCCGTTCGTCGAGCCGGTCGATATAGCTCGAAATGGCATCGGCATAGGGCGTCGGCCGTCGCTCGCGCGTGACGGTGATCCCGCCCCGCGTCTCGTAGGTCTCTCCGCCATCGTCCCGAATGATCGTCGCCATGCTTCCGTTTCTCCGTCTTCTAAGGCCCGGATCGAGGCGCCTTGAATACAAAAAAGCCGCCTCAGGTTCTCCGGGCGGCTTTGGGGTCACTTGTCGTTGGACATGACTGGTCAAGGCCGCGTTAGCGTGCCCACCACCAGTTACCGATGTTCATCGACTTGATCATGAGCGATTTCATAGCGTGGGCCGCATTTGCGCGCAACGGGATTTTCCGCGCCACCGGCATTTTCCGGTAGAGCGCATGCGCAAGCCCGTCAGGAGGATGGCCGCTCCCGCGCAACCATTCGCCCCGCCGCGCGTTCTCTTGGGTGCCCATCCAACCGAAAGGCGGCCGAATGACGAAGCGGCTTGCAGTCATCCTGATCGGCCTCGGCCTGCTCACCGGCGCGGCCCTGCCGCCCACAGGCCCGGTCCCGACCGAGAAACCGCCCGCGCCCGCGGATCAGCCCGCCGTTCCGGCCCCCACCGAAAAGCCGCCTGAAGCAGAGGAATCCGTGCCGGTCCCGCCCCCCGTCCCCGCACCAGACCCGCCGCCTGCCGAAGACGTGGTTCCGGCGGAGAAACCGGAGGATGCTCCCGCGCCCGCCCCCGACGTCCGGCTGCCCGGCCCGCCGCCGCCGGCGCGCGGTCTTCCGCCTGTCCCCGGCCTTCAGCCCGCAAAGCCCGCGGCCATCCGCGTCGCGCCGGAAGATCCAGCGCAATTCGCCGCCTGCCAGTCTGAGCTCAAGACGCTCGGCACGGTGTTCGAAACCGCCGCCCCGATCGACGACGGCGAAGGCTGCGGCATGAGCAATCCGGTCGTCGTCCGGGAAATCCTGCCCGGCATCAGGCTTTCGCCCGAAGCCACCTTCCGCTGCGAGACGGCCCTGCAACTGGCGCGCATGACGCGCGAGACGGTCGTCCCGGCCGCCCGCATCGCGCTGGCCGACAAGGGCGAACTGAAGGCGATCCAGCAGGCCTCGGCCTATGTCTGCCGCAACCGCAACAGTGCGGCGAACGGCAAGATCTCCGAACACGCCCACGGCAACGCGATCGACATCGCCGGGCTCGAATTCGACAAGGGCAGCGTGCCCATGGTGATCGCCGCCCAGGACGACGGCTCCTTCCCCGCCGCCTTCCAGCGCAGCCTCAACGCCGCCGCCTGCCTCTACTTCACCACCGTGCTCTCCCCCGGCAGCGACGAGGCGCACAAGGACCACCTGCATCTCGACGTCATCGAGCGCAAAAGCGGCTACCGCTTCTGCCGGTGAAGGCCGTGGTGACCAGACGAAAACGAAAAGTGGTGGCGCCCTGTCCGCGCCACCCGTCTGCTGTTGAAAATCAATCGTCTAGAATTTCTGCGTAATGGAAATCTTGAAGGTGCGGCCGGGTTCCGAATAGTAGTCCTTCGGCTGCGAGGCGCTCGCGGTCAGGTCGATGTCGCGCCATTTGACCGCGTCGTAGTATTCCTGGTCGAACACGTTGTAGACGCCGGCGGTAAGCCGCAGGCCCTTCATCTGTTCCGGCTCCCACCAGCCGGTGAGATTGACCAGACCATAGCCGTCCGGCTGGAACTCGGCGGTCGAATCCTCGTCCACCGCGGCAACCCCGATGAAGCTCAGGTCCGTGCCCCAGGTCTCGGTCTGGTAGCCGACCCCGACAATGCCCTTGAACGGCGGCACGCTGTCGATGAGTTCGCCGGTTTCCTCGTCCTCGCCATTGGCATAGGCGAAGGAGGCATGCACGTTGAAGCCGTTGTCGAAAACCTTGTGGGCCCGCGCCTCGAAGCCGAAGATCCGCACCCGGTCGAGGTTCTCGTAGGTGGTCGACCCCCAGGGAAAGCTCGGATTGGTATAGGTCGTCTCGCTGTCAATGAAATTCCTGTACTTGTTGTAGAAGGCCGTCACCCGGCCGCCGAACTCGGCATCGCCGAGATTGGCGCCGATCTCGAAGCCGTTGCTGGTCTCGGATTCGAGGTCGGGATTGCCGATCACCTGATACATCGGCGGCGTCGAGTAGCTCAGATAGAGTTCCGAAACGTTCGGCGCCTTGAAACCCATGGCCCACTGGGCAAACAGCTCGACCTTGGGATTGACCTCGTAGGCGGCGCGCAGCTTCGGCGAGAACTGGAAGTCGCTGCGGTCGTCCGGCAGGCCGCCGGTCGCATAACCGCTATTGGCGAGATAGTCGTCGGTCTCCTGCGGCTGGTAGTCGAACCAGTCGAAGCGGATGCCGGGCGTCAGGCTGAAGCCGGTGTCGCCGAAGGTGATCTTGTCGTCGGCGAACAGCCCGACCCGGAAGGCGTCGACATCCGGCATGTCGGACTGGTTGGTGTGGTGGAACGAGCACGAATAGGGCGGAACCGCCGCCGTGTCGCACACGTCCTCGCCGGCGGTGTACTGGCCGTATTGCGAGAAGGAGACATTGCCGCCGATCGTGACGTCATGGCGCGTCGTGCCAAGATCATACTGGTTGGCCAGCGAACCGACGACGCCCACAGACTGCTCGTCCATCTCATTGGAGCGGTACCACGGGCCCGCCAGCGAACCGACGCGCGTGCCGTCGACGGCCGAGCTGGTTTCCACCCGCTGCCAGTAGATCGTCAGGTCCGCCTTGTCGACCGGGCCGGTCAGGTCCGGTGCGTCGTATCGGTAGTCGATCGAGACGCGGTCGCGCTGCTTCAGCTCGTCGCCGTCGAGTTCGGAATAGTTGCGGGATGCAGTCTCCTCGGTCTTGAGGTCGGTGGCGATGTCCTTGCGGAAGCGCTCGGCCGTCAGGCCGATCATGTGGCCGGCGCCGAAATCCTGGCGGAGCTTGAACAGCAGGTTGTGCTGGTCGAAATCGGCCGGATTGGCCTCCGAGCGGGTGGCCCCCGTTCCGCCGACCGAACCCTGGTTGTCGCGCTCGTGGCCGGCCTTGTAGCCGCCCTGGAACAGGATCGAGGTGTTCTCGACCTTCTTGGCGATGGCGACCGATCCGCCGAGCGAGTTGTCGGTGCTGTCATAGGTGGTCTTGGCCATGCCGCCGAAGGTGGCGCCCTCGGCAATCAGGTCCTCCGGCTCCAGCGTCCGCAGGATCATGGCGCCGCCCAGCGCGCCCGAACCGGCGCGGCTCGAGTCGGCGCCGCGCATGATGTCGACGGTCGAGAGCGTCGAGAAGTCGAAGGTGTCGATGCCGCCGTCGGCCCGCGTCGAGGAGCCGAGCGAGGTGGCGCCGGCTTGGCGGGCGTCGTTGACGAGATAGGGGATCGGAATGCCGTCGATCGTGGTGAGCACGCGGTCGGCCTCGAGGCCGCGAATGTTCACGCCCGCGCCGGCAAAGCCCGCCTGGACGCCCGGCTCGGTGGTGTTGCCGAGCTCGTCGATGCTGGTGATCTGCTTCTTTTCGATCTCGGCCGCCGTGGTCTCGGTGGCAAGCGGCGTGTCCGCCGCCGAGCCAGCCGGAATGCGCTTGCCCTTGACCAGGATGGTCTGGAGCTGCGTGTCGGCGGCCGGCTGCGCCGTCGCGCTCTGCGAGAAGGCGCCCGAGGCCGGGACAAGCCCGGCGAGCGCGGTGCAGGTCATGAGGATTGCTCTGAAAGGATGCGAGCCCATAAAATTCCCTTTATCCGCGGCCGCAAAAGTCCCCAGCCGCGGATGAGCACCCGCGACGGCCGGCCGGATCAATCTGTGTCTAAAACGTGGCAAAGGGCTGCAACTGCCCTCTTAATGCCATCTATAAAACATGATTATTCAAGTCAATATATAAAACATGATTTCAGTTGTCATGTTTTAATGCGCGGCTATGCGCATGCCGAAATACCACATCGGCTTTGCCGGTCCGGATCGGGTGAAGTGCGTGAAACGCTCTAGAAAAGCCCTTCGATGAAACCCTGTTCGTTGAGTGCGATGCGCTCGGCAGCCGGCGAGCTCGGCAGGCCCGGCATGGTCATGATCTCGCCAGTGATGGCCACGACGAAGCCGGCCCCGGCCGACAGACGCACTTCCCGCACGTTGACGACATGCCCCTCCGGCGCGCCGCGCAAGGCCGGATCGGTCGAGAAGGAATACTGCGTCTTCGCGATGCAGACCGGCAGGTGGCCGTAGCCCTGCGCTTCCCAGGCCGCAAGCTGGTCCCGTACCGTCTTCGCCGCGGTCACCTCGGCCGCGTGATAGATCTTCGACGCCACCGTCTCGATTTTTTCCAGGAGCGGCATGGCGTCCGGATAGAGCGGCCTGAAGCCGGCCTGGCCTGAATCGGCCAGCTCCGCCACGCGATGCGCCAGTTCGGCAATGCCGGCCGAACCGTCCGCCCAGTGGCGGCAGACGATCGCATCGGCCCCGAGCCGCGAAACATATTCCTTGACCGCCGCCACCTCCGCTTCGGTATCGGAGGTGAAATGGTTGATCGCGACGATGACCGGCACCCCGAAGCGCCGCACATTGGCGATGTGGCGGCCGAGATTGGCGCAGCCGCGCGTCAGCGCCTCGACATTCTCGACACCGAGATCGTCTTTCTTCACCCCGCCATTCATCTTCAACGCCCGGACCGTCGCAACGATCACCGCGGCGGCAGGATTCAGCCCCGCCTTGCGGCACTTGATGTCGAAGAATTTCTCCGCCCCGAGATCGGCGCCGAAACCGGCCTCCGTCACGACATAGTCGGCGAGCTTCAGCGCCGTCTTCGTGGCGATCACCGAATTGCAGCCATGGGCGATGTTGGCGAACGGCCCGCCGTGCACGAAGGCCGGATTGTTCTCCAGCGTCTGAACCAGGTTGGGCTGCATCGCGTCCTTCAAAAGCACGCTCATGGCCCCGTCGGCCTTGAGATCGCGGGCAAAGACCGGGCTCTTGTCTCGCCGGTAGCCGACGATGATGTCGCCGAGCCGCCGTTCGAGATCGGCAAGGTCTGCCGCGAGACAGAGGATCGCCATTACTTCCGAGGCCACGGTGATGTCGAAGCCGCATTCCCGCGGGAACCCGTTGGCGACACCGCCCAGCGAACCGACCATCTGCCTGAGCGCCCGGTCGTTCATGTCCATCGCCCGCCGCCAGGTGATGCGGCGCACGTCGATGTCGAGGGCATTGCCCCAGTAGATGTGGTTGTCGACCATGGCCGCGAGCAGGTTGTGGGCCGAGGTGATGGCGTGGAAATCGCCGGTGAAGTGCAGGTTGATGTCTTCCATCGGCACGACCTGCGCATGGCCGCCGCCGGCCGCCCCGCCCTTGACGCCGAAACACGGCCCGAGCGAGGGCTCGCGGATGCAGACCATGGCCTTCTTGCCGATGCGGTTCAGTCCGTCCACCAGGCCGACGGTCGTCGTCGTCTTGCCCTCGCCCGCCGGGGTCGGATTGATCGCCGTCACCAGGATCAGCTTGCCGTCGCTGCGCCCTTCCAGGGAGCGGATGAATTTGGCCGAAACCTTCGCCTTGTCGTGGCCGTAGGGCACGAGCTGTTCGACCGGAATGCCGAGCTTCGCGCCGATCTCCTGGATCGGTTTCTTGGACGCCGCACGGGCGATCTCGATGTCGGACTTGAATTCACCCATGGACTGCAGACTCCCCTTTCCCCGCTCCGGCCCTTGAGACCGTTGCCGCGCCAATAGATCGCAGAACCGCCTTCAAGGCGATACCGCGCCAGCCTCCGATTTATCCGACAGCGACAAGAAAGGAAATGAATGCGGCCTCTCGGGCGAAATCTGTCCACCATGGACCTTTCCGCCCGCATATGGCCGCAACCGCGCCATCCGTCGGTCTTGCAGCCAACGCCCGCTCCGCCTATGTCTGCCAGCCACAATCGAACGTCTGTGGAGCAACGCCCCATGAAATCCCTCGAATTGCTGGTCGAACGGATCATCCTGTCGAGCCGCTGGCTCCTCGTCGCCTTCTACCTCGGACTGGTCGCCGCACTCGCCGTCTATGCTGTGTCCTTCGGCTACAAGTTTCTCAAGGTCGCGGGCAACGTCTTCACCTACAATGATGCCGAAATGATCCTCGCCATGCTCGGCCTGATCGATGCCGCACTGGTGGCGAGTCTGATCGTCATGGTGATGATTTCCGGCTACGAGAACTTCGTCAGCCGCTTCGATGAGGCCGAGGACCAAGTCTCCTTCCTCGGCAAGCTCGATTCCGGCAGCCTCAAGATCAAGGTCGCCTCCTCAATCGTCGCGATCTCGTCAATCCACCTGCTCCAGGTCTTCCTCAATTCGAGCCAGTACACCGACGGCAAGATCATGTGGCTGACGCTGATGCACCTCGCCTTCGTCTTCTCGGCGCTCATGCTCGGCTTCCTCGAAATGATGATGAAGAAGGCCAAGGAGGCCGGCCCGGACAAGGGATGAAAAGACGGGAGGCTTTCGCCTCCCGCCCTCGTCTTTCGGATCAGCCCTCGCCGATCGCGATCAGGCTGGCATTGCCTCCCGCGGCGGCGGTATTCACGGAGATCACCTGCTCCACGGCAAAGCGCATCAGATAGGCCGGACCGCCGGCCTTGAAACCGGTGCCCGACAGGCCCGATCCGCCGAACGGCTGGGTGCCGACCACCGCGCCGATCATGTTGCGGTTGATGTAGACGTTGCCGGTGTCGAGCGCCTCCGTGACGGCTCGGATGGTCGACTCGATGCGGCTGTGGACCCCAAGCGTGAGGCCGTAGCCGGTGGCGGCGATCGACTCGATCACACGGCCCAGATCCTTGGCCTTCCAGCGCACCACATGCAGCACCGGGCCGAACACTTCCTTGGTCAGCGCCTCCGGCCGGTCGAGCTCGATGATATGCGGGGCGAAGAAATTGCCCGTATTCGGCACCGTGCCGGCATAGCGGACCTTCTGGCCCTCGTGCATCTCGGCCACATGACCTTCGAGCATGGCCTTCTGCTTCTCGTCGATCACCGGGCCGACATCGGTCGTGGTGAGCGCCGGATTGCCCAGATTGAGCTCGCGCGCCGCCCCCTCGATCATGTCCAGCATGCCGTCGGCAATGTCTTCCTGGAGATAGAGGATGCGCAGAGCCGAGCAGCGCTGGCCGGCCGAGCGGAAGGCCGACATGACGACGTCGTCGGCCACCTGTTCGGCAAGCGCCGTCGCATCGACGATCATCGCGTTGATGCCGCCGGTCTCGGCGATGAGCGGCACGATCGGGCCGTTCTTGGCGGCGAGCGTGCGGTTGATCGCCTGCGCCGTTCCGGTCGAACCGGTGAAGGCGAGGCCGCCGAGCTGCGGATGGGCCGAAATGGCGGCACCGATCTCCGGACCGCCCGGCAGAAGCATCAGCACATCGGCCGGAATGCCGGCCTGGTGCATCAGCTTGACCGCTTCATAGGCGATGAGCGGCGTCTGCGGCGCGGGCTTGGCGACGACGGCATTGCCGGCGACGAGCGCGGCCGAAACCTGCCGAGAAGATCGCCAGAGAAAATTCCACGGCGAGATGCAGGCAAACACCCGCGCCCGCGCCAAAGCCGGTTGCTCTCGCCGGTCGGGCCGGCATGGCCTCGGCCTCGCCGAACAGCTTGCGCGCCTGGGCGGCGTAGTAGCGGCAGAAATCGACCGCCTCGCGGATTTCGGCAATACCGTCGTCAGCGTCTTGCCAGCTTCGGCGGACAGCAGCGCCAGCAGCCGGTCGCGATTGGCTTCCAACAGGTCGGCGGTCTTGTCGAGCGGGCCGCGCTCCTCGACCGGCGTCTTCGACCACAGGCAAATCCCTTGCGGCCCGCGGCAAAGCACGATCGACGTCGGCGACGGCCGCATACGCACGGTTCCGACGACCCGGCTGCGGTCGGCCGGCGACAGGACAGGAACGGCCTCCGCCGGCCCGTCGCCCTGGAACCAGCGGGGCGGCATCGACCTTGGCCGTCTGGCCGGCCAGCGACGCGATCAACTCTTCAAGGCTTTCGCGATGGCCGAATTCGAAGCCGGCGCTGTTCTTGCGCTCGCCGTAGAGCGCGAGCGGCATGGGGATCTGGTTGTGGCGCACGCTCTTGCCCTGGTCGATGCCGAGCCGTTCAACCGGCCGTTCGAGCAGGTTGGCGATCGGCACGTTCTTGTCGCCGGCAACCGCGACGAAGGACGAGTTGGCGCCGTTCTCCAGCAGGCGGCGCACCAGATAGGCGAGCAGGTCGCGATAGCCGCCGACCGGCGCATAGATGCGGCAGGCGATGCGTTCGTTGCCGGAGAGCAGGTTGTTGTACAGGGCTTCGCCCATGCCGTGCAGGCGCTGGAATTCGAAGCCGGTGCGGTCGGCACCGGCCAGTTCCAGGATCATCGACACGGTGAGCGCATTATGCGTGGCGAATTGCGGAAAGATCCGCTCGCGCTTGGAAAGCATCTGCGCGGCGCAGACGAGATAGGACAGATCGGTCGCCGGCTTGCGGGTCCAGACCGGATAGTCGTCGAGGCCGCGTTCCTGCGCCCGCTTCACCTCGGTATCCCAATAGGCGCCCTTGACGAGGCGCACCATCATGCGCCGGCCGTTCCGCTTGCACAGGTCGTCGATATAGTCGATCACCTGCGGCGCGCGCTTCTGGTAGGCCTGGATGGCCAGCCCGAAACCGTCCCAGCCGGCCAGCGACGGATCGGAGAACACCGCGCCGATGACGTCGAGCGACAGTTCAAGACGGTCGGCCTCCTCGGCGTCGACGGTGAAATTCAACTGGTGCGCCTTGGCCATCTGGGCGAGCTTCAAGAGATCCGGCACGAGCTCGCGCATCACCCTGTCATGATGGGTGGCGAGATAGCGCGGATGCAGCGCCGACAGCTTGACCGAAATGCCATGCGGTCCGGCGGCTGGCTGCCCTTGCCGTGCTCGCCAGAGGCGCCGATCGAGTCGATCGCGTCGGCATAGGACTTGAAGTAGCGCTTGGCGTCTTCCGCCGTTCAGGCGCCCTCACCCAGCATGTCGAAGGAATGGCGATAGCCCTTCTCCTCGCTCTGGCGGCGCGGCCGGGCGCGCTTCATCGTTTCGCGAGCACGAAGTGATGGCCGAGGAAACGCATGGCCTGCTTGGTGGCCGAGCGCACGGTGGGCAGGCCGAGCCGCTTGGCGGGGCGCACGCCTTCCGGCGTCTCGCCGGGACGGATGACGCGGGCGGACAGGCCCAGCGCCCAGGCCGAGGCCGAGACGAACCAGCTGTCGCCATGCGCCTCGTGCTCGCTCCAGCCGCCCTCTTTCAGCTTGTCTTCGATCAGCCGGTCCTGGGTCAGCGCATCGGGCACGCGCAGCAGCGCTTCGGCCAGCACCATCAGCGCCAGGCCTTCGCGCGTCGACAGGCCGTATTCGCGCAGGAAGTCCTCGACGCCGCCGATCGAGCCGGAATTGTCGCGGATCGCCTCGATGAAGCGCGTGGCGCGCTGGTCGATCGCGGCATTCTGCTGGGCTCCCAGCGTCAGGCGGGCGGCAAAGCCGCGCATCATCTGGTCGTCGTCGCCGGCGAAAGGCGCGGAAAAGCGGGGGAAATCGGGCATGGCACTCTTGATCATTGTCACCTCCGTGTTATCGGCAAGGTATCGACAGATAGGTGATTTTAATCGCTGATTTTCGGTGTATAGTCAGTGACTATAACTGCATTTTCGCCGCATGGTAGATTTAGATGAAAGAACTCGACAGACTGGACCGGAAGATCCTCAGGACCCTGCAGAAGGAGGGTCGGCTGACCAATATCGAACTTGCCGAGCGCGTCAGCCTCTCGCCGACGGCGACCGCCGAACGGGTGCGCCGGCTGACCCGCGACGGCATCATCACCGGCTATATGGCCATTCTGTCGCCGGAAAAGCTCGGACGCAACTTGCTTGTGTTCATCGAGGTCAAGCTCGACCGCACCACGCCGGATGTTTTCGACGCCTTCGCCGCGGCGGTCAAACGCTCGGACGACGTGATGGAGTGCCACATGGTGGCGGGTGGCTTCGACTACCTGGTGAAGGCGCGCGTTGCCGGCATGGAGGCCTATCGCCAGTTCCTGTCGGAGGTCATCCTGCCGCTCCCCGGCGTGCGCGAAACCCATACATACGCCGTCATGGAAGAGGTCAAGACCGGCTCGGCCCTGCCGGTCTAGCCCCCGATCGTCCGCACCCCATCCTTTGTTTACCAAGTGGTGTGCTTTTTCCGTTTTGAACGTAGACTTTGTTCCATTCCGCAGTAAGAAAGTGCTGGCTTTTCAGTGCAACTGATATATTTGTTATTGTTAACATTTCCCTTACCCTCAACTTTCGAATTCACATATGATTTCCGCCGACCGTCAATCGCTGCTGAGCGGTGAAATTGCGAGCAGCCAGACACGCGCTCATTTTATGAGTGTCATGGGCCGGGTTGTCGGTGAATTCGGCCTCGACCACGTCACCGTCATGGCGGCGCCAAGCCCCAACGATATCGCGATCATCCCTCTCGTTCTCGAGAGCACCCTGCCTGCGCAGTTCTCCCGCGAGTTCGACAAGCACCAGTTCCTGCGCTACTGCCCGATCCTCCCGAAATTCAGCAATTCGGTCCTGCCGCAGACCTGGTACCTCGGAGAATCCGGCCCCTCGGCTAGCTTCGACTGCCCTGAGAAAATGTATGAACTGATGAGCCGTTACGGTCTCCTGATGGGCACGATCTTCCCGATGACCTCTGTCGATTCGGGGCGCTACTTCCTGCGCTACGACGGCAGGCGCTCGCCGCTGCACCAGGTTGAACTGAACGAGCTCGGCATGATCTCGCTGCACGCCTTCGACGTCTTCGACCGGATGCGCCGGTCCGAGATCGCCGTGCCCAACGTTCTTTCGGTCCGCGAGCTCGAAGTGCTGCGCTGGACGGCCCAGGGCAAGACCTCGGTCGAGATCGGCCAGATCCTGTCGCTCTCCGACCATACCGTCAACGCTTACATGACCAATGCCATCAGAAAGCTGGATTGCGTGAACCGGACGCAGTTGGTAGCCAAGGCGATACGTCTGAAGCTGATCAACTGATTCCTGGTGGAATGTGGGCGTGCCTGCGATCAGGGGAAAGAGAACCTCGTTGCCCCTGCGTTTCGACCAACTCGATCACAAGCAATTCCAGGACTGCACCACGGTCGGCATGAGCGAACGCGAGGTGGTCGAACTCGCCCAGGCCTTCCACCTCTACGGCTTCTGGAGCATCAACCTCGACACGGGCCTTTTCCTCGCCACGCCGGACGTCTACCGCATCTTCGACATGCAGCCGGAGGACGGGAGAATGAACCTCGTCGAGTTCCGCGAACACATCCACCCCGACGATCTTCCGATCCTGATGGAATGCTTCGAGCGCTGTTCGTCGCAGAAGCAGAGCTATCACATGATCTACCGGATCAAGCGCGGCACCGACTGGAAGTTCGTCCGCACCGTCGGCAAGTTCCGCGAGAAGCCCGGCACGTCGGGCGAGATCGTCGGCATCACCTACGAATTCTTCGAGCGCCTGCGCACCGCGGCATTCTCCGACGGCGACGACTGAAGGCGGAGAAGCCGACCCGCCGCTGGCGGGCCGGCAAAGGCGCCTAGCGGTCCAGCACCGAGCGCAGCTCGACCATGTTGGAACGCACCCTGAGGATATAGAAGCCCATGGTTGCCAGATGGGTCGGCATGATCCAGCCGTCTTCCGACCCGTTGGAGATGATCGCCGGCTGGATGCGCAGGGCGCCCTGCAGCTGCTTTTCCATTTCCGTCCAGATGGCGGTCAGGTTGCGTTCGCGGATCACGTCGACGAAGTCGGCGCGGGTCGCCTGCAACAGCGCATACTGCGCATAGAGCTGGCCGTAGGCGAACCAGAAGCGGTCGTCGGCACGCGTGTCGAACCAGCCGGCATTGTACTCTTCGGAGCGGCGGCGAAGGATGTCGGACGTGTTGCCGAGGTCGCTCGCCATGCGATCGAGCAGTTGCACGAGATTGTCGGCGCGCGCATCGAAGATCGCGGTGCAGGTCTCGAGCGACGAATTGAACTTGCGCCAGCTCTCGACGGCCGAGCGGTAGTAGTTCGGCGTCGGTGTCTTGAAGCCGAGCGGATCGGTGCCGAAATACCAGGTGCCCTCGTCGAACTGGATATTGCCGCGGGCGTCCTGCAGGTCGTTGTTGATGCTCGACGTACCGCGCACGCGACCGAGATTGTCGGCCAGCTCGATCGCCAGGCGACGCGCGACCTGGTTGACGCCGCGCTGGAACGACGCCTTGTTGTCGAAGAACGGGGTATGGTCCCAATCCACGCCGAAGAGGCCCATCTTGTAGACCAGCGACGACGAGATCCAGATATTCTGGTTGACGTTCGTATCGGTGAGGTCGGCGACCACGGTGACGATGGCCGAATTCTGGCAGGTACCCGGCTTGGCGGCGTTTTCCTGCCCCGCCGCGATCTGGCGCGCCGGGAACTTGTAGGCCTGGGCGAATTCGGGATCGAAGCCGTACCAGACCTGGGTGCGCCAGACGAACTGGCCGTAAAGGGCGATCAGCGCCAGCACGAACAGCAGGACCGGGATCTTGATCAGCCAGTTGCGCCGCTGATACCAGCTGTGCGCCGCCAGGAACGGCCAGAAGATTGCAGCCACCACCATTCCGATGCCGCGTCCGATGGCAGCGAAGACGCGTTGGAAGAACGCGATGATCGGATCAAGCATTGTCGTCTTCTCCTATGCCGTAGAGGCGTTTGCGGAAACCCGCCTTGTCCTGCAGATAGGTCTGCGACAGACGGGATACAACGAATTCCCGGAAGCCATCGCTAAACCCTTCGTAGGCATCGTAAAAGCCCTGCTTGTCGAAAATGAACCGCGACACGAAGTCCATCGGCGTCATCTGCGAAATCAGGCGGTTGGTGAGCCACTGGTCGGCATGGTCGGGCCTCGCCCTGACCAGCAGGAAGCGTCTCCGCGCCTCCACATCGTCGATGCGGATGCTGCCGGAAACGCCGACCGCCCGGATCATCTCCTGCAGGAAGGGATAGGTGCCCTCGGCCGCGATGCGCTCTGCATTGCGGTGCAGGAAGGTCTGCAGCCAGACGGCGTCGACCTTGGAGAAGTCCATCGTCGGATCGGCCGCATAGGCGACACCGAGCGCCGCCATCTCGGCGCGGTGGGCCAGAAGCCCGGAACTTTCGACCCAGCTTGCCCGCGGCAGCTCGACCCGCCCCGTCTTGGTCAGGAAATCGAAGATCTGCGCCGGGTCCTTGATCGAGATGTAGCTGACCTGCCAGGGCCGCGAGCGGCGGAAGCCGGGCGCCGACGGATCTGAGATCACCGTGGTGATCTTGTCGTCGACGAAGACATAGGTGCCGCCGAAGTGATTGGCCCAGAAGGCGTCGTGGCGGAACACCAGCTTGTCGGGCACCAGCACGTTCTGGCGGATGTCGCCGGTCAGCTTGGCAAGCTCGACCATGCGGTTGAGCAGCGCGTCGTCGCGCCAGGCATCGGGCTCGCTTTGCAGTCGGTCGGAGAGCCGGCGAAGCTCCGCCGCCTTGCCGAGCACGTCCTCGGCAGAGAGCACCCGGAACTGCACCTCGTTGATCGACAGGAGATCCTCCAGGCTCTCGACCGTCGCCACCGAATCCTCGATCTCGCCGTAGAGCGCATCCTTGATCGTCACCGCGTTGATGGCGCGCGCATTGGCCTTGAAGAACTCGTGCATCAGGCCGGCCGTGTTGGAAAAACTGGTATGCACGACCGGCAGGCTCTCCTGTTCCGGCGTCAGGATGACGAAACGCCGGTTCACCCGGTTGGGATCGAGATAATCCTTGTCGCCCAGTTCGTCGGCGACCTGCGGCGAAAAGCCGGTCATGTCGATATCGAATTCGGCAAGCGCCGTCGGCTTCAGCCCGAAACCGGACAGCGCCTTGTTGTAGCGCGCGACGAGATGCGGCTCGGTGACGGCGAGCAGCCGGCCGTAGATCAGTTCGGCTTCGAGGAGACGGTTCATTTATTGTCGCTCGACGGAAAGAACGCGAAATCGCGGCTGCGGCATGGTTCGGCGATCCGGCCGTCGAGCACCGCCATAATCGTCTCCAGCACAGCGCCACGCTCCAGCAGCACGTCAGTGTTCCAGAGCCGCGCCACAGACCATCCGTTCAGGTTCATAAAGGCATTCCGTTTCTCGTCATATTCGCTTTCGGCATGTTGGTGACCGTCAATCTCTACCACGAGCAGAGCTTCACGGCATGCGAAGTCTGCGAAATACGGTCCGATGGGCAATTGTCGGACAAACTTGAAACCATTCAGCATCGCTGCGAAGCTCGTACCACAACACAGCCTCGGCATCGTTATCAACATGATGCAGGCTTCGTGCGCGAGTTGTCTTGCGTCTGTTCAACCCCCTCATAACGCCTCGCCAGAAGATTGCCCTCACCTAACCCTCTCCCCGCAAGCGGGGAGAAGGAAACCGGCTGTGTCGGCCGCCGTCCCTTCTCCCCGTTTACGGGGAGAAGGTGCCCGAAGGGCGGATGAGGGGCAAGGCCGGCTTAACTGCTGGCAGAATAGAGCCCCCCTACCACCGCCCCTCGCGCTTCATCGCCTCGATCGCGCCGATCGCCCGTTCGCGCTGCCGCTCCCGGCGGATGATCTCGTTGACTGCCGCTTCGTCCGACTTGTCGGCATAGCGGAACTCGCTGTCGGCATAGCGGTTGATCTCCTGCAGGATCATCTCCATCGTCACCGGCCCGCGCAGCTCGGCGATCATCGCCTTCTTCTCGTCGTAGCCCTTGTGCATGAAGGCCTCGGGCGTCGCGAACCAGTCGTCCGGCAGTTCGACGTCCATCGCCCGCATCTTCACCGCATCGGTGATGTTCTTGATCGCCCGGCCGGTAAAGCGCGGTTCGGCCAGCTTGATCTCGTGCAGATAGGCGCCGACGTCGGCGAGCGTCTCGATCCGGCCGCGTTCCTTCTCGAACCGCTCCCAGACCGCGACGAGCCCCTCCTCTTCCGGCCGGCCGTGCTTTTCGTAGGAGATGCCGACCGCCCGCTTGATCTCCTGGTTGGCAAACAGCTGGTGCTCGCCGAGAGGGATCGTGTGGTTCTTGCCGATCAGCAGCGCGAAGATGTCGATGTAGTCCTCTTCCGTCTGTGGACCGTCGACCAGCCAGCGCGCCCCGGCACGCTGCCTGAGCGCATCGTCGACATTTTCCGGATAGTTCGAGAACATGCCGAAGGTGCAATTGCCGCGCACCACGGTGGACGCCCCGGCAAACGCCTCCATCTGCACGGCGGTGATCTCGTGCTGGCCGGCGACGCCAGGTCGTCGAACCGCTTGGCCGCCACGGTCGACGTCGTCGGTCGTGCCGAAACCATGACCCGGGGATTGACGGCGTGTCGATGAAGGCCTTGCAGTTCTGCCCCGACTTGCCCTGGTAGGACGAGATCTGGTCGACGCCGAAATTCTCGTAGTGGAAGGCATAGCCGGCCACCTGGCAGTAGTCGTTGAGCAGCCCGGCGATCATCTGGATCAGGATGGTCTTGCCGGTCCCCGGCATGCCGTCTCCGATGAAGGTGAAGAGAAAGCCGCCGAGTTCGACGAACGGATTCATCTGCCGGTCGAAATCGTAGGCCATCAGCATCTTGGCGAGCTTCATCGCCTGGAACTTGGCGATGTGGTTGCCGACGATCTCCTCCGGCTTCTTGAAGGTCATCACCAGCGGCTTGCGCCGCTGGCCGGGCGCGACGTCGAAACCGTCCAGGGTGAAATCGTCCTGGTCGATGCGGATATGCGTGTTCTCGAAGGCGGAAAGCCCGGTGAACCGCGCCTTGCGGGTCAACAGTCCGTCGATCGCCGCGCGGGCAAAGGCGCGCGCCCGCTGGCCGAGCGTCGCGTCGTCGGCGGCCCCCTTCAGCGCCGCATCGAGCCCGGCCACCATGCTCTTCAGCGCATCCTGCGGCGTATCGAACAGGAAATCCGGCTCCGGCGTATCGTTGACCGGCTCGCCCTCGCCGGCCAGCGGCGAGAGCAGATAGGCGGCCAGCGAAAAGGCCGAGACATAGGCCGAGGCCGACAGCAGCGCCTTGAAGCGGGCGGCCTCCTCGCCCTGCAAAGGCGCCGTCACATTGCGCGCCTGCAACTGTTCGAGGTCGCTCTGCCGGCCGAACACCTCGCCGATCGCCAGAGAAACCTGGATGCCGCGCCGAACCCGGTAGAGCACGCCATGCTGGGTCGGCGACAGAAGCGGATCGCTGCTGCCGGACGACTGGATGGTCTTTGCCAGCTCCACCTCGCGGGTGCGCCGCACGCCGCCGGTCGAAACCGTCGAGACGAAGCGCCGCCCGGTGCCGGCCAGCGCCGTACCCGCCGCCCCCTCGCCCGGATCGAGCGCCACGAATCGCGTCACCAGTGCCTGCGCCACGGCCAGATGCCGGGCGATTTCGTCCTCGCGAAGGGTGGTGAGGCCTGCGTTCAACCCGTTGCTCATCGGCTAGACCTCGCTGACGACGTTGTTCCCGGAAATGACATGGACCTTGTAATTGCCGAAGATCGCATTGGCCTCGCCCGAGGCATAGAGCGCCTGGTAGGCGTCGTGCGGCACCAGCGCATGTTTCTCATAGGCCGAAACGCCCATGCGGGCGGCTTCGAGGTCGTTTGTGTCGATGTGGAATTCCTGCGTCGCCGGCGTCGAGGAGAAGAAGCCCTTGGTCGCCGGACGCTCGGCCTTGGAAAACACTTCCTGCACCGTCCAGGTGAGCAGCCAGGCGTTCTCGGGCTTCCGCACCCGCGACAGGATCTCGTTGATGCGCGCATTGTTCTCGGTGATGCCCGCCGAATAGAACGGCCCGAGCACGAGGCGCCTCAGCTGTTTGGGATGCAGCGTCGGGAAATCCTTGTCCATGTTGGTGGCGATCGTCGCCGGCGTCAGCGAATAGGCGCCGTTCTTCGAGGCAAAATCGTCGAACTGGGCGGCGAGCTGCGGATTGAGCAGCCCGCCGACCGGCAGCGGAATGTCGAGGTCCGGGTTGATCTTGCCGTCCTTGCCGACCAGCAGTTCCTGGATATTCTCCGAGGAATCCTCGATGCCGGCGACATAGACCATCGGCAGCGTGTTCGATCCGTCGAACACCGCCCAGGTCACGACGTAATAGGGCCGCCCGGACTTCTCGTTGACCGCGACGCGCACCGTCTCCGGCAGGACATAGGGTGAGAAGATGTCGCCCTTGCCGATCTGCTCGAGATAGATCCGCTCGGCCATCTGCGACTGAAGGGCACCGGGAAAGGCCTTGGTGCGCAGGATGAAATCGGCCATTTCCGCCCGGATCGCCTGGGCGTCCGGAATGTTGGCGAGCCGCTTGTCGGCAGTGAGCCGGTCGTTCTCCAGCTCCAGCACGTTCTGGAACACCGGAAAGCCGCTCTCGGCGCGGGAGATGCGGAACTGCTCGGTGAACCCGATGCGGTTCTCCCAGCAGGCAAAGGAGTTCTTCAGCCGCGCCACATAGGGCAAGAGCAACTGGCCGGCAAACCCGCTTCCCGCCAGCGCGAGATCCGGATTGGACAGATAGGTCTCCAGCCCGCCGAGCGCGGCGCGGATGGAGTTGAAATACTGGGCGACGGGTGCGCCGTTTTGCTCGAGCATCGTCTGGTTTCTTCCAATCGTCTTCGCCGGCAGGGCGCCGCGACCTTACTTCACGCCGATGAAAGGCACGGCCGCCCCGGGGATCATCGTGGTCGGCAACTGGCCGTCCCAGCGTTCCGCCGCCGTCAACTCGATGAGCGAGGGGTTGTCGCGCAAGGCGGCGCCCTTGGCGCGGATCGCATCGGCCTCAGCATCGCCGGCAAGCCGCGTCGCCGCGGCTTGCGCCTCGGCCTGGGCCCGCACCGCGTCGGCCTGGGCGTTCGCCTGGGTCACCGTGATCTCGGCCTGCACCTTCTCGCGCTCGGCATTCTGGCGCAGCTTCTGCACCTCGACCTCCGCCAGCATGCGGTTTTCGATCGACTGCTCATAGGCGTCGGAGAAATCGATGTTCTCGATCTGGACGCTGTCGATCATCACCGGCCCCTTGACGGAATCGCGGATGGCCGTCTCGGTCTCGGCATTGAGCCGCACGCGCTCCTGGATCGCCGTCACCGCATTGAACTGCCCGAACACGTTCTTCGCCTGCTCGAACACCCGCCGGTCGATCAATCGCTCGACGAGCCCCTGCTCGCTGCCATAGTCTGCATAGATGCGCTCGACCTCGCCGGCGGGCAGCCGGTAGTTGACGGAGAGTTTGATCACCGCGGCCTGCTGATCGCGCGAATAGGCCAGAACCTCGTCATAGATCTGCGCCCGGCTCTGGACGCTGATCTTCACCACGCGGTCGAGGAAGGGGATCTTGAAACCAAGGCCTGGCTCTGCGGTACCGACGACGGCACCGGTTCTGAGGATCACGCCGCGTTCGCCCTCGTCGATGGTATAGAACGACTTGAGGCCGACAACGAAGACGAGGAAAGCAAGCCCCGAAATCACGACGGCCTTGCCCAGCAGTCCACGCGGGCCCGTCGTCCCGTCACCGCCCTTTGCGGCACCCAAAAGAAATTTGGCCATTCAGTTCCCCAATGAAGTTCCTCTGAAACATGGAACCGGCAAAGGCGGCGCCAGCGCCTCGCCAGCCTTGCCGGAGGGCACGCGAAGATCGCCGCTCCGGCCCCGGACACCCCAAACGGGCGTCACGACTTCACGTAATTGGCCGAATTGTGCTTTTCGAGAACCGCCTGGAAGCGCCGCGCGAAGGCCTCGTCGGCGAGCTTCTTGCGGCGCTGGATGTCCTGGGTCGCCAGCATGTTCTTCTCGTGCAGCTCGAGCAGGTCGCCGATATGCTTCTGGGCGGCGGCGCCCACGCCGGCCATGGTCTCTTCGGCCGCCGTGTCGACCTGGCTGCCGAGCGTGTTGATCTTGTGGGCGACGTCCTGCTGGGCGGCCGTCTTCAGCGAGTCTTCCAGCGCCTTGTAGAGCACGATGCGCTGCTCGGTATCGATGGTCAGCTTGTTGATCAGCGTGTTCTGCGCCGCGATCTGGTTGTTGAGGCTGTCGACGAAGGTCTGGAACATCGAGGTATAGCGTTCGAGCGTCTGGCTCTCGGCCAGCAACTCCTGTTCCTTGGCCTGCGCCTGGTTATACTCGGTCGCAAGCTTCGAGCGCTCGCCCTCGAGTTGCGTGCGGGCCGACTGGTCGATCGAGGCGGCGATCCTGTTCTCGATGTCGAGCAGCATCGGGTTCAGTTCCTCGATGCGCTTCTGCGTCGTCTCCAGCGTCGCGATCGTGCCCTTGCGCCGTTCGATCACCTGGATCAGGCTCGCCTCGGAGCTCTTGTAGCGCTGGTCGAGAACGGTGCGCTGCTCCTTCAGGATGCCGACGATGCTGTCGGACTTCGCCAGCAGTTCCTGCAGGTTTCCGGCCAGCGACATGTTACGCACCCGTTCGGTGCGCATGCGCTGGGCCCTCTGCTTGGAGAAGATGCCGATGAACTTCTCGTAGCCCGAATAGCTCTTCATGCTCTCGAACTCGGCGCCGAACACGTTGGTCGCGTCTTCCAGCCCGATGATCAGGTCGGCGATATTCGCCTCCATCACCTTCTGTTGCTTGATCACGTCCTCGATGCGGGCGTTCTCGATGTCGAAGTTGACGTCGCCCAGCTTGGTATCGGCCTTGGCGAACTGGTCGAGCACCACGCTCGACTGCTCCATCTTGCCCCTCACCTCGTTGACCATGGTGCGGGTCTTCTCGATTTCGCTGTCGAAGGATTGTAGCGAGGCCATGCGATCGTCTCCCTGAACTGTCGCCGGATACCCGTCCGGCCCAAGCGGCATGTGACCGCAACCTTATAACAAATCAATGATATTAGAACCGCCGCGGCTGACGCCGGACAGAAAAATACAAGTCAGATATGGAGGCTGTCGCCGCGCCTGCAAGAGCGGCAGGCAAAAACGGGCAGCGGCACGCCTTTGCGCCGCTGCCCGTCAATGGAAGGTCGATGAACCAGGCCGCTTACTTGGCGGTCGGGTTCTTCAGGTAGGCGATGACGTTTTCGATGTCATCCTCCTTCTTGAGCCCGGCAAAGGTCATGGTCGTGCCCTTGACCAGGTCGCGCGGCTTGGGAAGATATTCCTTCAGCAGCTCCTCGGACCAGACCTTGCCGTCGGCGCCGAAATCGGTCATGGCCTTCGAATACTTGAAGCCTTCCACGGTGGCGACCTTGCGGTCGACGACGCCCATCAGCGACGGGCCGACCTTGTTCTTGGCTTCCGTGGCCGTGTGGCAGGCCTGGCATTGCTTGAACACCTTGGCGCCGGCGACGGCATCACCTTCGGCGAAGGCTGCGCCCGCCGGAATGGTCAGCGAAGCAGCCAGGATCAGACAGCGAAGTTTCATGAACTCTCCCTTTGAATATCGTGGCGCGCCGCGCGAATACGGCTCGTCCATCGGACAAACTAGAGCAACCATGCGCCAATTTCCACAGGACGCAATGCCGCGGGCGAAAACATCATCGAGCCCCCCTAGTCTTTTCAGCAACTTCCCCGGGTCAAGCTCGACTTAAGAATCGTTCGGCAGGCGCTTTTTCCACGTCGCAAACAGGGAGGGGTTTGAGGCGCAAATGCGCAGGTGCGCTTGCTTTTGTGGTGTATAGAATGTTGACTTGGGAACATTAAAAAAACGGGAGTACCACTATGACGAAAATCAAAATCCATCGCCTGACGATTGCCACCCTTGCCACAGTCCTCGCGCTCGGCAGCGTACAGGCGATGGCGGCCGAAGCAGAAAGCTGCTCCGCCGTCCGCTTCTCCGACGTCGGCTGGACCGACATCACCTCGACCACCGCAACCGCGTCCGTGATCCTCAAGGCGCTCGGCTACGAGCCCACCGTCACGGTTCTGTCGCTGCCGGTCACCTATACCTCGATGAAGAACAAGGACATCGACGTCTTCCTCGGCAACTGGATGCCCAGCCAGGCCAACGACATCAAGCCCTATACCGAAGACAAGTCGGTCGAATCCTACGGCCCGAACCTCGAGGGCGCGAAGTACACGCTGGCCACCAACGCCAAGGGCGCCGAGCTCGGCATCAAGGATTTTGCCGACATCGCCAAGCACAAGGATGCGCTGGAAGGCAAGATCTACGGCATCGAGCCGGGCAATGACGGCAACCGCATCGTGCTCGAACTGATCGAGAAGAACGAATTCGGCCTGGAAGGCTTCGAAGTCGTCGAATCCTCCGAACAGGGCATGCTGGCCCAGGTCGCCCGCGCCGAACAGGACGGCTCGCCGGTCGTCTTCCTCGGCTGGGCTCCGCACCCGATGAACGCCAACTTCAAGCTGACCTATCTCACGGGCGGCGACGCGACCTTCGGCCCGAACTTCGGCGGCGCATCGGTCTACACCAATGTTCGCGCCGGCTACCTCGCCGAATGCCCGAACGTCGGCAAGTTCATTACCAATCTCAAGTTCTCGCTCGACATGGAGAACCTCGTCATGGGCGGCATCCTGAACGAAGGCAAGGACCCGGAAGTCGCGGCGACCGATTGGCTGAAGGCCAACGGCTCGGCGATCGAGCCCTGGCTCGCAGGCGTCACCACCAAGGACGGTGGCGACGCACTGGCGGCGGTCAAGACTGCCCTCGGCCTCTGAGGCAACTGACCAAGGGAGCGGCGAAAGCCGCTCCCTCTTCATTCAGGAGTATCACGAGCCGAAAAGGCACTGGGGAACCATGGACTGGCTGACGGATTACAAGATCCCGATCGGGGTTGGCGCCAAGGAGGCAGTCAACTGGCTGACCACCAATCTGAAATTCTTTTTCGACTTCATTGCGACGATCCTCAACGCATCGATCAATGCAATGCTGTTCGTGCTTCAAGCGCCCTATCTCAAGGGCACGGACTTCGCGGACTATTATCCGCTGATCATGATCGTCGCGTTTACCGGCGTGGCCTGGGTCATGCGGCGCTCCGTGGGCGTCGCGGCCTTCACGCTGGTCGGCCTGCTGATCATCTACAATCAGGGCTACTGGAAAGAGACGATGGAAACGCTGGCCCTGGTGCTGGCCGCGACCGGCGTCTCGATGGTGGTCGGCATCCCGATCGGGATTGCCGCGGCCCGCCGTCCGTGGCTCTATTCCGGCATCCGGCCGATCCTCGACCTGATGCAGACGATCCCGACCTTCGTCTACCTGATCCCGGCGCTCATCCTGTTCGGTCTCGGCATGGTGCCGGGCCTGATCGCCACCGTGATCTTCGCCATTCCCGCGCCGATCCGGCTCACCCGCCTCGGCATCATCTCGACCCCGCCCTCGCTGGTTGAAGCCGCCCAGGCCTTCGGCGCCACCCCCTCCCAGGTGTTGCGCAAGGTCGAACTGCCCTTCGCCATGCCGCAGATCATGGCCGGCCTGACGCAGACCATCATGCTCTCGCTGTCGATGGTGGTGATCGCCGCCCTCGTCGGCGCAAGCGGGCTCGGCGTGCCGGTCGTTCGCGCACTCAACACCGTCAACATCGCCAAGGGCTTCGATTCCGGCCTGTGCATCGTCATCCTCGCCATCATCCTCGACCGCATCTTCCGGTCATCCGACGAAGGAGACGCCGCATGACCGCCGTTCAATTCGACAATGTCTCGATCATTTTCGGACCGAACCCGCAACGCGCGCTGACCATGGCGGATGCGGGGCGCACCCGCGACGAGATCAGCGCCGAGACCGGGCTGGTTCTCGGCGTGGCCAATGCCTCGCTCGACATCAAGGAAGGCGAGATCCTGGTCCTGATGGGCCTGTCGGGGTCCGGCAAGTCGACGCTGCTGCGTGCCGTCAACGGGCTGGCGCCCGTGGTGCGCGGCGACGTCAAGGTATTCAACGACGGCAAGACGACCAATCCCTACACCTGTTCGCCGCAGCAGCTGCGCGACCTTCGCATGCACACCGTCTCCATGGTGTTCCAGCAGTTCGGTCTCCTGCCGTGGCGCACCGTCGCCGAGAATGTCGGCTTCGGCCTGGAACTGGCCGGCGTGCCCGAGGCCGAGCGCCGCATGCGGGTGGAAGAACAGCTCGAACTGGTCAACCTGGCGAAATGGTCCACCCGCAAGGTGCAGGAACTGTCGGGCGGCATGCAGCAACGCGTCGGGCTTGCCCGCGCCTTTGCCACGGGCGCCCCGATCCTTTTGATGGACGAGCCCTTCTCGGCCCTCGATCCGCTGATCCGCACCCGCCTGCAGGACGAACTTCTCGAGTTCCAGCGCCGCCTGAAGAAGACCATCCTCTTCGTCAGCCACGACCTCGACGAGGCCTTCCGCATCGGCAACCGCATCGCCATCATGGAGGGCGGGCGGATCATCCAGTGCGGCACGCCGCAGGAGATCGTCCGCAACCCGGCCGACCAGTATGTCGCCGATTTCGTCCAGAACATGAACCCGATCAACATGCTGACCGCGCGCGACGTCATGCATGCCGGTGTCGGAAGCGCGCCCGGTCAGGGCACCGTGGCCGGCACGGCGAAGCCCGAGACACCGCTCGTCGAGATCCTCGACGTGCTGTCGCGCCAGCCCGGGACAATCGGCGTGGTTGACAACGGCGCGATCATTTGGACGATCTCGGCGCAGGATGTCGTCGCCGGACTCACCCTTCACCGGCGCAAGGCCTGATCGGACCCCTCCGTTCAGGCGGCATCGCAGGAGACGGAGATAGTCATGACGGACAAGCCCTCGGTGATTCGCGAAACCGACGACGAGGCGCGCGGGCTTGCCCGCCGCCTCCTGCGTTCGGCCCGCTATGTCGCACTGGCCGTGATCGATCCGCAGACGCATTTCCCCTCGGTGAGCCGCGTCCTCTTGGGAACCGACACGGACGGTTCGGCGGTCATTCTCGTCTCGGCGCTCTCGGCTCACACGAGGGCGCTCGAGGCCGACCAGCGCGTTTCGCTGCTGGCCGGCGAGCCCGGCAAGGGCGATCCGCTCGCCCATCCGCGCCTCACCCTGCAATGCGTCGCCGAACCCGTCGAGCGCGGCAGCCCGACGCATGACCGTCTCAGAAGCCGGTTCATCGCCCGCCACCTGAAGGCGAAGCTCTACATCGATTTCCCCGATTTCCGCTTTTTCCGGCTCGTGCCCCGGTCGGCAAGCCTCAACGGCGGCTTCGGCCGCGCCTATCTGCTGCCCGGCGAAGACTTCAGAATCGCGCCGGAACCCACCGGGAATTTCTCCGGAAGGGAGCTCGAACTACTACAAGATTTAGTGAGTACGAAACCGGAACTTGCGCAGCAGGTGGCGACCGAACGCTGCGGCCAGAAGCCGGGAAAATGGACTTTCTGTGGCTTGGACAGGGCCGGAATTGACCTAATTTCAGGCGATTTACTGGTTAGATACGATTTTGGGCATCATATAGGATCGGAAACAGAACTCTATTCCGCATTAGCTAATACAGCATACCCGGTACCTTAAATTTAGGCATATACAATTTCTTGAGCATTGTTAGAGTTCTAACATAGCCAATTTGATGGATTGCAAACCGTCGCCTTCCCCCCGAGGCCCGGAAAACGAAAGTTGATATGATGAAAACCAAGGCATTGTCCGAACAGTCCATTGCAGCAGCCGGCCTTCTTACCGCCATGGCGAATCCCAAGCGCCTCATGATCCTTTGCAGCCTGGTCGAGGGCGAAGTTCCCGTCGGCGTCCTCGCCACCCAGGTCGGCCTCAGCCAGTCCGCCCTGTCCCAGCACCTTTCGAAATTGCGCGCCCAGAAGCTGGTGAAGACCCGCCGCGACGCGCAGACCATTTATTATTCCAGCACCTCCGAATCGGTGATGAAGATCCTCGGCACGCTGGAAGACATCTATTGCTCGACCACGGCTAGTAAATCGGCCGCCTGACATAGCGCCGCCGGCGGTGGTGACAGGCAGATCGATCGGGACCTGGCGTTTGCCCGATCTGCATTGCGGCCATTTGAAATCACCCAGTGACAGGCTCGGGCCGGCAGATCTCTGATTTGCCGGTCATTGTTCTTCACAATGCAGGGATTTCTGGCAACGAGGCACCATCCTCGCGTGGGAACCCCGGGATCGGCACCTGCCAGCGCTTGCCGCCGGTCCGCCGGATGACGCCCAATCTGCCCTTCGGGTCGGCCATCCTGCATTCGGCACTTTCCACCACCGACCTTGCCCTGAGCTTGACGGAAAGCTCGGCGCCCTCCGCAACAGGGCGCCTGGAGCCCCCATCTGGGACGCCGCTGACCGGCCGGCCACGGCACCGTCCCGGTCGGGCACGATCAGCGCCGGGCGAGCCGGCCGGACAGGGCCTCCACGCCGGCGTTTTCCGGGGGAAACATAACCGGAACCCGCACCATCCATGATGTTTCGTGATGACGGTTGACGACCTTGGTCGCGCTGTTAATTTGTCCGGGTTTTCTCGAATATCCGGCATATTCGCCGCCAACCGGGAAATGGCCGCCCGAAACACAAAGGCCATGGAGAAATTTGATGTCCAACCGCC
>JAHRYZ010000428.1 GCA_020621905.1 Rhizobium sp.
TGATGTTGGGCAGCGTCACGTACCAGAAGGTCTGCCAGCCGCCGGCCCCGAGCGACAGCGCCGCCTCCTCGTCGCCGGTGCCCTGTTCCTGCATCAGCGGGATCAGTTCGCGGGCGACGAAGGGGAAGGTGACGAAGACGGTGGCGAGCACGATGCCGGGCACGGCAAACAGGATCTCGATGCCGTAGCTCTTGAGGAACGGGCCAATCAGACTCTGCGAGCCGAACAGCAGCACATAGACCAGGCCGGAAATGACCGGCGAGATGGAGAACGGCAGGTCGATCAACGTGATCAGGAAGGTCTTGCCCTTGAACTCGAACTTGGCGATCGCCCAGGCGGCAGCCACGCCGAAGACCAGGTTGAGCGGCACGGCGATCGCCGCGACCGTCAGGGTCAGCCGGATCGCCGACTTGGTGTCGGGATCGCCGAGCGCCTCGAAGAAGGCGGGAACGCCCTCGCGGAAGGCCTCGATGAACACCAGGAGGAGCGGCAAGAGCAGCACGAAGGCCATGAAGGCCAGCGCCACGGCCATCAGCGAGAAGCGCGCGAGCGGGCTTTCGGTCGAGGCGTCGCGGAAACGGGGCTTGGCCATGGAGGCGGACTTAGCGGACATTGGCATATCTCCTCCGGCTCCACATCTGCAGCAGGTTGATGAACAGCAGCATGGCGAACGAGATCACCAGCATGATGCAGGCGATCGCGGTGGCGCCGGCATAGTTGAACTCCTCCAGCCGGATGACGATCAAAAGCGGCGCGATCTCGGAGACATAAGGAATGTTGCCGGCGATGAAGATGACCGAGCCGTATTCGCCGACGCCGCGGGCAAAAGCCAGCGCGAAACCGGTGAGGATCGCCGGTGTGAGCGCCGGAAGGACGACGAGCCGCAGCGTCTGGAACCGGGTGGCGCCGAGCGTGGCCGAGGCCTCCTCGACCTCGCGGTCGAGCTCCTCCATCACCGGCTGGACCGTGCGCACAACGAAGGGCAGGCCGACGAAGACGAGTGCCACGACGATGCCGACCGGGGTGAAAGCGATCTTGATGCCGAGCGGCGCCAGGAGCGACCCGATCCAGCCGTTCGGCGCATAGAGCGCGGCAAGCGAGATGCCGGCGACGGCGGTCGGCAGGGCGAAGGGCAGATCGACCACCGCGTCGAGCAGGCGGCGGCCGGGAAAATCATAGCGCACCAGCACCCAGGCGACGATGACGCCGAACACGGCATTGATGGCGCCGGCCACCAGAGCCGAGCCGAAGCTCACCTTCAGGGCGAGCATGGTGCGCTCGTCGGTGGCGATGGCAAAGAACTCCACCCAGCCGAGCGAGGCGGAGCGCCAGACCAAGCCCACCAGCGGGATCAGGATGATCACCGTGAGGTAGAAAATCGTGTAGCCGAGCGTCAGCCCGAAGCCCGGCAGGATGCTCGGCTGGCGCCAGTTCTTCATGGTTCGTCCTGTCGTCATTCCCGTGTCCCGTCGTCCATAATGCCCCGAATTGCGCCTGCGACAAGCCCCGGCCTCTTCGAGAGGTCGGGGCTTGTCGCAGGCGGATGGACGATCGCCTACCGGGCCGGCGTGTAGATCTGGTCGAAGATGCCGCCGTCGGCGAAGTGGGCAGGCTGCGCCTTGGCCCAGCCGCCGAAGATCGGATCATCGATCGTGACGAGATCGATCTTGGCGAATTTTGCCAGGTCTTCCGCCGCCACGAGTTCCGGCTTGGACGGACGGTAGAAGTGCTTGACCGCAATCTTCTGGCCCTCTTCCGAATAGAGGTACTGAAGATAGGCCTCGGCGATCTTGCGCGTGCCCTTGGCATCGACATTACCGTCTACGACGGCAACCGGAGGCTCGGCGAGGATCGACTGCGGCGGCGTGACGATCTCGAAAGTGTCCGCGCCGAATTCGGCACCGGCCAGGTAAGCCTCGTT
>JAHRYZ010000429.1 GCA_020621905.1 Rhizobium sp.
AATACGTCGCGGTCGACGTGCAAAGCATGAACACCGTCACCGAGACCGCCGCGGCCGAAGACGACGACGATGATGATGACGGCAGCGGCGTGCGGCTCTATCAAAGCATCTACGAGACCGCGCTGCGCAACAAGGTGCCGCCGAACGTCATCGAGGACATGGTCCGCATCTATTCCTACGACGTCGATTTCCAGCGCAAGGTTCAGCCCGGCGATTCGTTCGACGTGTTCTTCGCCGGCGAAGACGAGGGCGCCACCATCACCGAAAGAACCGAGGTGCTGTTCGCTTCCCTCACCGTCGGCGGCGAGACCAAGAAATACTATCGATTCCAGACCCCCGACGACGCGGTGGTCGATTTCTACGACGAGACCGGCAAGAGCGCGAAGAAGTTCCTGGTGCGCAAACCGGTCAACAACGCGATCATGCGCTCGGGTTTCGGCGGACGCCGCCATCCCATTCTCGGCTACGTCAAAATGCACACCGGCGTCGACTGGTCGACGCCCTACGGCACGCCGATTTTCGCTTCCGGCAACGGCGTGGTCGAGCGGGTCGGCTGGGAAGGCGGCTACGGCAAATATGTCCGCCTGAAGCACAACAACGGTTACGAGACCGCCTACGGCCACATGTCGGCCTATGCCAAGGGCATGGAGCCCGGCAAGCGGGTGCGGCAGGGCCAGGTGATCGGCTTCGTCGGATCGACCGGCATGTCGACCGGCGCCCATGTTCACTACGAAATTCTGGTCAACGGCCGCTTCGTCGATCCGATGCGCATCAAGCTGCCGCGCGGCCGCTCACTCGACGGAGCGCTGATGGCGAGCTTCGAAAAGGAGCGCGATCGCCTCGATGCCCAGATGAGCAACCGCGGCAGCACCGCGCGCGTCTCCGACGCCGCCGGCACCGGCGTGTTGCCGCAGGTTCGCCACGTCAGCAACCGCTGAGCTCCGACGGAATTTTCGTCGTCTGAAACCGGTCGCGCCGCGCCGCACGGCGTTCTTGTCGCGGCGACTCCGTCGCATAATGGCCAGTTTGGCGGTCGCGCGTCATCTCCACGCCAGCTGACCGCAAGCTCTCTTCCCCTCGTCAGAGGGGAAGAGACTCAGAAAAGAAGTTCAGTTCAGCTTCCGTTTCGGCACCGGCGTTTCGAACTGCGCGATCTCGGCGGTCTGCGGCGCCTTGCCGTTGAAGGTCAGCACATTGCCCTCGGTCGAGATCGCGACATGATCGCCGTCGACGATCTCGCCGGCCAGGATCATCTCCGCCATCGGATCCTGCAGATGGCGCTGGATCACCCGCTTCAACGGCCGTGCGCCATAGGCGGGATCCCAACCCTTGGCCGCGAGCCAGTCGCGCGCCGCGGCATCGAGCGTGAGCACGATCTTGCGATCCTCCAGGAGCTTCTGCAGCCGGCCGAACTGGATTTCGACGATCCGGCCCATCTCGCTCTTCTGCAGGCGATGGAACAGGATGATCTCGTCGACGCGGTTGAGGAACTCGGGGCGGAAGTGCGCGCGCACCATGCCCATCACCTGCTCGCGCACGGCCGACGTGTCCTCGCCTTCCGGCTGGTTGACTAGGAATTCCGAACCGAGGTTCGAGGTCATGATGATCAGCGTGTTGCGGAAGTCCACGGTGCGGCCCTGACCGTCGGTCAGCCGGCCGTCGTCGAGCACCTGCAGCAGCACGTTGAAGACATCGGGATGCGCCTTCTCGATTTCGTCGAACAACACCACCTGATAAGGCCGCCGCCGCACCGCTTCGGTGAGCGCGCCGCCCTCGTCATAGCCGACATAGCCCGGAGGCGCGCCGATCAGGCGCGAGACGGAGTGCTTTTCCATGTATTCGGACATGTCGAGCCGGACCATCGCGGTCTCGTCGTCGAACAGATATTCGGCGAGCGCCTTGGTCAGTTCGGTCTT
>JAHRYZ010000430.1 GCA_020621905.1 Rhizobium sp.
TGGCCTGATCGACCCTGCCGACACGCGCATGGTGCTGGGCCTCGGGCTTTCCGCCGCGTTCAATGCACCAATCGAGCGCACCCAATTCGGCATATTCAGGATGTGATGGTGATGTTTTCCAAGATCCTTGTCGCCAATCGGGGAGAAATCGCCTGCCGGATCATCCGCACCGCGCGCCGGATGGGCATCGCCACGGTCGCCGTCTATTCCGAAGCGGACCGTGATGCCGCCCATGTGGCGATGGCCGACGAGGCCGATTCGATCGGCCCGGCACCGGCGCGCCACTCCTATCTCGACGGCGACAAGATCATTGCCGCCGCGCTGGCAAGCGGGGCCGAGGCGATCCATCCCGGCTATGGCTTCCTGTCGGAGAATGCGGATTTCGCCGAAGCCTGTGCGGATGCCGGACTGGTCTTCATCGGCCCGCCCCCGTCGGCGATCCGCGCCATGGGCGGCAAGAGCGCGGCCAAGGCCCTGATGGCGGAAGCCGGCGTGCCGCTGGTTCCCGGTTATCATGGCGACGACCAGTCGCCCGACCTGCTCGCGGACGAGGCAGCGAAGATCGGCTATCCAGTGCTCATCAAGGCCTCCGCCGGCGGCGGCGGCAAGGGCATGCGCATCCTCGCCCGGCCGGAGGATTTTGCCGGCGAACTGGCCGGTGCCAAGCGCGAGGCACTGGCGGCCTTCGGCGACGAGCGGATGCTGATCGAGAAATTTCTCGTCCGCCCCCGCCACGTCGAGGTTCAGGTCTTCGCCGACAATCACGGCAACTGCCATTCGCTGTTCGAGCGCGATTGCTCGATCCAGCGCCGCCACCAGAAGGTGATCGAAGAGGCCCCCGCCCCCGGCCTGCCGGAGGATCTGCGCAAACGCATGGGCGAGGCGGCCCTCGCCTGCGCCCGCGCCATCCGCTATTCCGGTGCCGGTACGGTGGAATTCCTGCTCGATCAAAGCGGCGCATTCTACTTCATGGAGATGAACACCCGCCTCCAGGTCGAACATCCGGTCACCGAATTCATCACCGGTCTCGACCTGGTCGAGTGGCAGTTGCGGGTGGCTACGGGCGAACGCCTGCCGGAGAGCTGGGCCGATCTCAAGATCAATGGTCACGCGATCGAGGCGAGGCTCTATGCCGAGGATCCGGACCATGACTTCCTGCCCGCGATCGGAAGGATCAGCCACCTCGTCCTGCCCGAGCCGGACGCCCATGTCCGCATCGACAGCGGCGTGCGCGCCGGCGATACCATCACCGTGCATTACGATCCGATGATCGCAAAACTGATCGTCTGGGACACGGATCGCGCCTCGGCGGTCCGCCGTCTGCGCGCTGCCCTGCGCGGCACGGCCATTGCCGGCGTGACCAGCAATGCAGGCTTTCTGGCCAGGCTGTCGCGCCTTGCGGATTTCGCCGAAGCCAATCTCGATACGGGCTTCATCGCCCGCAACGAGGCCGCCCTTCTGTCCGCACCGGAACCCGCCGAGACGACAGTGGCCATGGCGACGCTCGGCCTGCTGCTGGCCCGAAAGGTCGCCATCGAGCGCCAGTCGATGGCGACGGCCGATCCCCATAGTCCGTGGAACAGGACGAACGGCTTCCGGCTCAACGGACCGGCCCGTGAGAGACTGCGGCTTGTCCTCGGGCAGCAGGCGATCGAAACGGAGGTTCTCTATCTGGCACGCGGCTTCGAGATCGGCATCGGCGGCGAGGCCCTGGTGGTGGACGGCGTGCTTGGCGAGGACGGCCGGCTCTCGGCGATGGTCGGCGGACGCAAGCACACCGGCTATTTCCTCGCCGACGGTGAGGCCTTCGATCTCGTCGTCGACGCAAACCGCTATCGCGTCACCACCCCCGATCAGGCTGGCGCTGCTGCTCCGGAGGCCTTGGCGGGCGGCCTGACATCGCCGATGCCGGGCCT
>JAHRYZ010000431.1 GCA_020621905.1 Rhizobium sp.
TGGCTGGTGCGGTCGAAGATGATGGCGATGACGACGAGCGCGAAGCCGTTGAGGAAGCCGACGGTGAAGAACTGGTTGGTGATCGCCTGCAGCACGTTCCGGCCCAGCCCGCCAACGCCGATCATCGAGGCGACGACGACCATGGCGAGCGCCATCATGATGGTCTGGTTGATTCCGGCCATGATGGTCGGCAGCGCCAGCGGGATCTGCACGTCGAACAGCTCCTGCCGCGGCGAGGATCCGAAGGCGTCGGCCGCTTCGAGCACTTCGCGGTCGACCAGCCGGATGCCAAGATTGGTGAGCCGGATCATCGGCGGGACGGCATAGACCACGACGGCGATTAGGCCCGGCACCTTGCCGATGCCGAAGATCATCACGACGGGGATCAGGTAGACGAAGCTCGGCAGGGTCTGCATGACGTCGAGCACCGGGTTCACGGTCGACTGAACCCGGTCGGAGCGAGCCATCAGGATGCCGATCGGCAGGCCGGTGACGATCGCGATCAGCGTGCAGACGGTGACCATGGCGAGCGTCACCATCGTGTCCTGCCAAAGCCCGACCAGGCCGATCGCGGTCATGGAGAGGAGCGTGCCAAGCGTGATCCGCAGGCTGTGGCTGGCGAGGTAGACGATCGCCGCCAGGATCGCCAGGAAGACGATCCACGGCGCGCCGACGAACAGGTTTTCCAGCCAGTTGAGGAACCATTGCAGCGGCTGAAGCGCGCTGTCGAGCGTGTCGCCATAGGCGCGCACGAAGGCCTTGAAGCCGGCGTCGACGGACTTGCGCATCTCGCGCAGCAGGTCAGCGTCGAGCGCCGGAAACTCGCAGAGCCTTTGCGGCAGATAATCGCAAAGCATGTCCTACCCCCTCCAGTCCCTTCGGCCGCCCGGGGCGCCGCCTACGCCCCGTCAACCCTCCCGGGCCAACTCCCGCCAGCACGGCGGACCGCGCATCGCACGCGGGCCGCCGAACGGTCACCGCCTACGGCAAGGGATCAGAGGCCGGCCTTGACCTTCTCGGCGATGTCGGCTGCAAGCCAGGTGGTCCAGACCTCCGGATAGGTTTCGAGAAAATGCTTTGCCGCCTCCTCGTTGGTCGCCTGGTTCTCGTCCATCCAGGCCAGCACCTTTCCGACGGTGTGGTTGTCCCACTTGCGCGTCTTCAGATAGTCGATCGCCACCGCATTCTTCTCGGCGAATTCCTGCGTGACGATCGTGTAGACGTCCGAGACCGGATAGGAGTTCACCTTCGGCGCGGCGCAGTCGGCGACCGCGGTGCAGGCGTCCCATTCCGCCTTATCGTGCCCGACGCCGAAGGACAGCTTCACCATTTCATACTTGCCGAGGATGGCGGTCGGCGCCCAGTAATAGCCGAGCCAGCCGGTCTTCTTCTCGAAGGCACTGGCGATCGATCCGTCGAGGCCCGCGGCGGAGCCGGTGTCGATCAGCTCGAAGCCCTTCTCCTTGGCGCCGAGCGCCTTGTAGAGATTGGCCGTCGATATCTGACAGCTCCAGCCGGAGGGGCAATTGACCACCGCGGCCTTGGACGGATCCTCGGGCGCGGGGAAGAGTTCCGGGTGTTCGAGCGCCTGCTGCACAGTTTTGATCTCGGGATTGGCGTCGGCGATGAATTTCGGAATCCACCAGCCCTCGACACCGCCGTCGCTGAGGATTGGCGCGAGCTGCAGGAGGCGGCCTTCGGCGACGGCCTTTTCCAGCACTTCGCGGGCCGAGTTCACCCACATTTCCGGGGCGATGTCCGGCTCGCCCTTCTCGTTCATCGAGGTGAAGGTCGGCATGGTGTCGCCGGTCACCAGCGTCGCCTTGCAGCCGTAGCCGCTGTCCAGGATCATCCTGTCGACATGGGCGGCGACGCCGGCCGAAGCCCAGTTC
>JAHRYZ010000432.1 GCA_020621905.1 Rhizobium sp.
TCCTCATCCTCGTAGAGCTTCACCGAGGGGATCTCGCCCTTCAGGATCTTGGCAAAGATGTTGTTCGGATCGTAGGCGGAACTGGTCATCGGGAATCTCCTGAGGTTTGGCCGTAGTTAAGCCAGCCGGCGGGCGATGATCAAGCGGCCTATTCGTCGCTCTCGCCGTCGCGCTGCTGGCGCTCGCCGCGGCGGAAGGGCGTATGCTCGCCGAGGATTTCGGCCATCTGCTCCACCTCGCGCCGCTCGTGCGCCAGATAATCGGAAACGGCGCGCCTTAAGCCCGGATGGGCGATATAGTGTGCCGAATGGGTGGTGACGGGCTGGTAGCCGCGCGCCAGCTTGTGCTCGCCCTGGGCGCCCGCCTCGACGCGCTTCAGACCCTTCGACAGGGCGAAATCGATCGCCTGGTGATAGCAGACCTCGAAATGCAGGTAGGGGTGATCCTCGATGCAGCCCCAGTGCCGGCCGTAGAGCGCGTCCGCGCCGATGAAGTTGATGGCGCCCGCCACATAGCGCCCGTCGCGTCTTGCCATGACCAGCAGGATGTCGTCGGCCATGCGCTCGCCGATCAGCGAATAGAAGGCCCGCGTCAGATAGGGTTTCCCCCATTTGCGGCTGCCGGTGTCCATGTAGAAGGTGAAGAACTGGTCCCAGATGTCCTCGGTGAGGTCGCCGCCGGTCAGCCAGTCGATCTCGATGCCGTTCTCCAGCGCCGCCCGGCGTTCCTTCCTCAGCGCCTTGCGCTTGCGCGAGGCGAGCGTCTCCAGGAAGGCCTCGTGGTCGGCATAACCGGCATTGAGGAAATGGAACTGCTGGTCGGTCCGGTGCAGATAGCCGCTGCCGGTGAAGGCCGGCAACTCGTCCTCGGGAATGAAGGTTGCATGCGCGGACGAAACGCCGAGTTCGTCGGCCACCTGGCGGAGCCCGCCAGCGAGCAGCGGCCGGATTTCCGCCGGATCGCGCCCTTCGGCCACCATCAGCCGCGGACCGGTCGCCGGCGTGAAGGGAAAGGCGCTCTGCAGTTTCGGATAGTAGCGGCCGCCGGCCCGCTCATAGGCGTCGGCCCAGCCCTGGTCGAAGACATATTCGCCGCGGCTGTGGCTCTTGAGATAACAGGGCAGGGCGCCGAGCAGGTCGCCGGCTGCGTCCTCCAGGAGGAGATGATGACCGAGCCAGCCGGTCTCGGCCGTGGCCGAGCCGGATTCCTCGAGCGCCGACAGGAAGGCATGCGAGGCGAACGGATTGTATCCGTCCGCGCCGCGTCTGGCGCCGCCGAGCATGGCCCAGCGTTCAGGAGCGATATTGGCAAAGGATCGTTCGATCCGGATCGTCACGTCTCCTGACATGCGTCTCCCATCATGCGCTGGCGATGGCGGCCTCGCGGGGATCGAAACCCTCGAAGGTCATCTGGTCCGCATGAGTATAGGTATGGGTGCGCATGGTTTCATCCCTGACAGTCCAGGTAATCACCGGAATTCCGCGTTCGCGCTGCGCCGTGACGAAGCTGTTGGGCAGGTGCGGGGCGCAATAGGAGATGAAGTCGAGGCCGAGCTGCATGGCCTCTTCATGGGCGGCGAACTGTTCGGGCCGCACGCCCTCGGCCGTCAGGCCGACCGGGTAGGGGCAGTCGAGCTTCTTCAGGTCCCGCAGCAGCCAGAAGTCGAAACTCATCAGCGCGACCTTGCCCTGATAGCCTTCGAGCACCTCCAGCACGGATTCGGCAAGTCCGTCGTCGTGCTCGGCATCGATGCCCTTGAGTTCGATCACCAGCGGCACCCGCCCCTTGGCCAGGGCGAGCATCTTCTTCAGCGAAGGGATCTTGTCGGCCGTGGCACCGATCGACAAGAGGCCGAGTT
>JAHRYZ010000433.1:0-757 GCA_020621905.1 Rhizobium sp.
CACTGCTTGCCACCGCCGCCGTCGCCATGACGGCCTTCATGAGCGCCAATCCCTCGGCCGCCGCCGGCCCGGGCGGCTTTGCCCGCAATCTGCGCGACACGCCCGCCGTCAGCTTCATCGCCGCAAGGACGCCCACCCTTGCACCCTTCGCCCACGTCAAGTTCTGCATGCAGAACCCGTCCGAATGCAAGAAGAGCAGCGGCTCCTCGGTCGTCGCACTCACCTCCTACCGCGAAGCCCAGCTGAAGCGCGTCAATGCCAGCGTCAACCGCTCGGTTCGCGCCATCAACGACTCTTCGGCGATCGACGGCGGCGACGTCTGGCAGGTCTCCGGCGGCAGCGGCGACTGCGAGGACTTCGCCCTGATCAAGCGCAAACGCCTGATCGCCATGGGCTGGTCGCCGCGCGCCCTGCGCATCGCGGTCGCCCGCACCGGTTCCGGCGAAGGCCATGCCGTGCTCGTCGTCAAGACCAGCCGCGGCGACCTCGTGCTCGACAACCGCGCCACCGCCATCCGCAACTGGAAGAACACCGACCTCAGATGGGTCAAGATCCAGTCCGGAGACAATCCCCGCATCTGGTATAATATGTGAACTTTCCGCTCCGCCGAGCGAGACGGCAGGAAAGGCGATGCATGACTTCGCCGCGATCGTCACGCCGGCCCACCTTATATATATGCGCGGGAACAGACGGCACCGGCACAGAGCGTGCCGATCGGCCAATCGCAAGCCGACCTGGATAGGACCAACGAAGGCCA
>JAHRYZ010000433.1:767-1857 GCA_020621905.1 Rhizobium sp.
GCTAGCGCCGTCTCTTTGCTTCCTGTAGTGACGGATGCGCCTTCGGCACACGATCTTCTCGCGGGGTCCGGAGTAGCTCACCCAGCGTCGACCACGTATTCTGGTCGCCTGAACACGTCGAGCACAAGTCACGGAGCGCAGCCTGAATGAGAGGATTGCTACGGAAACTGTTCCGCAACGGTCAGACGGCCGCGATCGAGGGGCGTAGCAGATTGTCGTTCGAGCACGAGGCCGAGTTTTCCGCCATCTACGCCATTGGCGACGTCCATGGCTGCCGGACCGAATTGCTCGCGGCTGAAGTACGCATTCTGCGCGACGCCGCAAGTGTCGACGGCAAGAAGCTCATCGTCATGCTCGGCGACTATATCGACCGCGGGCCCAATTCGCGGCAGGTTCTCGAACACCTGATCGCACCGCCGCCAGCAGGCTTCGAACGGATCAGCCTCTGTGGCAATCATGACGAGCTGTTCCTGCGCTTCCTGGCCGACCCCACGGCGCATGTGAGCTGGCTGCAACTCGGCGGCCATGCGACCCTCTTTTCCTATGGCATCGATGCCAGCCACATCCTGGACCGCCCGCGCGGTCTGGAGCAACTGGCCGAGCTGGCGCGGGAGACGGTCCCCCAGGACCAGGTGGACTATCTGAAATCGCTGCCTTGTCTGCTGACCATCGGTCGCCTTGCCTTCGTCCATGCCGGCATCAGGCCCGGACTACCGCTGGAGGCGCAGAGCGACGAGGATCTCATGTGGATCCGCGAACCCTTCCTCAGCCGCGGCCCGGAACTGCCGCTGGTCGTGGTGCACGGCCACACCCCGGCGCCGCAGGTCATCTATGGAAGAGGCCGCATCTGCATCGACACCGGAGCCTTCGCGACCGGCCACCTGGCCGTCTTGAAGATCGCCGGCGGCAAGATCGAGGAATTGTGAAGGACGCGGCAGACCGCCGAGATTGCCCTGTCCGGTCCCACGCCAGGCAAGCAGGCGCATCCCATCCCGCCTGAGATCGACCGTTTCCGCTGCCGTCGGACAATACTCTGTGCCGAAACGGGAAAAAACGGCAATTCGCTAAAATTGTCGGCATCCGTTTAAGT
>JAHRYZ010000434.1 GCA_020621905.1 Rhizobium sp.
CGTTTGTAGCGATGAGGAGGAGTTTGTCATGGCTGGAATCTACTGCGATGTTGTTCCACACGCGAACGGATGGGTATTTCTCTCGGATGGAGGCCAGTCCCCGGCCTATCCAAGCTATCGACTGGCCGTCGAGGCGGCGCACCGCCATATGCAGAGCGTCGGAAAGCGGCGCGCCATGATCCTGCGCGAGCAGGGTCTCAACGGGCGCATGCAGAGAATTGGAGAGGTTTCGATCTATTGTCTGCCCCGCCAGGTCCCGGGTGTGACCGAGGCTCGCTAAAGGCAATGCCACGCAGGTGGCGACCACTCAAAAACGCACCCCAGTCATCCGCGCGGATGGCTGGAGTCAATTCGTTTGGGTCGTTCGACGACAGGGCGCGTTCGCCTTCAGCCGACCTGGAGATCGTGGGTGACCTTTTCGACCCCGGGCACGGCCAGCACGATTTCGAGCGCGCGGTCGATTTCCGCCTCGTCCGTCATAGTGCCGGACAGAAAGATGGTGGAACCCGATGCGGTCACCGTCAGGCGGGACGCGTCCATGCCTTGCGATATCGCCAGCTGTCCGGCGACCGCAGTCTCCAGCGGTTCTTCGTTTTGGTGCTCGAGTTCCACGACCGGCTTTTCGTCGTGAAAGCGTTGCGGCTTGAATACCATGGTGTCCTCCTTGGGTGGCGTATGCGCCCTAACGCGCGAGGCGCCGTTTGGTTCGCCGGCGCGGCCGAGGTTTTTGGTTCGAAAGCGGCGGCCGCCACGTATCGTCCTCCCGCGGATCTTGCGCAACGGGGAAGAGAAGCATGGCCGGTAAAGGCCACGGCGCACTGTCCGATCCGCCTTTCTTGCGGCAGGCCTTTCGGGCGTAGCTGCGCGCGCCGATTGTCCGTGAGAGGGCGAGAGCGGCAGGATATTATTGTCGCAGCCGCGGTGGTCGGTTGGCATCGTCCGAAACCTGCTATATTACTCAATGAGATAGAAGTCTTGCGAGTGGGAGGGCGGACGATGGCGCGTGACGAAGGCCGGCCCGCAACGGGATACCGGGCAAGGATCTGGCGCACGCATGGGTAGGCTGGTGCGCCTGTTCCCAACGGCATCGATCGGGGCTTATCTCGTCGCGATGGCCATCCTCGCGACTTTGCCCCTGCTCGCCTTCGTGATCTTTCTTCTGTCCGAACTGGAACGCAGCGAATATGAGGCCCTTCGCCACGAAGCGGCCCAGGATGCGCAGACCATCAGCCGCAATTTCGAGCGCAAGCTCGAGGACATGTCGACGACGCTGCGTCTCCTGTCGGGCGCGGCAGAACTGACCTCGGGAAACCTCGGCGCCTTCCACCAGCGCACCGCCTCGAGCCTCGGCGCCGGCTCGCTCTACGTGCTGCTGGTCGATGCCGAGGGCAACCAGCTGCTCAATACCCGCGTGCCCTACGGCGCGCCGCTCAAGCCCATGTCGAATTTCCCCACGCTCAAGGCGGCGCTCGCTTCCGGCAAGATCGAAGCGTCAGGCGTCTTCTTCGGCACGACCGGCCAGCAATGGGTGTTCAATCTGATCATGCCCCTCGCGTCACCCGGGCCGAGCCCCCCCGGGGCGGCGCTGGTGCTGACCCAGAACGCCGGCGATATGGTCAGCATGACGTCGACCGACATCCTGCCTCCCGGCTGGTCGGCCGCGGTGATCGATGCCGAGGACAAGGTCATCGTCTCGAACGGGCCGGACAATATTCCCTCCGGAGGCGCCTTTCCCGCGGATCTGACCCGGCTGATCACCGGCTCCAACAACGCCGTCGCCACCACGATCGACGGCGAACGGGTGATGATGGGCTATGCGCG
>JAHRYZ010000008.1 GCA_020621905.1 Rhizobium sp.
GTCGGCCAGTCGAAACGGGTCTCGCCGACGGTCCATCCATAGCCTGCCGCATCCTCGAAATGCTCGTGGAACTGCGACGCATAGACGAGCAGCTTCTTCGGCACGCAGCCACGGATGACGCAGGTGCCGCCGAAGCGGTATTCCTCGGCGATCGCGACCTTCTTGCCGAGCGATGCGGCCACACGCGCACTGCGCACCCCGCCGGAGCCGCCACCGATCACGAACAGATCATAGTCAAAATCGGACATGGCGTATCTCCCTGCAAATCATCGGTACGGATGGTGGCCCTGATATAGGATGCGGTGTCACCAAAATAAAAGCCCGGAACGTGTCCGGGCTTTGCATTTCTCAAGAAGCGGCTGAGCTCAGGGCTTGGGGGCCGCAGGCGTGGCACCGACTTCCTTGAGCATGGCTTCGTTGGCCTGCTTTTCCAGGTCGCGGGCGACGCCGGCGGTCCAGATGTCGGCGGCTTTCATCAGCTCGCGCATGGCGATCGGGCCGTCCTTGAGCAGTTTCTTGCCGGCTTCGCTGGTGTAGAAGGCCGTCATGGCATTGAGCTCTTCGACGGTGAATGCCTTGGCATAGACCAGGGCCGCCTCGCGCTCGAGGTCGCCGCGGCGCGGTGCGAGCTTCAGGGCCTCGGCATCGACGGTTGCCGAAATCTTGTCCTCGAGGTTCGGATAGGCCTGAATGAGCTGGGTCTTCAGACGATCCGAAATGTTCGGCAGGATGTTGTCGAGGCGGTCGGTCGCGCCGAGCGCGGTGACTGCGGCACGCGCCGCCTGGACGTGTTCAGCCGAGATTTCCTGCGCCTGGGCGGAAAAACCCATGAAGAGGCCGCCGGCAATGACGGTGACAGAAGCGAAACGCCCCAAACCCGAAAATTTGACCATGAAATCCATTGCTCCTGTTTAGTTCTTTGCGTCCATGACCCGCGCACCCGCCGGTCCGGCGATGATGGCAAGCGAGGCCAGATTGATGAATAGCCCGTGCTCGACCACACCGGGGATGGTGTTGAGCGCCATGGCCAAGGCCTCTGCATCAGGAATGCGGCCAAATGATGCGTCGAGAATGAGGTGGCCGCCGTCTGTGGTGAAGAGCCCGTCGCCGGAAGCGCGCAATTTGAGTTCGCCGGTCAGACCGAGGCGCTCGGCCGTCTTTTCCACCGCGATCCGCGTCGAAGCCTGGCCGAAGGGATTGATTTCGATCGGCAGCGGAAAGCGACCGAGGACATCGACGACCTTGCTTTCGTCGGCAATGACGATCATGCGTTCGGAGGCCGCCGCCACGATCTTCTCGCGCAGCAGGGCGCCGCCGCCACCCTTGATCAGCCGAAGCTGCGCGTCGACTTCGTCGGCGCCGTCGATGGTGAGATCCAGTTGCGGAAGCTCGTCGAGCGACTTCAACGGCACGCCGAGTTCCAGGCACAGCCGCGCCGTGCGTTCCGAAGTCGGCACGCCCTCGACCTTCAGGCCACCGGCCACCTTTTCCGCCAGAAGCCGGACAAACTCCTCCGCGGTAGAACCGGTGCCGATGCCGAGACGCATTCCGTCTTCGACATGCTCCAAAGCCGCAGCCGCAGCCTTTATCTTCATCTCGCGGGCGTCCATGCGCCAAAAGCTCCTGTCCGTTTCGTCGTCAGCTGTTTACACGCCTCGCCGGGCAAACGAAAGCCCCTTTCCGATAGCGCCGTATCGGTTGCCTTTTGTCGGTATTTCGCCTACCCGGCTAGTGTATTCCCGCGTTCCATCAGCCAGAGACGGAGCCTGCCCTTGAAAGCCCCCACGATCGTCTTCGACCTTGACGGCACGCTCGTCGATACCGCCCCGGACCTTGTCTCCAGCCTGAACCATACGATCGCCGTCGCCGGCCTGTCGCCGGTCGGCTACGGGGACCTGACCCATCTGGTCGGCCACGGCGCCCGCGCCATGATCGCACGCGCCTTCGCGCTGCGCGGCGTGCCGCTTGCCGAGGAGGAGCTCCAGCCCCTGCTCGACCGCTTCATCGATCACTACACGGCGGGCATGCCTGGCGAGAGCCAGCCCTATCCGGGTCTCGTCGATGCGCTCGGGCGCTTGCGGGAGGCCGGCTTCCGGCTCGCCGTCTGCACCAACAAGATGGAGGGACTGGCGGTCCCGCTGATCGAGAAGCTGGGCCTCACCCATCATTTTGCGGCGATTGCCGGCGGAGACACCTTTGCCGTGCCAAGCCCGATCCGGCCATCTCACGGCAACGATCGAGCGGCCGGCGGTGATCGGCCAAGCCGTCATGGTCGGCGACAGCATCAACGACATCCTGGCCGCCAGGAACGCCGGCATCCTGTCCGTCGTCGTGTCCGTCGATTCCCGATCGTCCGTCAGGAACTCGGCGCCGACCGGCTGATCCGCCATTTCGACGAACTGACGCCGTCGCCGCTGTCGGGCTGATCGGGCGGGCTGCACCCGCCTTTTCATCTCATGCCCGCGGCGCCCGTGCGTCGCTGGTCGCCTTGAAGGCCTTGCGGGTCGAATCGTCGCGGCCGTAGACGTCGTCGAAATAATCGACCCCGCCGTCCTTGTTCGGCCAGGCGGTGAAGTAGGCCACGTAGACCGGGATCTTCTGCGGCACCTGCACCGCCCGGTTCTGACCCGACGCGATCTGCCTGGCGATCTCGGCCGTGGTCGTCCCATTACGCTGCTGCCATCACCGCGGCTCGGCGGTACGCAGCCATGGCTGAGTGCGCGCATGTCGCGCTGGAAAAGCCTTCGACGGCGTGTCGTGCATGTAGATCGAGTGCGTGTTCGGGAACAGGATCTTCAACTCGCCGAGCGCGTTGTCGCTGCCCGGAGGCTGGCGGACATCGACGCTGTGAGTGGTGTTCCAGTCGACCTGGCTCGACGAGACCTTGCGACCGCCATAGCTCACCTCATAGCCGAGCCGGTCCAGATAGCTGGGATCGGCCCGAAGCTTGGGGAGCATTTCGTTGACGATGATCGACTTCGGGACGCCCCAATAGGGGTTGAACTCGACCGTCTCGATCTGGTCCTGGAAGAAATAGGTCTGGTTCGACTTAGACCCGACGACCACCCGCATGGCCAATTGCTCGCGGCCATCGTTGACATAATAGGCCGTGAAGGCCGGCTGGTTGATGAAGACGTAGCGTTGGCCCAGATCGTCCGGCAGCCAGCGCAGCTGTTCCATGGCAATGACGAGCTTGTCGATCTTCTCGGCATTGCTGTGGCCGGTCAGCTGACGGATGGTCGCGCGGCCGACGACGCCGTCGGGCTTCAGGCCCCTTTCCTTCTGGAAGGCCTCGACCACGGCCACCAGCTCGGGCGTGTATTCCGGTGCACCGGTATAGGCGGACAGCACCGCCGCGTGGGTCGCCTTGAGTTCCTCCGAGCCTTCGGTTCGGATCGCCGCCAGGATGTTGGCGAGTTCCGGATTGCTCTGGCCGGGCTTCAGCAGGGTGCCGGGTGCGATCTCGACCCGGGCGCCCGCCTGGCTGTCGGCCGCACGCAGGCGCGCCAGCTCCGCCTTCATTGCCTGGAACTGCGCATTGTCCGGATCGCGCGAACGCAGATAGGCGGCAACATCCGGGCTCAGCCGCAGCATGTTGAGGACGGGCTTCAGGTTGACCGCCTTGCGCTTGAAGTCGTGATAGCCGGAGATCTTATTCGGATCGATCCGGCCGCGCGCCGTGTCGGTGGCGTAGGTCAGGAGCTTGGCGGAGAGCGCCACTTCGAACCTTGCAAGCTCGCGGGCAAGCTTGTCCGGGTCGGCCGGATCGGCGGCCTCTGCCGGCAGTGCGACTGCGTAATCATCCGGTGCAAGTCCGGCTTCGCCGCTGGCTCAGGCCCTGCATGGCACGCGCGCCCGATCGGTGATCCCGCATCGGTGACCCAGATCAGCGGCTTGTTGTCCTTGTAGTAGGTTTCCACGGCTGCGGCGATTTCGTCCGGTGCGCGTACGCCGGTCTCGGCGAGAAAGCGGCGCACCTGCGGCTGGTCGCTGGCAACGGCCGGGCTTGTCGTATTGACATCCGGGGCGGCCGGAACCGTCGGCGCCTTGATCGCGACAGGACGCGTAGCCTCTGCCTTGTAGGTGTAGTAGCGCGGACCGGCGACCTTCGGCAACGGCTCCGGATCGCCCATTTCCAGCCCACCCCGGGCCTGGGGCTCGAAGATCGTTCCCATGCCGGACCTCGGGCTGGATTTGCCCGGCCCGCCGCGCAGCAGATCGAGAAGCGTGGCCGCCTCAGCCGCCTGGGGAAAGGCATTGAGGCTCGTCATCGCAGCCAGCACTGCCGTCGCCGCGATCTTCTTGTACTTTGTCATTCTCGCACTCGTTCCAGATCTGTCGTCGCGAAGCGGCGCCCGGGGCCGCCGCCGTTCATGGTGCGGATCACTAGCCCAAAGGCATATCATTGAAAAGTTGCCGACGCTTCGGCGCCGAAGCCAACCGGTTTCAAATTTGCGTGAGTCCGCGGATGCCGGCACGCCGGCACTCAAGCCGACTTTAATGAAAATACTCGTTAAATTTTCCTTTACCGGCCGACAAAAGGTTGCGCACAGGCAAATGCGAGCGAGATCGGCCGCACGATTTTACCCGGCCGCGTGCCATATATGACACGTCGCACGACCACTCGATCGCCCGTTCCCCGCTCAGGCGGGAAAATAACGCCGCGTGCCATTGGCCACGGCCACGAGCACCAGCATGGCGGGCACTTCGACGAGAACGCCGACGACGGTCGCCAGGGCGGCGCCGGAATTGAGGCCGAAGAGGCTGATGGCGACAGCAACCGCCAGTTCGAAGAAGTTCGAGGTTCCGATCAGCGCGGCCGGCGCCGCCACATTGTGCGGCAGCCGCCAGAGATAAGCCCAGCCATAGGCAATGACGAAGATCAGCGCGTTCTGCAGCAGCAAAGGTATGGCGATGAGCACGATGACCAAGGGCGAAGAGACGATCGTCTCGGCCTGGAAGCCGAACAGCAGCACGACGGTCGCCAGCAGCCCAACGATCGAGAACGGCTTCAACTGCGCAATAAAGCGGGCAATGGCCTCACCGTCATGCCGTGCGTCGAGCCGGCGACGTGTCAGATAGCCCGCGGCGAGCGGAATGACCACGTAGAGGATGACGGAGAGCAGCAGCGTCGTCCACGGCACCGTCACGTCGGTGACACCGAGCAGGAAGGCGGCGATCGGGGCGAAGGCGACGACCATGACCAGATCGTTGATCGAGACCTGCACGAGCGTGTAATTCGCATCGCCGCGCACCAGCTGGCTCCAGACGAAGACCATGGCCGTGCACGGCGCGACACCGAGCAGGATCATGCCGGCGATGTATTCCTTGGCATCCTCCGGGGAGACGAGGTCCGCGAAGACATACTGGAAGAACAGCACGCCGAGGATCGCCATGGTGAAAGGCTTGATCAGCCAGTTGACCACCAGCGTCACGCACAGCCCCTTGGGCTTGCGGCCGACATCCTTCAGCGAGTCGAAGTCGATGCTCACCATCATCGGGTAGATCATCACCCAGATCAGCACCGCGACGACCAGATTGACGCTGGCATATTCGATCGCCGCCACCGCCTGGAACAGGCTGGAAAAGGACAAGCCGAGGCCGACGCCGGCCGCGATGCACAGCGCTACCCACAGCGACAGATAGCGCTCGAAGAATCCGAGCGGAGACGGAGACGAAGTCGAGGACATGAGCAAACGCCGATCGTTGAAGTAAGGGTGCGCCAGCGCGCCTTTAGGATTTGCCGATGTCGCTGATCCGCTTCTGCAGCGCGAGCCGGTCAAGGCTTGCGATCGGCAGGTTGACGAAGATGGAGATGCGGTTGTTCAGCATGCGGTAGGTGTCGGCAAAGGCCAGCGCCTTTTCCGTGTTGGTGCCCTCGACGGCCGCCGGGTCGGGTACGCCCCAATGGGCGGTCATCGGCTGGCCGGGCCAGACCGGGCAGGATTCGGCGGCAGCCGAATCGCAGACCGTGAAGACGAAATCCATCTGCGGCGCGCCGGGCACGGCAAACTCGTCCCAGCTCTTCGAGCGCAGGCCGGAGACATCGTGGTTCGCCCGCTTCAGCAGGTCGATCGCCATCGGGTGGACCTCGCCCTTCGGATGGGATCCGGCGGAATAGGCGGTGAAGCGTCCCCGCCCCTCGCGGTTGAGGCAGGCTTCGGCGAGGATCGAGCGGGCGGAATTGCCCGTACACAGGAACAGCACGTTGAAATGATCTTGGGTCATCGGAGGGACCTTCAGCAGCGACAGGTGATTTCTTCAAGTATCGGCCGGCACAGCTCGGGCGAACCGCCGCAGCAGTCCTCGAGCAGGAAGGCCATGAGTGCGCGCATCGCCTCGAGATCGGCGCGATAGCGGATATGCCGGCCCTCACGCTCGCTGCTCACCAGGCCGGCATTGGCCAGCACGGTCAGGTTGGCCGAGAGCGTGTTGGCGCGAAAGTTGAGCGCGACGGCAATGTCGCCGGCGTTGAGGCCGTCCGGCGCGTGGCGCACCAGCAAGCGGAAGATCGCCAGCCGTCCGTCATGGCCGAGCGCCGAAAGCGCGTCGAGAGTCTGTTTCGTATCCATATTTCCAGAAATCATGAATTATCGAAGTTTACAAGAGGCCGCACCGCGAAAATTTAACATGAATTTCGCACTCAAAAATTCAGCCGGCCATTGCACCGAACCCGACGAAGACTAATTATCCCGTCACGAAACTGTTCGAGAGCAAGGCCAGCACAATGAGCAATACCCGTACCGAATCCGACACCTTCGGCCCGATCGACGTCGCCGCCGACCGCTATTGGGGCGCCCAGGCGGAGCGCTCGCGCGGCAATTTCAAGATCGGCTGGGAAAAGCAGCCCCTCTCCGTCGTGCGTGCGCTCGGCATCGTCAAGCAGGCGGCGGCGCGCGCCAACATGGCGCTCGGCGGGCTCGATCCCAGCCTCGGCGAGGTCATCGTCAAGGCGGCGCAGGAGGTGATCGACGGCAAGCTCGACGACCATTTCCCGCTCGTCGTCTGGCAGACCGGTTCCGGCACCCAGTCCAACATGAACGCCAACGAGGTGATCTCCAACCGGGCGATCGAGATGCTCGGCGGCGTGATGGGCTCGAAAAAGCCGGTTCACCCCAACGACCACGTCAACATGAGCCAGTCGTCGAACGATACCTATCCGACGGCCATGCACATCGCCTGCGCCGAACAGATCGTCCGCCACCTGATTCCCGATCTGAAGCACCTCCACGAAGCCCTTGATGCCAAGGCGAAATCCTTCGCTCATATCATCAAGATCGGCCGCACCCATACGCAGGACGCGACGCCTCTGACGCTCGGCCAGGAATTCTCCGGCTACGCTGCCCAGGTCGCCTCGGCGATCAAGCGGGTCGAGCTGACGCTGCCGGGTCTCTACGAACTGGCCCAAGGCGGCACCGCCGTCGGCACCGGGCTCAACGCGCCGGTCGGCTTTGCCGAAAAGGTGGCGGAAGAGATCGCCGGGATCACCGGCCTGCCCTTCGTCACCGCGCCGAACAAGTTCGAGGCGCTCGCCGCCCACGACGCCATGGTCTTTGCCCACGGTGCGATCAACGCCGCCGCTGCCGCCCTGTTCAAGATCGCCAATGACATCCGCTTCCTCGGCTCCGGCCCGCGCGCAGGGTTGGGCGAACTGTCGCTGCCGGAAAACGAGCCGGGTTCGTCGATCATGCCGGGCAAGGTCAACCCGACGCAGTCCGAGGCGCTGACCCAGGTCTGCGCCCATATCTTCGGCAACAATGCCGCCATCACCTTCGCCGGCAGCCAGGGGCACTTCGAACTCAACGTCTACAATCCGATGATGGCCTACAACTTCCTCCAGTCGGTGCAACTGCTCGGCGATGCGGCCCGCTCGTTCACCGACAATTGCGTCGTCGGCATCGAGGCGCGCGAGGACAACATCCGCAAGGGCGTGGAGAACTCGCTGATGCTGGTCACGGCGCTGAACACCCGTCTCGGCTACGACACCTGCGCCAAGATCGCCAAGACCGCCCACAAGAACGGCACGACGCTGCGCCAGGAAACGGTCGGCGGCGGCTATCTCAGCAATGAGGAGTTCGACGAACTGGTGCGGCCGGAGTTGATGATCGGGCCGAAGTGACAACGCTATGGCGGCCGCTGCAAGCTTCCACATGCATACGCACGGGGAATTCCGCTTTCCTTCGTAATCCGCTAATGTGGCGCACATGCTGCAACCCGCCAAACAACCACTGACGGTCTATCTCGATCCGGACGTCGTCGCCCGGGTCGAGGCGCTGGTCGGCGCGGGACGTTACGACAATGCCAGCCAACTGGTGCAAGAGGCGCTGGCCATGTGGCAGTCGGCCTTCAATCAGCGGGAATTCGAACTGGAACTCAAGAAGGCCTATGAGCGTGGCATCGCCCTGAGGGGCCGCGACAATGTCCATGCCGCGGACTTCCTGCGCACATTGGGCGATCGCGCCTGAGCGGGATGGCCCCATACGGCCTCCCTCTTTAGAATCATTGAAATTTAACGTCCGCCGCCTTACACCACCGCCATCCGACAACCTGCCTCCGAAAGGCTTTTGACTGATGGCTGACGCTCTCTTTCCCCTCGGCGAAGACACCACCCCCTACCGCAAGATTTCCTCCGACTACGTATCCGTCGACAGCTTCAAGGGCCAGGACGTCCTGTCCGTCGATCCGGAGGGCCTGCGCCTGCTCGCCGAGACGGCCTTTGCCGACATCAACCATCTGCTGCGTCCGGGCCATCTGAAACAGCTCGCCTCGATCCTTTCGGACCCCGAGGCGACCGACAATGACCGCTTCGTGGCCTATGACCTGCTGAAGAACGCCAACATTGCCGCAGGCGGCGTGCTGCCCATGTGCCAGGACACCGGGACGGCCATCATCATGGCCAAGAAGGGCCGCCGCGTCTGGACCGAGGGCGGCGACGAGGTGGCGCTCGCCCAGGGCGTGATGGACGCCTACGAGCGCAAGAACCTGCGCTATTCGCAGCTGGCGCCGTTGAAGATGTTCGAGGAGAAGAACACCCGCACCAACCTGCCCGCCCAGATCGACATCTACGAGGAGGGCGAGGACGCCTACAAGTTCCTGTTCATGGCCAAGGGCGGCGGCTCGGCCAACAAGACCTATCTCTACCAGGGCACGCCCTCGCTTCTCACCCACGACCGGATGATCGAGTTCCTGAAGGACAAGATCCTGTCGCTCGGCACGGCGGCCTGTCCGCCCTACCATCTGGCGATCGTCATCGGCGGCCTGTCGGCCGAGATGAACCTGAAGACGGTCAAGCTCGCCTCGGCCCGCTATCTCGACAGCCTGCCGACCGAAGGCTCGGAATCGGGCCACGCCTTCCGCGATCTTGAGATGGAGCAGGAAATCCACAAGCTGACCCAGTCGCTCGGCGTCGGCGCGCAGTTCGGCGGCAAGTATTTCTGCCATGACGTGCGCGTCATCCGCCTGCCCCGCCACGGCGCCTCGCTGCCGATCGGCCTTGGCGTCTCCTGTTCCGCCGACCGCCAGGCGCTCGGCAAGATCACCAAGGACGGCATCTATATCGAACAGCTGGAAACCGATCCGTCGAAATACATGCCGGAGATCGACGAGGCAGCGCTGTCCTCCGCCGTCGTCAAGATCGACCTCAACCAGCCGATGAGCGCCATCCTCGCCGAGCTGACCAAACATCCGGTCAAGACGCGCCTGTCGCTGACCGGCACGATCATCGTCGCCCGCGACCTTGCCCATTCCAAGATCCGCGAGCGGCTGGAAAAGGGCGAAGGCATGCCGGACTATCTGAAGAACCACCCGGTCTACTATGCGGGCCCGGCCAAGACCCCGGCCGGCTATGCCTCCGGCTCTTTCGGCCCGACGACCGCCGGCCGCATGGACAGTTACGTCGACCAGTTCCAGTCCTTCGACGGCTCGATGGTGATGCTCGCCAAGGGCAACCGTTCGCGCGCCGTGCGCGAGGCCTGCAAGAAGCACGGCGGCTTCTATCTCGGCTCGATCGGCGGTCCCGCCGCGCGCCTTGCCCAGGACTGCATCAAGAAGGTCGAGGTTCTCGAATATCCGGAACTCGGCATGGAAGCGGTGTGGAAGATCGAAGTCGTCGACTTCCCGGCCTTCATCGTCACCGACGACAAGGGCAACGACTTCTTCCAGGAATTCAACCTCGGCTGAGCCGGACAGCAAAAAAGTAAACGTCGGGGGCGGCATGGAAGAGCCGCCCCCTTTTTTACGCGGGACGTTTCGTCTGCAATTTCAGCGTGTTGCGAAACATCGGTGCAAGCACTGCAAAATATCGCCGACTATTTCAGGGGTGTCCGGCATTAAATATTTCCAAACAATTTTCGTCTAACTATTGGAAAGGATCGTGGATCCGAGAGATGAATGGAGTTCGCCGATGAACACGGCAACGACGCCGAAGGCGCAGATTCCCGACATAGCGGCGCAGATCACCTATGCCATGCGCACGATGGGCGTCGCCCCCATTCCGCGGAACTATGAACTCTTCTACGAAGCCTATATCGGTTCCAATCCGACCCTGACGAAGGAGCTTGCCGCGCTCGGCAGCAAGGCCACCCAGGAGGAGCTGGACGAACTCGGCCAGCAATATTTCGGCAATCACCAGAGCCGGGTGATCGAGAATGTCCATTCCAAGATCATCACCGAACTCGACGGGCTGCTGCGGCTGCTGAAACAGGAACAGACATCGCTCGAGAGCTACAACAAGCTGCTCGGCGAAACCTATACGCGCATCAGCTCGAAGAACAATACGAGCGCCGACATCCTGCGCAGCGCCATCACCCTGCTGTCGGAAGCGACCGGCGACACCATGGCCCACGGCTCCCAGACGGTCGAGCAGGTCAGCCAGAAGTCCCAGGAGATGGACCAGGTCCGCAAGGAACTGGACGAATACAAGCGCATCGCCAACACCGACTCGCTGACCCGCATCGCCAACCGCCGCGCCTTCGACGAGCGCCTGGCATCGATCTACAATGCGACGACGAGCGCGCCGCTGACCGCCCTGGTTCTGGCCGACATCGACAATTTCAAGAAGATCAACGATACGTATGGCCATCCCGTCGGCGACAAGATCCTCGCCACCGTCACGGTGATCCGCGGCAACGTCCGAAAGGATTGTTTTGTCGCCCGGACCGGCGGCGAGGAGTTTGCCGTCATCATCGAGGGCAATACCGCCGAAGAGGTCAACCAGATGTGCGAGCGCGTCCGAACCTCGCTCGAGGCGACGCCCTTCAAGAACTCGCGCACCGGCGTCAACTACGGCCCGATCACCCTTTCGCTCGGCTTCTGCATGGCCGGCGACGCCGAGGATCCCGGCGAACTCTACGCCAAGTCGGACATCGCCCTCTACTGCGCCAAGAATGCCGGCCGCAACCGCACGAAGATCTTCGAGGACGGCATGAAGAAGGACTTCACCAAGAGCTGGCTGATCTACAAACGGTAGCTCGTCGGAGCACTTACGGACAAGCCGAAACGCCGCCGGCCTTGGCAATTGCGATCAATTCGGGCCGGTATTCGAAGTGCATCGTGTCGTAGTGATACCACCGCCCGCCCCAGATGAAACCATGGCGCTCGAAGACGTCGATGATCGCCATCGGGAACTTGTTGGCATAGTTCGGCACCTTGCCGGGCTTGCCGCCGGACCAGATCCAGTAGTCGGCGAACTTGGTATTGATGTCGATCGCCGCGCCGAAACTGTGGACCGACATGTTGGAGGCGTTCGCCACCTGTTGTTGAACGTGCGGCCGGCGGATTTTTCAGCTCGGTTTTGACTTGGTTCGTCACGGACCTTTTCCAGCGCCGCCGCCGCACCCTGCCTCTTCGTCACCCGGAGGCTCTCGCCGAACCAGGCCACCTTGACCAGCGAGCGCTCCACCTCCCTGGCCGACGCGCCGTAGAGCCGCATCATCAAGGGATCACTGCGGATGCGGCCGGGATCGAAATTGACCGCCGGCTTGGTTTCGCACGGCCCGACCGGATAATCCTGCGAAAGGCTGTCCTCGACGTCGCCCTTTTCGAGCTTGGTGAAATGGTCCTTGGCCTTGCCGTCGTCGATCAGAAGGGGCTCAGCCCCGTCTCGAAAGGTCAGGCGACCATCCTCGATGCCGGCGATCGTCTCGGGATAGGCCGCCACGAGCAGCCTCAGCTTCTCGTCCAGCCCGAGGTCGGCGGCCGCTGCCGCAGAACCGGCCAGAGCAAAGCCCAGGCACATCAGTGCAAATGACCCGACACGCTTCATCCGCTCCCCCTTGCTGGCTGTCACAGCCCCGCGGCCAAAGGGTCGCACGGGCGGCCGGCCCTGACAATGCGTCATGCCGCCGCCGAGAGAGGGAGCTGAGCCGACGCCTTTCTCACCACATGGTCTTGGCGGCCCGCTCCGGCCATTGGCGATCATAGGTTTCCTTGTCGAAATCGGTCTGCGCCGCCTTCAGCAGATCGCCGGGCGTCGGCAGGGTCTTCGGGTCGACAAAACTCTCAGGATTCCACAGATCGGCCCGCATGATCGCCCGGGCGCACTGGAAATACACTTCGTCGATGGTCACCAGCACCACGCTGCGCGGGTGCTTGCCGTCCATCTCGAAGCTGTCGAGCAGGTCGGCACCCACCGAGACGACGGCCTGGCCGTTGACACGGATCGCCGTGTTCGAGCCGGGAATGAGGAACATCAGCGCGACGCGCGGATCGCGCACGATGTTCATCAGCGAATCGATCCGGTTGTTGCCGCGCCAGTCGGGAATGGCGAGCGTCTTTTCATCTTCCACCCGCACGACCGCGCCGCGATCGCCGCGCGGCGAGCAGTCGAGCCCTTCGGGACCGACGGTCGCCAGCGCCATGAAGGGCGATGCCTCGATCATGCGGCGATACTCGGCGGTAAGCGCCGGCGTGACCTTGACGAGCGAGGCCTCCGACACGCCCTGATAGATTTCCCTGAGCGCTTCGGGGGTGCGGATGATCGTCATGGCCTCTCCTTCCAGGTCTGTCGCAATGGGGCGCGGCACGCGGCCGCCGGCCCCGTCTACGACTGGACCGTATCAGAAGGATGACGCCGCACGCAGCCTCGTCGTCTCACCGATCTCACCGGAAGAGCCGTCTCCAAGAAGAAAATCCGAGACAGCGGCAATCACCCCCGGCGCGCTGACGATGCGGCGATGCCGCTGCCCGTTCGCCCTGTGATGGCGGATGTGATCGGAAACGCCGAGATAGCGACGGGCCTGGTCGGCGCTGACCTCCTTGTCGTCCTCGGCATGCACCACCAGCAGGGGCTTGCCGAGCCGAAGCGCGATTGGCACGCCGTCCAGCGCCTCGACGGGACAGCCGACCCGCCGCTCGGTTCTGGCAATGAGCGCCCGGCCGGTCGCAGCTGTGAGGCCGACCATCCGCGCAAAGCCGGTAAACACATCGTCGATCCGCGACGGTGCACCGATCACGACCAGACGGTGCGCCTTGATGGCCGGGATGCCGGGAAAACTGCCGCCCGCCGCCGCCATCAGGGCCGCGCCGCCGAAGGAGTGGCCGACGGCGGCATCGAAGGGTCCGAAGCGCTCCTGCACCCTGGCCATGGCTTCCGCGGCCAGGCGCATGTCGAGGCTCCGGCCATAGGAGCGGCCATGTCCCGGCAGGTCGAGCACGAAGACTTCCGCGCCCGCTTCCCGCAGGCCCATGGCCAGATCGGCCAGATATTCGGCCCGCGAGCCCCAGCCGTGCACGACGAGCACCCGCGGCGCAGAACAGTTCGGCGAGCCGATCCTGTGGACGCCGACCCGGGCCCCGGCAGGTCCGAGCCGCAGCTTCTCGGCGAGTGCCAGCGTGCGCGCGCCCTCGGCAAAAGCCGCCTTCGCCTTGGCCTCCCGCGGCCGCTTCGGCGGCGTGCGGCAGAAAAGGGCAAGGGCGGCACGACTTGCAAGCTCCGGAGAGACGCGCCCGAGTGCGGAGAAACCGAATCGGGTGACCTTGATGGCAAAGGATGGCATAGTCGGAATCCCTGTGAATGTTCAACGATGAACAATAAAGTACAACGATGAACAAAAATCAAGCCCTGCCGTGGGACCACCCGCGCTTCAAGAGCTGGATCTCCGTCGGCCGCGCCTGCCAGCTCATGCAGCAGGCGCTGACGCGCGCGCTCTCCTCGCTCGACATCAAGCCGCCCCACCTGGACATCCTGATCAATCTCTACCGCTTCGAAGGCATCTCGCAGCAGGAGCTGGCCCGCAAGCTGCTGGTCGGCCGCTCCAACATGAGCATGCTGCTGCCGCAGATGGAAAAGCGCGGCCTTATCGAGCGGCGCCCGGACAGCCGCGACAAGCGCATCCTGCGCCTGTTCCTCACCGAGCAGGGCCGCGACCTGACGACCCGCGCCATGGTAATCCAGACGGACCTGATCGAGCGCACGCTTTCGGTGACCCCGATCGAGGATTGCATGATGATGGCGACGCATATGGAGAAGCTGATTGCCCGCCTGCAGCGAGGAGGCCGCGGAGGACCGAAGCTACGGCCCCGGCCCTTCTCCATTCTGGAGGGCTCGCGGTCAGCGGCGGTCGCGGCTGAGCCCCTTTTCCGCCAGCTCGCGTTCGTATTCGGCAAACTTCACCTCGCCGGTCTCGCCGAGTTCGCGCAGATAGGTCCAGGTGAAGATGCCGCTGTCATGGCCGTCGTCGAAGGCGATGCGCACCGCGTAGTTGCCGGTCGGCGCGACGGCCTTGATCGCCACCTCGCGTTTGCCGGGCACGGTCACCTTCTGTCCGGGCCCATGGCCCTGCACTTCGGCCGAGGGAGACAGGACCCGCAGCATTTCCGCCGGCAGAGCCGCCGTCACGCCGTCGTTGAAGCTCACCGACAGCATCCGCCGATCCTTCGACACCTTGAGTTCGGTTGGCCAGAAATCGCTCATCTTCGCATCCGTCAAATTGTCCTGCGCCGAGAACTATGCCCGCATCTTGTGCAGCGCAAGACATTTTGCCGGCCCGACAAGCACCCATTTGCTTGACGTTGGGCACCATGCTGACCATCTTAGCGGCATATGAGGGAGGTCGTGCTTTGAATTTCAGTGCCGGACCATGGCAGGATGCAACCGCGCTTGCGCCAAATGACTCGCCGATGGTCGATCCGTTCGGCCGCGCCGTGACCTATCTGCGCGTCTCGGTCACCGACCGCTGCGATTTCCGCTGCACCTACTGCATGTCGGAAAACATGAATTTCCTGCCGAAGAAGGACCTGCTCACCCTCGAGGAGCTCGACCGGCTCTGTTCCGCCTTCGTCGCCAAGGGCGTGAAGAAGCTGCGCCTGACCGGCGGTGAACCCCTGGTGCGCAAGAACATCATGTTCCTCGTCCGCAGCCTGTCCCGCCATCTCGAAAGCGGCGCGCTCGAGGAACTGACGCTCACTACCAACGGCTCGCAGCTGTCGCGCTTTGCGGCGGAACTCGCCGATTGCGGCGTGCGCCGCATCAACGTCTCGCTCGACACGCTCGATCCGGAGAAGTTCCGCACGATCACCCGCTGGGGCGAGTTCGACAAGGTGATGGAAGGCGTGCGCGCCGCCCAGGCCGCGGGCATCCGGGTCAAGCTCAATGCCGTGGCCCTCAAGGATTTCAACGAACACGAGATCCCCGAGCTGATGCGCTATGCCCATGCCAACGACATGGACCTGACGCTCATTGAAACCATGCCGATGGGCGAGACCGGCGAGGACCGCACGGACCAGTACCTGCCGCTGTCCCTGGTTCGCCAGCGGCTGGAGGAGAGCTTCACCCTCACCGACCTGCCGCTCTCCACCGGCGGCCCCGCACGCTATGTCAGGGTCAAGGAGACCGGCGGCAAGCTCGGCCTGATCACGCCCATGACGCATAATTTCTGCGAGAGCTGCAACCGCGTGCGCCTCACCTGCACCGGCACGCTCTATATGTGCCTCGGCCAGGACGATGCGGCCGACCTGCGCACCGCGCTGCGCGCATCGCCCGACGATGCCTTCCTGTCGGCGGCGATCGACGAGGCGATCGGCCGCAAACCGAAGGGCCACGACTTCATCATCGACCGCGACCACCGCCGTCCGGCCGTCGCCCGCCACATGAGCGTCACCGGCGGCTGAATGCCGACGGAGGTCTTGCTGGCTCTATGCACTCCGACACGTCGCACACTGCTTTTCTTGCGTCCAATCCGACAAACACCGTATAAGGCGATATCGGACATGCGTCGCTTCCGTTAGAAGGGGCGACAGAGATTTCCAGGATTCCCCCCGAATGGCACTGTCCAACAATACCAAGGGTGCCTTGCTGATGGCGCTCTCGATGGCCGGCTTCACGTTCAACGATGCGCTGAGCAAGGCCGTGACCCCGCTGATGAATGTCGGCCAGCTGATGTTCGTGCGCGGCGCACTCACCACCATTCTGGTCTTCCTGGTGGCCCGCCACATGGGCGCCCTCGGCGACATCCGCATGCTGACAAGGCCAACCGTGCTGTTGCGCATGTTGTTCGAAACGCTGGCCGCCGTCACCTTCCTCAGCGCGCTTGGGCAGATGCCGCTCGCCAACGTCTCGTCGATCCTGCAGTCTCTGCCGCTCGCCGTCACGCTCGGCGCTGCCCTCTTCCTCGGCGAGCCGGTCGGCTGGCGGCGCTGGACGGCGATCGGTATCGGTTTCCTCGGCGTGCTGATCATCATCCGGCCCGGCCCCGAAGGCTTCACGCTGGCCTCGCTCTACGTGCTGATGAGTGTCGTCTTCGCAGCCGCCCGCGACCTCGTCACCAAGAAGATCGATTCCGGCACATCGTCGCTCGCCATCACGCTCAGCACCGCCGCCGGCATCACCATCGCCGGTGCAGCGCTGATCGTTCCCTTCGGCGGCTGGCAGCCGATGAGCGCTTCGACCTGGGGGATCATGCTGATCGCCTCCTGCCTGATCTTCATCGGCTACCTGGCGATCATCATGGCCATGCGCACCGGCGAGATTTCCTTCATCGCTCCGTTCCGCTATACGAGCCTGCTCTGGGCGGTCACGCTCGGCATGGTCTTCTTTGGCGAAGTTCCCGACATCTGGATGGTAGTCGGCACGGTAATCGTCATCGGTTCCGGCCTCTACGCCTTCTATCGCGAGAACAAGCGCCGCGCGGAGATGGCGAGGCTTGAGGCCGCGTCGGCCAAACCGGCCCTGTAAGCCGGCCAGCGAGCACCCATGGACGCGACAAGGAAAGACAGCTTGAAGACCGCCCGCTTCCTCGACCGCCGGTCGCCCCCGCACATCGTCACGCTGGTGGCCATCGCCGGCCTCTCGGCGCTGACGATGAACATCTTCCTGCCGTCGCTGCCCAGCATGGCGAAGGACTTGGGCGTGTCCTACGGCACGATCCAGATCCTGATCTCCGGCTATATCGCCATGACGGCCGTGGTGCAGATCGCCATCGGGCCGCTGTCCGACCGTTTCGGGCGGCGGCCGACCGTCATCGGCAGCCTCGTCATCCTGCTGGCCGCCACCCTCGTCTGCATGGTCGCGACCGACATCTACACGCTCATCGCCGCCCGCATGCTGCAGACCGCCGTGGTCGCCGGCATCGTCCTGTCGCGCGCCATCGTGCGCGACATGGTGCCGATGGAAGAGGCCGCCTCGATGATCGGCTACGTTACCATGGGCATGACCATCGTGCCCATGATCGGCCCGACGCTCGGCGGCGTGCTGGGCGACGCCTTCGGCTGGCGCGCCAATTTCGTCGCCATCTTCGCCCTCGGCGTGGTGGTGCTGGCGCTGGTCGCGGCCGACCTCGGCGAAACCAACCGCAACCGCAGCGCCAGTTTTTCCGCGCAGTTCAGGGCCTGGCCGGGGCTGCTCGCCTCGCCGCAGTTCTGGGGCTACACGGCGGTGGTGACCTTCAATTCCGGCGCCTTCTTCGCCTTTCTCGGCGGCGCCCCTTTCATCGGCGCAACGCTGATGCAGATGAGCCCCAGCACGCTCGGCTTGCAATTCGTCTTCATCGCCGCCGGCTACATGGCCGGCAACTTCGTCTCCGGCCGTTACGCGCGGCGCTACGGCACCTCCAACATGATGCTCGCCGGCACCATCGCCATGATCGTCGGAACGCTGGTTCCGGCCGCCTTCCTGCTGGCGGGCGTGAACTCCGCCTTCGCCTTCTTCGGACCGCAAGTGATCGTCGGCTTCGGCAACGGCCTCACTCTGCCGAGCGCCAATGCCGGCGTCGTCAGCGTCAAGCCCCATCTCGCCGGTTCGGCCTCGGGCCTGAGCGGCGCCATCGCCATGGGCGGCGGCGCGGCGACCTCGGTATTCGCCTCCTCGATCCTCACCGTCGAGACCGGCGCCATGCCCATGCTGCTGGTCATGCTGGCCTGCGGCGTGCTCGCCGTGGCCGCTATCCTCTACCTGCGCTATGGTGATCCTCAGGACAGTTGGAGAGCCGAGGAGGAGTGATGCACGACCGATCCGTCCCCGCGCTGATCCTCGCCGGTGGCCTGTCGCGCCGCATGGGCCGCGACAAGGCCTCGGCCGAGCTTGCCGGCAAACCGATGATCGTGCGGGTCGCCGAACGATTGAGGCCTCAGGTCGGCGCGCTGGCCATCAACGCACCTGAGGATTTTGCGGTGGGTGTCGACCTGCCGCTCGTTCCCGACACGATCGGCGGCCATCCGGGGCCGCTCGCCGGCGTGCTCGCCGGCCTGCGCCGCGCCGCCACCATAACGCCCGCCGCGACCCATCTACTGACCGTCCCGGCGGACACGCCCTTCCTGCCGCTCGATCTCGTGGCGCGGCTCGAAAGCGCGGCCGCGGCACCCGACCAGATCGTGCTGGCCGCCTCCGACGGTCAGGTCCATCCGGTCGTCGCACTCTGGCCGCTGTCGCTCGCGGACGATCTGGAGACATGGCTGGCCGAGCCCGAAAACCGGAAACTGCAGGCCTTCATCGCCCGCCACGCATCCTTGGCTGTCGACTTTCCCCTCCTCGCAACGCCGGCCGGGAGCCTCGATCCCTTCTTCAACGTCAACACGCCGGACGATTTCGCAACGGCCGAACGCTTCATCGAGGTGCGAGCCACATGACCGACGAACCACGCATCTTCGGCATTTCCGGCTGAAGAACTCCGGCAAGACCGGCTCGCCGTCCGCCCTGGTCGCGGAGTTCACCCGTCGCGGCTACCGCATCTCGACCATCAAGCACGCCCATCACGACTTCGACATCGACAAGGTCGGCGCCGACAGCTACCGCCATCGCCGCCGGGCCCACGAGCCTGCCTCGTCTCGGCACGCGCTACGCCATCATGCACGAACTGCGCGGGGCAGACGAACCGAGCTTCGAGGACATCCTCGCCCGGCTCGGTCCCTGTGATCTGGTGCTGATCGAGGGCTACAAGCGCGAGCCAGTACCGAAGATCGAGGCCCGCAGGCTGGACGCGAAGAATCGCCAGCCGCTGGCCCCGAACGATCCGCACATCGTCGCGATCGCCGCCGATCATCCGGTCGCCGGTGAGCCCCTGCCCGTCTTCGACCTCGACGACACCCAGGCGATCGCCGACTTCATCGCCCGCGTCACCGGTTTGCCGCAACCCCGCGCATGAAGACTTCAGCGTAGACCAGACATGAAAAAGGGCCGCCGGATCATCTCCGGCGGCCCTTTCGATTGCGATCGTCAGTCGACCTGTCAGTTGGCGGCGGTCGCCGGGCGAACGAGCGAGGTGACGCGGCGGATGGCGACGCGGCGGTTCTGCTGTTCGTCTTCGGCCGTGCGGATCTTCAGGTAACGTTCGCCGTAACCCTGGACCGAGAGGTTTTCCGGCGGGATGCCGTAGACTTCGGTCAGCAGGTTGGCGACGGTTTCCGCACGCTGGTCCGACAGGATCAGGTTCGAACGGTCCGAACCGACGGCATCGGTATGGCCTTCGATCAGGAAGGTCTCGCCCGGATCCTTGGCCAGCACCTGTTCCATGGCCGCGGCGACCTTGCGCAGCGTCTTGGCCTGGGCCAGCGGCACCTCGGCCGAGCCCGACGGGAAGGTGATCGTGTCGAGGTCGATACGGCGGACCTTGTCACGAATACGGGCCGACGACTTCACCTCCTCGATCGAGTAGACGCGTTCGACGCGCTCGACCGGCGGCTGGGCGAGGAAGTCGTAGTAATCCCGATCCGGTGCATCGGACGTGGTGACGATATAATCCTGGACCGGAATGGTCAGGCGCATCGGCGGCAGGCTGTAGCCTACGTCGACATAGACATGCGGTTCGTCACGGTCGGCTTCCGGCGCATAGAACAGGACATATTCGTCGCCACCCGCCGTGAAGCGCGAGCGAAGGATGATGTCGCCGAAGCGGTTGTAGACCGTCACCAGGCGCGAGCCATCATTGCGCTCGATCGTTTCGCGAACACGACCACGCGACAGTTCTTCGTAGAAGGTCTGCTCCTCGTCATAGCGCAGGCGCGAACGGTCGTCACCGCGAACGACTTCCAGGTTGCCGATGTTGATGATCGTCCGGTTGTCGACTTCCTCGATCACCCGCACTTCGTTCACCTGATTGACGATGTTGGTCTCGTTGTTGTTATTCGTGACGTTCGTGACGGTGGTCACATTGGTCACATTGTTGATGACGGTGGTCGGCACTTCGAAGGTCGGAGCGGAGTCGCGCGTCGTTCCTTTCTCCGTGATGATGGCTTCCATCACCTGCGGTTCGAACTTCGGCGCTTCGCCCTGGGCCTCGAGATCGCTTGTGGGGGCTGCGACGACCGGGGTTTCTTCGCGAAGCACGGTGCGGGCATCGCGGACATTGGCAGCACCGGTATTGTCTGCGTCCTTGTCGCTGTCGAGCACGGCAGCGCCGTTGTCGACCGGCAGCACCACGGTTTCGGCCGTGCTGGACGGATCCTCGGCGATCTGCTGCTTGTCTTCTTCGGTGCGCTCGTCGATGACCTCGACCACCGGCGCATCCTTCGGCGCTTCGACGGCCGGCACGACGACCTGTTCGCCGGTCGGCTGCGCAGCCGGCTCGGTCGTCGACTGATCCTGCGGCACGACCGGGGTTTCGCCCGGAACGGCGTCCTGGGCAGGCTTCAGCTGATCATCGGTCAGCGGGCTCTCGGCCGGCTGCTCGGCAGGAGCCGGTTCCGCTGCAGGAGCCTCCTCGGCCGGCGCCTGATCGGCAGGGGCCGCCTCATTGGCCGGAGCCTCCGGGGTCGGAGCCGGTTCCTCGGCCTGGGCCGGCTTTTCGGCCGGGATCTGCTCGGCAGGCGCTTCCTCTACGGGAGCCGGTTGTTCTGCCGGCGCCTGTTCGGCCGGCGGGCACGCATCGGCAGATGCCGCCTGCGATCCATCGGCACAGGTCACGGCTTCCGCTGCCGGCTGCTGCTCGGCGGCTTTCTGGGCTTCTTCGGCAGCCTGTTGCTCGGCGGCCTTCTGCGCTTCTTCTGCGGCCTGCTGTTCGGCAGCCTTCTGGGCCTCTTCGGCAGCCTGCTGTTCTGCAGCCTTCTGAGCCTCTTCGGCAGCCTGCTGTTCTGCCCTCTTTTCGGCAGCCTTCTGTTCGCCGCCTTCTGCCCTCTTCGGCCGCCTGCTGTTCTGCGGCCTTCTGGGCCTCTTCGGCAGCCTGTTGTTCGGCCGCCTTCTGGGCCTCTTCGGCAGCCTGTTGTTCGGCAGCCTTCTGCGCTTCTTCAGCAGCCTGCTGTTCTACGGCCCGCTGGGCTTCCTCGGCGGCCTGCTGCTCGGCAGCCTTCTGCGCTTCTTCGGCGGCCTGCTGCTCGGCAGCCTTCTGCGCTTCTTCGGCAGCCTGCTGCTCGGCAGCCCGCTGGGCTTCTTCTGCGGCCTGCTGTTCAGCGGCCCGCTGCGCTTCCTCGGCAGCCTGCTGCTCGGCAGCCCTCTGGGCCTCCTCGGCTGCTTGCTGCTCGGCGGCCTGCTGGGCTTCCTGAGCCTGCTGTTGCTCGGCGGCGCGCTGGGCGTCGATCGCGTCACAGCTCGCCTGGTCGGCCGCCTCGCTTCCGTCGCTGCAGGTGACGGCAGCCTGGGCCAGCAGGATCATGCCTTCGACCGCACCCGGACGGGATTGGCTGGCGGCGTCCTGCGCACGCAATACGGCCGCGGCGGCCACCGGCTCGACCATCGCCGCGGCGGAAAGTACCGGCACGGCAACGGTGGCGAACAGTCTCGATCTTAGATTCATATTCGTTTCCTTGCGAAGCGTGTCACCACGCGGAGAGTGTTGGAGGAGCCAATGGCGAGGAGGCTTTTTTAAGGCCACGCGATTCTCCCGCTCCCATGCGGCAGAACCTAGTTGTTCGCGAATTAACCCTGGCTGAACGAAAAAGTTTCCTTCCATCGACGTTTTTCGTCATCCCGCCGCAGCCATCCCCGCCACGTCGCTATTGCTCAACTGTACAATTTTTTATCGGCGACGCGTCTTTGCAGTTGATTTTCCCTAGAAAAGAGTAGGAATATCGCGACAGGTACGACACGCCGGTGTCGCGCTTGCCCTGTTCAGCGCAGGAATCATAACAACCGCGCGAACGACCAACAGAGAGGATCTCATGCGTATTTCGACACGTTTCTTCGCCGCCGCTTCGATTGCCGCCTTGTCGCTTTTTGCCGGCAGCGCAATGGCCGAAGGCGAAAAGCTGATCATCGGCACCGAGGGTGCCTACCCGCCCTTCAACAACCTCGAATCGGACGGCACGCTCGTCGGCTTCGACATCGACATCGCCAAGGCTCTTTGCGATGAGATGAAGGTCACCTGTGAATTCGTCACCCAGGATTGGGATGGCATCATCCCGGCGCTGCAGGCGAAGAAGTTCGACGCCATCATCGCCTCGATGTCGATCACGCCGGAACGCCTGGAAAAGGTCGACTTCAGCGACAAGTACTACAACACCGGACCGGCGATCGCCGTGCCGAAGGATTCGCCGATCACCGATGTCGCCGGCCTGAAGGGCAAGGTGCTCGGTGCGCAGTCGTCCACCACCCACGCCAACTATGCTGAAAAGCACATGGCGGATTCCGAGCTGAAGGTCTACCCGACCACGGACGAGTACAAGCTCGATCTCGAAGGCGGCCGCGTCGACGCCGTCATCGACGACGTCGTCGTCCTGTCGGAATGGGTCAAGTCCGAAGCCGGCGCGTGCTGCAAGATCCTGACCGCGCTCGCCCCCGACATCGAAATCAACGGCCCGGGCGCCGGCATCGCCGTTCGCAAGGGCGAAACCGCGCTTGCTGAAAAGTTCAGCGCCGCGATCAAGGCGATCCGCGCCAACGGCAAGTACAAGGAAATCAACGACAAGTTCTTCGATTTCGACGTCTACGGCGAGTAAGCGTTGAGAATCTGATCCCGGAATGGCGGAAGGCTTGCACTTCCGCCATTTCCACTTGAAAAAGAATGACAAAAATTTGCGGCTCGAACCGCAGAGGGGAAATTCAGCATGAGCGGATTGTTTTCCGCGCTCGGGTCGTTCTGGGCCTGGTTCCAGTATGCCTTCGATCCGCTGTGCGGACCGGCCGGCGTCTTCACCATTTTCGGCAGTTCCTCGATCGTCGCCTGTGGCGCGACCGGCTGGGGCGACGAGATCGCCTTCGGCGTCAAGGTCACCGTCTCCCTTTCTCTCGCGACGCTGCCCATCGGGCTGCTGATCGGCTTTTTCGTGGCGCTTGCCATGCAGTCGGAAGAAAAGACGCTCAGGCTCGCCGGCGGCATCTATACGACGATCTTCCGTGGCCTGCCCGAGCTGCTGACGCTGTTCATCGTCTATTACGGCGTGCAGATGGGCATCCAGTCGATCCTCTCGTGGTTCGGCAACGACCAGCGGATCGAGATCAATGCCTTCGTCGCCGGCATGATCGCGCTGTCCGTGGTATTCTCCTCCTATTGCTCCGAAGTGCTGCTCTCGGCCTTCCGCGCCATTCCGAAAGGCCAGTACGAGGCCGGCGATGCGCTCGGCCTGCATCGCGCCCGGACCATGCGGCTGATCATCGTGCCGCAACTGATCCGCATCGCCCTGCCCGGCCTCGGGAACCTCTGGATGAACCTTCTTAAGGACACGGCGCTCGTCTCCGTCATCGGCCTGTCCGACATCCTGCGCCAGACCGGCATCGCCGCAAAGGTCGCCAAGGAGCCGTTCTTCTTCTATCTGCTGGCTTGCGCCCTCTTCCTCTTTCTTGCCGTCGTCTCGTCGATCGGCATCAGCGCGATCGATCGCTGGAGCAACCGCGCCGGAGTCCGCCGATGAGCTACGCCACCCAACTCATTCCGCCGCGCCCGGCCCCGCCGCAGCGCATCGTTGCCCTCAGCGGCTCGCGCATCCTCGGCCTTGTCGGCATCGCATTGTGGCTGCTGCTCGGCGCCGCCCTCGCCTATATGATGATCAGCAACTGGGATACCGACAAGTTCGTCAAATACGGACCGCGCTACCTGTCCGGCCTTTGGGTCACGCTGACGCTGGTAGTGACCTCGATCACGCTCGGCGCCCTGCTCTCGGCGCCGATCGCCTTTGCCCGGATGTCGAAGAACCGCGTGCTGAATGTCATATCCTACGCCTATGTCTACGTCTTCCGCGGCACGCCGCTGCTCGCCCAGATCTACCTGATCTACTACGGCTTCGGCTCGTTCCGCCCGCAGATCGAAGCGGTCGGCCTGTGGTGGTTCTTTCGCGAGGCCTGGTATTGCGCGCTGCTGTCGATGACGCTCAACACCGCGGCCTATCAGGCGGAAATCCTGCGCGGCGCGATCCTCAGCGTGCCGCGCGGACAGACCGAAGGCGCCAAGTCGCTCGGGCTCAGCCCCTTCGTCACCTTCCGCAAGATCATCCTGCCGCAGGCCCTGATCGTGGCGCTTCGCCCCTATGGCAACGAGATCATCCTGATGGTCAAGGGCTCGGCCGTCGTCGCGGTCGTCACCGTCCTCGATCTGATGGGTCAGACCCGCTACACCTTCTCGCGCACCTTCGACTACCAGGCCTATCTGTGGGCTGCGATCTTCTATCTGTCGATCGTCGAGGCCATGCGCCATGTCTGGGCGGCGATGGAAGCGCGGCTGACACGCCATCTCAGGCGCTGAACCCGCCACGTCCTGCCCTCGCGCTGGCAGCACTCGATGAGTTCGGCTGCCAAGTCATTGGTTTCGAACAGAAATTCCGACCCGATCCACCCTCGTTAAGCTTCCGTTAACCTTGCGATGCTGTCATGGATGATAGGCCGCCCCCTCAGGCGGCCGATCGGTCCGCCGAAGCGGAACACCGCCGGCTCCGGTCCTCTGGATAAGGGAACGAAGACGAGGTTGTCATGAACAACGAAATGGAACTGATGCTGAAGGGCTACGGCCTGACGACGGCGCAAATCCTCTACCGCCTGCCCGACCATCCCACCCTGCTGCAAACCTATGTCTGGCAGCAGTATGATCTGGCGCCGGACTTCCCCGAGATGAAGGGCTTCCTGAAATTCTGGCAGGAAAAGCTCGACGGGCCGCTGCATTCCGTCCGCTATGTGCACCAGCAGCTGATAGCCGCCAACGAATGGCGGGCGCTGAGGGGCGAATTCATCCTGCACTGACGCCGGTCAGACATGCACCTCGCCATGGGCGAACTCGCCGTCGTCCGGTTCGCGGTGGAGTGCTGAGTAGACCACGGCACAGTGCAACAGGCCGACGGCGGCCAGAACCAGCCATCCCGGCAAGGGGCCGAGCGTCGCGTTGGCCACCAGGTCGCCGAAGGAATGGATGAACTCGACCGAGGGCTCGTCCGGCAGCAGCTTGGGGCTGGATATCTTGAGCGCCCAGGCCAGCAGCAGGATGAGATACATCCAGACATAGTTGCGGCGGATGCGGCGGAACAGCGCCTCGCGGTAGCTCATTAGAAAGGCGGGGCTGCGCAGGCTTGCCGCGATCGCCACCGCCCAGTCGGGATTGAGCTCGGCCTGCGGGCTCAGCACCTGGGCGAAATAGTGCCGCTCCAGCTGGCGCACCCGTGCCCGGTAGACGTCGAAGAAACGGTAGCGCCGCGCCTCGATCATCAGGAACAGCGAAATCAGCAGCATGGCGAACAGCACCACGCCATGATGCGAGGTCGGTGTCGACAGCGACACCGAGAGCAGGCCGGCGACCACGGTCATGGCCCAGTTCGAGGTACGGTCGATCCGGTCGCGCCAGCTGGTCATTCGGCCGATCTCGCCGCGATAATAATGGATGATCATATTGGCTTTTTCGACCGAATTCGCCGGCAGGGCCGGCCCGTCGCCATGCGTCTTGCCTGCCCCCTGGATGATCGTGCCCGCACCCTGGATGATTTCGCCCTGTTCCGCCATGCCGCTGCCCACCTCCCGTGTAACCTTCGTGGTTACCCCGCCTAACGAGGCACGGCAAGGCCGTGTTCCGGCCACAGGCCGGCCTCACGCATTGCCAAAGGCCCGGCGACCCTTTAGAGGCTGGCCAAACGGGCGCCGGCGGTCGGCGCGCAACGATTGGAGTTTCCCCATGGCCAAGATCGACGAAGACGCATTGGCGGAAGCCTACAACCGGGCGCTGGCGCTCGAAAAGGCCGGCGACATCGACGCCGCCGTCAAGGCCTATGAGGAAGTGCTGGCTATCGACCCCGAGGACCATGGCGGTGCCTCCGTCCGCATCGCCTCGCTCGGCCGCGGCGAAGCCCCGCCGAAGGCGCCGGACGCCTATGTCGAGACGCTGTTCGACCAGCATGCCGAAGCCTTCGAGGACATTCTCGTCGAACAGCTCGGTTATGCGGTTCCCGCCATGGTGCGCCAGCGGCTCCAGGCGCTGGAGCTCGGTCCCTTCAAGCGTATGCTCGACCTCGGCTGCGGCACCGGCCTCACCGGCGGCACGCTGCGCGACATGGTCGACGACATGACCGGCATCGACATTTCCGAAAACATGGTCGAGATCGCCCACGAGAAGGATCTCTATGAGACCCTCTACGTCGCCGAGGTCGAGGATTTCCTTGAGGACAATGACGACGAGGCCTTCGACCTCATCACCGCGACCGACGTGCTGCCCTATCTCGGCGCGCTCGAGCCGCTGTTCTTCGGTGCGGCGGAAAACATGCTCGCCGGCGGCCTCTTCATCTTCTCGTCGGAGACCCTGCCCGAAGACGTGCTGGCCGGCCGACCCTACATGGTCGGTCCGCACCAGCGCTTCGCCCACTCGGAAGCCTATATCCGCGAGCGGCTTGCCTCGACCGGCTTCGAGATCGTCGAGATGTCCGAGATCAATGTGCGCATGCAGGACGGCAACCCGTCTCCGGGCCATCTGGTGATCGCGCGCCTCAAGGGCTGAACCGATTGCCGCGCCGGTGATTTGATGAGAAGCTGAGGGGCACGCCGGAGGCGGCCCCGTCTCTTCTCGTCAGAGGTCCCCTATGATCCGCGCCATGTTTCTCGCCGTTCTTCTCTGTCTGGCCGGAAAGGCCTGGGCCGCGGGCGATCCCGTCGCCGGCGAAGCCGCCTATACGAAGGCCTGCGCCCGCTGCCACCGCAGCGTCGACCGCCTCGTCCCGATGATCGCCGGCCCTGACGCGGCGGCCAGGAGCGCCTATCTCGATGGCTTCCTCGCCGACCACAAGGCACCCGATCCGGCCATGCGCGCCGACATCATCGCCTACCTGCTGAAAGTTTCGGCCTTGTGAGAACCGCAGCCCGGCCTGCCGCGCTTTTCCTTCGCCGCGCAATGCTTTAATCCTGCCCACACGAAACACGAGGCAGGAGAATTCTGAGCATGGCCAAGGTCGCATTCATCGGTTTGGGCGTCATGGGTTACCCGATGGCGGGGCACCTGAAGACCAAGGGCGGTCACGACGTCACCGTCTATAACCGCACCGCCGCCAAGGCCGAGAAGTGGGTCGCCCAGTTCGGTGGCAAGGCCGCGGCCACTCCGGCCGAAGCGGCAAGGGATGCCGATTTCGTCTTCACCTGCGTCGGCAATGACGACGACCTGCGCTCGGTGACGATCGGCAAGGGCGGCGCGCTGACCGGCATGAAGTCCGGCGCAATCCTGGTCGACAACACCACCGCATCGGCCGAGGTCGCCCGCGAGCTTGCCGAGGCGGCAGCGGCAAAGGGCTGCGGCTTCGTCGATGCGCCCGTTTCCGGCGGCCAGGCCGGCGCCGAGAACGGCGTGCTGACCGTCATGTGCGGCGGTGATCCGGAAACCTTCGACAAGGCCAGGCCCGTGATCGATGCCTTTGCCCGTATGGTCGGCCTGATGGGTCCCGCAGGCGCCGGCCAGCTCACCAAGATGATCAACCAGATCTGCATCGCCGGCCTGGTCCAGGGCCTTGCCGAGGGGATTCACTTTGGCAAGAAAGCCGGCCTCGACATTGAAAAGGTTATCGAAGTCATCTCCAAGGGGGCGGCCGGTTCCTGGCAGATGGAAAACCGCCACAAGACGATGAACGAGGGCAGGTACGAGTTCGGCTTCGCCGTCGACTGGATGCGCAAGGATCTCGACATCGTGCTGTCCGAGGCCCGCCGCAACGGCGCGGCCCTCCCCGTCACCGCCCTGGTCGACCAGTTCTACGGCGAAGTGCAGAAGCTCGGCGGCAATCGCTGGGATACGTCCTCGCTGCTCGCCCGGCTCGAAAAGAAATGACGCTGACGCCTGCATCTTCGGTCGACGAAATCGTCGCCTATCTCCAGTCGTTGAGGAACGAAGCCAACATTGCCGGCATGGCACGGTTCGGCATCGACACGACCACGGCGCTCGGCATCACGACGCCGCAGATGCAGGCTCTTTTCCGGCAGGTGAAGCGCGACCACCGCCGGGCGCTCGCCCTGTGGGACACGGGCCTGCGCGACGCCCGCATGCTGGCGATCCTGACCGCCGATCCCCAGGCGCTGACGATGGACGAGGCGCGGGCCTGGACGGGCGACTTCAATTCCTGGGAAATCGTCGACACCGCCGCGGATATCTTCACCGACACGCCCTACTGGCGCGATCTTGTCGCGGAGTTCGCCGCCGACGAGCGCGAATATGTCCGCCGCACGGCCTTTGCCATGATCGCCGGCGCCACCGTCCATAACAAGGACGAGCCGGATCTGGCCCTGCTCGCCTATCTGCCGCTGATCGAGAAATACGCGACCGACCCGCGCAACTTCGTCCGCAAGGCCGTGAACTGGGCGCTGCGCAATATCGGCAAGCGCAACCGCACCTGCCACGCTCCGGCGCTGGCGCTCGCCGAAAAACTGGCGGCGAGCGACGACAAGACGGCACGCTGGATCGGCAAGGATGCCGTGCGCGAACTGACGAGCGAAAAGATCCTCAGGCGCCTGAAGCCCTGAGGCTCGGCGCGAGCCTCAGTCCTCGGAATTGCGCTGGTTGTCGAGCAGCATGTAGTCGAGCGGCAGTTCCGTCGTGTACTTGATCTGCTCCATGGCGAAGGCAGAGGACACGTCGCGGATCTCGATCTTGGCGATCATGCGCTTGTAGAAGGCGTCATAGGCGGCAATGTCCGGCACGACGACCCGCAGCAGGTAGTCGACGTCGCCGCTCATGCGGTAGAACTCGACGACTTCCGGGAATTCCGCCACCACTTCGGAAAAGCGCTTCAGCCATTCGATCGAATGGCTGGAGGTGCGGATCGAGACGAAGACGGTGACCTTGGTATTGACCTTGACCGGATCGAGCAGCGCGACGCGGCGACGGATGATGCCGTCTTCCTCCATCTTCTGGATGCGCCGCCAGCACGGCGTGGTCGACAATCCGACCTTCTTCGCCAGATCGGCGACGGCCAGAGTGGAGTCTTCCTGAAGGATGCGGAGAATTTTTCGGTCGAGTCTGTCCATGCCAAAGCCTTTCGAATAATTTTCTCGATATAGCTCAAATTTGGTTAAAGCAAAGAAAATCGTTTCAGCCAGCCAACGTCTCCACCGCGCATTTCAGCACCGGCAGAACCTCGGCCTCGAACCAGGGATGGCGCTTCAGCCAGCCGGTGTTGCGCCAGCTCGGATGCGGCAGCGGCAGGACCTTCGGCCCCTCGACATTACCCTGCCAGTAGTCGCGCCAGTGCTCGACCGTCTCGGTCATCGTTTTTCGCCGGCGGCCGCCCAGATGCCAGGCTTGCGCATATTGGCCGATCGCCAGCACCAGCTCGATCTGCGGCATGGCCGCCATCACCGTCTCCCGCCATTGCGGCGCGCATTCGCGCCGCGGCGGCAGATCGTGGCCGCTTTCGTTGTAACCGGGAAAGCAGAAGCCCATCGGGGCGATGGCGAAGCGCCGGCGGTCGTAGAAAGCCTCTCGATCGACGCCGAGCCACTGGCGAAGCCGGTCGCCCGAGGCATCGTTGAACGGCAGGCCCGTCTGGTGAACTTTCAGCCCCGGCGCCTGCCCGGCGATTAGGATGCGGGCTTCAGAGGAGATTATGGCGACGGGGCGAGGCTCGTGCGGCAAGCGGTAGTCAGGCCCGCCGGCCGGACAATCGCGGCAGATGCGGCAGGCGGCAATGGCGCGCCGAAGCGGGTCCATCGCCTCGTCCATGCCCTCGACAGCACCACCGTTCTCCATCATGCGGCCGGTCAGAGGGCCGCGCTCGGCCGCTGATGCACGGCCTTGTACCAGCGCCAGACATGCGTCAGCTCCTCCGGACAGGTGATCTTCGCCGGCTTCATGAATTCGAAGGCGATCATCGCGGTGATGTCGGCGATCGTGTAGCGCGGCCCGGCGATGAATTCGCGGGTCGCCAGCTCGCCGTCGAGGAAGCGCAGGAAGTCCAGCACCTTCGGCTTGTTGACCTCCCCCCATTCCGGCACCTGCGGCACCTCCCATTCGCGCATGGCCGGATGCAGGTGGCGGAAGGCGGCGGCCACCGCGGCGAAGAAGCTCAACTCCGCCCGCCGGTTCCACATCTCGACCAGCGCCTTGTCCTTGGCATCGATGCCGAACAGCGGCGGATCGGGCTGGCTCTCCTCGAAATAGCGGCAGATGGCGACCGATTCGCACAGGATCGTCCCATCGTCGAGTTCAAGGATCGGCAGCCGCTGCAAGGGATTTTTCGAGGTAATCTCGGGGGACTTGTGCCCGAGCGACCCCATATCGACCGGCACGATCTCGACCTCGATCCCCTTTTCCTTGAGGAACACCGTGACCCGCCGTGGATTGGGCGCCCGCCCACCGTCATAGAGCTTCATGATACCTCCCGCGATGTTGGCTCAGTTGACACCAAGCCAACGGCCAATGAAAGCCAAAAAGCCGGGAGAATGTTCCCCTTCTTCGAGCTCCGCCCCTGCCTGATGGCTGCGCCGCCAGTCGGCGGGCCGCTCGAACTCGCCCGCCCAAAGGCCGAGACCGTCAAGCCGCGCCGCCGCCTCCTCGCGGACATAATCGCCATAAGAGACGGCAAGCCCCTCGCGCACCAGCCCCGCATTGACGTCGGCCTTGCCGGCCCTGCAGCGGACCAGCAACCGGCCATAGCGGTCGCGCTCGCCGCCGCTGCAGGAGAAATCGCCATGCGCCGCCCAATCGGCAAGCCTGAGCTTCGCGGTCTCGCCGCAGGCGGTCGGCGCACCGTCTTCGCGGCAACTCTGGTCGATCTCCGGCGCGTCGATCCCCTCGAGCCGGAAACGCGCGCCGGCCTGCATCAGCGTGTCGCCGTCAACCACGGTGAAATGCCCGGCGACGACCTGCCGATTGCCGTTCTCCAGCTTGGCGGCGATCAGAAGCCCGAGGAAAAGCATCGAAAGCCCGACGACGGCATCGCGCAGAATGCGCCATGTGCGCTTCACATTTCGGCCCATTTCAACAACGAAACCTTGGCGAGCATGGCAAACAAATCCTTTTCGACAGCATCTTCTTAAGAATTACCCGCTAATTTTGCCTGATCCGCGACAAGTGACCATCCGACAATATGAGTAAAGGCGTCCCAACCTCGACTGACAAGAACATCGTCGACCTCTCCCGCGGCCATCGCAACACGGCTGTGGCGAAGGCGGTCCGCACGACGCGCGAACGCTTGCAGTCGAACAAGGCCGGGACGATGCTGTTCGAGAGCGAAATGCTCGGCATGCATGTCGGCGCGACCCTGCAGGGTGCGGCCGTGATGCCGATCGTCATCCTCATGGTCAGCGGATTCGGCGCCTACATCAATCCTGACCCGACGCTCTTCCTCTGGACGCTGGCGACCCTTACCGTCCACGCGCTCAACATCATCCTCGTCAAGCGCGCCGCGCGCCATGACCTGACCACAGCGAACCTGGTCAAGTGGCGCCGCCTGCTGCTCGCCGGCCAGGCCGCCATGGGCGTCTGCTGGGCCGTCTTCTCGCTGCAGTCCTGCACCGCCTGCAGCGGCGACACCTTCGTGCTCTACAAGGGCGCGGCCCTGCTGATCGTGCTGTCGGTCACGGCCATGTCGAACATGCTGCTGCGCCAGGCGGTGCTGTTCGGCTTCCTGCCGACCGTCGGCGCGCTGGTCTATGTGGCGATCACCACCCGCCATGCGCTCGACATCGGCGTCACCGCGCTGTTCACTACCGCGCTCGTCTTCTTCATCTACATCACCAGCCGGCTGCATCAGGCCAACCTCAAGCTCCTCTCCTTCCAGACGGAAAAGGACGACCTGATCGCCGAGCTCGAAGTGGCGAAATCGCTGTCCGACGAGGCGCGCCGCCGCGCCGAGGAGGCCAACCTCGCCAAGTCGCGCTTCCTCGCCTCGATGTCGCACGAGCTGCGAACGCCGCTCAACGCCATCCTCGGCTTCTCGGAGGTCATGGCGACGGAAGTGCTCGGCCCGCTCAACAATCCGCTCTACAAGGAATATTCCGGCGACATCCATCGCTCCGGCCAGCACCTGCTCGACCTGATCAACGAGATCCTCGACCTGTCGCGCATCGAGGCCGGCAAATACGAGCTGAACGAGGAAGTCGTGTCTCTGCTCGATCTCGCCGAGGACTGCGTCGGCATGGTCCAATTGCGCGCCAAAGCCAAGAACATCACGATCGAGGAACAATTCGAACCCGATTTGCCGGCCGTCTGGGCCGACGAGAAGGCCATGCGCCAGGTCGTGCTCAATCTCCTGTCCAATGCGGTCAAGTTCACCCCCCAGGGCGGCGAGATCCACATCAAGGCCGGCTGGACGGCGGGCGGCGGCCAGTATGTCTCCATCCGCGACAACGGTCCCGGCATTCCGGAAAACGAGATCCCGGTCGTTCTGTCCGCCTTCGGCCAGGGCTCGATCGCCATCAAGAGCGCCGAACAGGGCACGGGCCTCGGCCTGCCGATCGTCCAAGCGATCCTTGCCAAGCACGGCGGCGAATTCAAGCTCAAGTCGAAGCTGCGCGAAGGCACCGAAGTCATCGCCATCCTGCCCGCGCGCCGCGTGCTCGAAAGCCTGCCGGCCGTGACCGAGACCCATGCGGTCGAGCCGCGCAAACGTCAGTTCGCCTGACCGCCGGCTTCGCCCAGGCTCACGCCGCAATCACGTTTTTCTTTCGTGCGTCTGTCATCAATCCCGCCTATCTTCGGCGAAAATCGACGGATTCGGGAGATCTCCATGACCAAGCTGCTGTCCGCAATGCTCTTCTCGACGGCCCTCGCCGGCGCACCGGCCCTGGCCGCCGACACGCCGACCGAGCTCACGGTCATGAGCTTCAACATCTGGGGCGGCGGTGCCAACGAGCAAAAGGACGTGTCGGAGACGGCCGCCGCGATCCGCGCCGCCGGCGCCGACATCATCGGCATCCAGGAGACCAAGCCGGAACCCGACGTCTGCGACGCCGACGATTGCGTGCCGACCGGCCAAAGCGTCGCCAAGCAACTCGCCGAGGCGCTGGGCTTCCACTACTACGACCAGACCAAGACCAATCCGGCGCTTTGGGCCAACGCGATCATCAGCCGCTACCCGATCGGCAAGCCGACCGACAATGATCTCGGCGCCGAAATCGACGTCAACGGCCGCAAGGTCTACGCCTTCAACATTCATCTCACCGACTTCCCCTACCAGCCCTACCAGCTGCTCGGCATTGAATACGGCCCGGCCCCCTTCCTGAAGACCGCCGACGAAGCCGTCGCTGCGGCCACCAAGGCGCGCGGCCCGGCGCTTGATCTGGTGATGAAGGACATGAAACAGGCCGAGGGCGCCGACGCCGTCTTCCTCTTCGGTGACTTCAACGAGCCGTCCCATCGCGACTGGACCGACGCGGCCGTCAAGGCGGGCCGCCAGCCGATGGCGGTGAAGTATCCGTCTGCGCTGAGGATCGAGCAGGAAGCCGGCATGACGGACCTGCTGCGCACCGCCTATCCCGACGAAGTGGCCAAGCCCGCCTTCACCTGGACGCCGACATCCGAGCCGACCGCCAAGGACGATCATCATGACCGGATCGACTACGTCTTCGGCCGTGGCCCGAAGCTGGAGACGTTGAGCGTTTCCGTCGTCGGCGAAAAGAAGCCGGAGGCGGACATCGTCGTCACACCGTGGCCGGCGGATCACCGCGCGGTCGTCGCCAAGGTTCGCTTTTAGAGCGGTTGCCGGTTAGGCGGCGAAGAAAACGATGTAGCCGGCATAGAGACCGTTCGCCACCAGCAAGCAGAAGACGGCAAACGAGCCGAGATCCTTGGCGTTGCGGCCCACCGTCGAGATTTCCGGCGAAATGCGGTCGACCACCTCGATCGCCGTGTTGACCGCCTCGATGCAGAACAGCACCAGCATCAGGATGATGAAGGTGACACCGCCAAGCGTCGCGCCGACGAAGCGAACGCGCAAGGCCGATGACCAGCGCCAGCAGCTCGTATGAAACGCCGCCCGCCGATCAGCCGGCGAAAGCCTGGAGGGCGACCGACGCGAAGAAATGGGCGTGCCGTCTTCTTTCGATCGCCGCCCGGCCTTGCCGCGCTTTCTTGTCGCACGCGGCGTTAGCCACCGACTTCGTGGATACCTGGCGTTTGGAAGGTCGCCATGCCGGAATGGCAGGCGGCGGCGCCTGACGATGCCGGCGCGGCGGCACCTGTGCCCTCGCCGCATGCCGAGCGCCAGGAGCGGCGTCTTGCCGAGTTTCTCGATCGCCTTCAGATGGCCCGGCTCGCCGGACACGTGACCGATCAGGCAGTGGTCGAGCGCCGACGGATTGACGGCCTTGAGGATGGCTGCGGCCGAGGTCGCGACATAGCCGTCGATCAGCACGGGGATCTTCTGCATCCGGCAGGCGAGGATGGCGCCGGCCATGGCGGCGATCTCGCGCCCGCCGAGGCGGCGGAGAATCTCCAGCGGGTCGCCGAGATGGTCCTTGTGGAATTCGACGGCGGTCTTCACCGCGTCGATCTTGCGCTTCAGCACGTCGCCTTCCGATCCAGTACCCGGACCGACCCATTCCTCGGCCGTGCCGCCGTAGAGCGCCAGATTGATCGCGGCGGCGATCGTCGTGTTGCCGATGCCCATTTCCCCGATGCATAGCAGGTCGGTGCCGCCGGCGATCGCCTCCATGCCGAAGGCCATGGTCGCGGCGCAGTCGCGCTCGGAAAGGGCGGCCTCGCAGGTGATGTCGCCGGTCGGATAGTCGAGCGCCAGGTCGAAGATCTTCAGGCCGAGATCATAGGTCGCGCAGATCTGGTTGATCGCCGCCCCGCCGGCGGCGAAGTTCTCGACCATCTGCTGCGTCACCGACGACGGATAGGGCGTGATCCCGTGCTTGGTCACGCCGTGATTGCCGGCGAAGATGGCGACCAGCGGGCGCGTGACGGCCGGTGGACGGCCGGTCCAGGCGGCGAGCCAGAAGGCGATCTCCTCGAGCCGGCCCAGCGCGCCGGCCGGCTTGGTCAGCTGCCGGTCACGCTCGCGCGCCGCCACCAGCGCCGCAGTATCGGGACCGGGCAGGTCACGCAACAGCGCACGGAAATCGTCGAATGGCAGGCCGGTCACGGTCATGAGTAAGCTTCCTTGTAATCTGCGTCGAAATCGGGCTTTGTTGGCTCCTCTAATACGGACCGCGCCCTGCCGCAACAAGCCAAAAAACGGTGCGCACCGTCGTCTTTGCAATGGAGTGAACCGATCCCATGGATTGGCGTGCCTATCTGACCGACACCGCCCGGGCGGTCTCTTTCCTCAGCCGGATCACCGTGCCGGCCCGCGTTTTCGAAGGCCATGACGGCAGTCTGTCGCGCGGGGTCAGGGCCTTTCCGCTGGCCGGCCTGCTGGTCGCCCTGCCGGCGGCCGCGACACTCGGCCTCATGCTTCTGCTCGACGCGAGCCCTCTCCTTGCCGCCTTTGCCGCGCTTGCCGTGCAGGCCGGCGTGACCGGCGCGCTGCATGAGGACGGCCTGTCGGACGCCGTCGACGGCCTTGGCGGAGGACGCGATCGCGACCATGCGCTGGCGATCATGAAGGACAGCCGCATCGGCTCCTATGGTGCCGTTGCCCTGGTCATCGCCTATGGGCTTCGCGCCGCCGCGATCGCGGAACTGGCCACGCATCTCGGCCCCCTCGCCGCCTCTCTTTGCCTGCTGGCCGTCGCCGCGCTCAGCCGCGCGCTGATGGTATGGCACTGGTCGGCGCTCCCGCCGGCGCGCACCGGCGGCCTGGCGGTCGCAGCCGGTGCGCCGCTCAAGTCCTCGCTGAACAGCGCGCTCGTCACCGGCCTCGTGCTCGCCGCGGCCCTGATGGTTCCCTCGGCCTCGCTGTCGCTTCCCGCCGTGCTGGTCGCGGCCGCTGCCGCCCGACTTCACCGCCGGTCCGCCGCGGGCGGCAGCCACACGGCGATACGTCGGGCCGCAACGGGTGACGGAATCGCAGCGCTGCGCCCGCTGGCAGCCCCCGAGCACCCGATAATCCCGACCCCGTAACCGAGCCGCCTGATGGGATCGCCCTGCATCGTCTGCTCGATCGACATGAACACGGTTACTGCTTCGGCTGCGGCCGCACCAGCGACGAGATCGGCGCCTGACGGCTATACCGACGCCGAGCGCCGCCGATCAACCGCCTGCCCGCGCGCTCGAGACCGTCGAGCGCAAGCCACGCCGCGAGACCCGCCGCAGCCGCATGGCCAGGGAGCGGGAGACCAATTGATGCGGCTGATCATCGTTCTTGCCATTCTCGGCTTCGGCCTCGCCGTGCTCGTCGTCAACCACGACACCGGACAGAGCTTCGGCATGGCCAACGAGGATTTCGGCAGCTTCATCCGCCTGCTGCCCTTCGCCGCCCTGCTGTCGGTCGGCCTTGTCGCCTCGCGCCGCTCGCTGGGCGAGAGCGCCCGGCAGCTCGCCGTCTGGCTGCTGATCATGCTCGCGCTCGTCACCGGCTATCTCTACCGCATGGAATTGCAGTCGATCGGAGACCGGCTGCTGGCCGGGCTCATCCCCGGCCACGCCGTGGTCGTCACCACCAGCGAGGGCGCGGCGGAGGTCATCCTGCACAAGTCGCTCGGCGGCCATTTCGAAACCTCGGTCGACGTCAACGGGGTATCGGTTCCGGTGCTGATCGACACCGGCGCGAGCGCCGTGGCTCTGCGCTACGAGGATGCCATGCGCATCGGCATCGATCCCGCCGACCTCGCCTTCACCCAGACGATCCTGACGGCCAACGGTCGGGCCATGGCGGCGCCGGTCCGCCTGCGGCAGGTGGCGCTTGGTCCGATCCTGCGCGAAGGCATCCAGGCCGCCGTGATCGAAAAGGGCCAGCTCGACCAGAGCCTGCTCGGCATGAGCTTCCTGTCGACGCTCGGCTCGCTGCAGATGCAGAGCGACGAACTGCGCCTGCGCGACTGAACGGTGGTCAGGCGCGCAGCTTGTAGCCCGTGCGGAACACCCAGGCGAGAAAGCCGAGGCAGACGGCGAGGAACAGGCCGATCATGCCGAGGCTGATCAGCGGATGCACGTCCGACACCTCGAAGAAGCTCCAGCGGAAGCCGCTCACCAGATAGAGCACCGGATTGAAATGGCTGACCGTCTGCCAGAAGGGCGGCAGCACGCTCACCGAGTAGAAGGTGCCGCCGAGGAAGGTCAGCGGCGGAACGACCAGCATCGGTACCATGCTCAGCTGTTCGAAGTTCTTCGCCCAGATGCCGATGATGAATCCGGCCAGGCTGAAGGCGATCGCCGTCAGCAGCATGAAGAACAGCATCAGGACAGGGTGATCGATGCGCAGGTCGACGAAGAAGGCGGCCGTGGCGAGAATGATCAGGCCGATGATCATGCCCTTGGTCGCCGCTGCGCCGACATAGCCGATGAGGATTTCCGTCATGGCGATCGGCGCCGAGAGGATCTCGTAGATCGTGCCGGTGAATTTCGGGAAATAGATGCCGCTCGAGCCGTTCGCCACGCACTGGGTGATCAGCGTCAGCATGATCAGGCCCGGGGTGATGAAGCCGCCATAGCCGACGCCGTCGACCGGCTCCATGCGCGAACCGACGGCCGCGCCGAAGACGATGAAGTAGAGCGCCGTGGTAATGACCGGCGAGACCACGCTCTGCAGCAGGGTGCGGCGCGTGCGCGCCATTTCGTAATAATAGATCGCCTTGATCGCTTCGAAATTCATCTGCCTTCTCCGATCAGGGAAACGAAAATGTCTTCCAGCGAGGTCTGGTGGGTCGACAGGTCGGCAAAACCGATGCCCGCCGCCTCGACGGCTGCCAAGAGCCGCGCGATGCCGCCGTGATTGCTCTCGTCGTCATACTGGTAAACCAGCTGCTCGCCGGTCTCGGACAGCGAGAGGTTCCAGGCGGCAAGCGCCTCGGGTATCTCGCTGATCGGCGCCTTCAATTCGATGCTCAGCTGCTTGCCGCCGAGCTTGCGCATCAGCGTGTCCTTGTCCTCGACCAGCATCAGCCGGCCACGGTCGATGATGCCGATGCGGTCGGCGATCTCCTGCGCTTCCTCGATGTAGTGGGTGGTGAGGATGATGGTCACGCCCCCTTCGCGCAGGCGGCGCACCAGCTGCCACATGTCCTTGCGCAGGCTGACATCGACGCCGGCGGTCGGCTCGTCGAGAAACAGGATGCGCGGCTCGTGCGACAAGGCTTTGGCGATCAACACCCGGCGCTTCATGCCGCCCGACAGTTCGCGCAGCGTTGTTGCGCTTCTCGAACAGCGTCAGTTCGCGCAGCAGCTTGTCGATATGCTCCGGCGCCGGCTTCTTCCCGTTCAGGCCGCGGGAGAAGCTGACCGTGTTGACCACGGTCTCGAACATGTCGGTGGTCAGTTCCTGCGGCACCAGGCCGATCAGACCGCGGGTCTTGCGGAAGTCGCGCACCACGTCGTAGCCGTCCACCGTCACCGAGCCTTCGCTCGGATTGGCGATACCGCAGATGATGGAGATCAGCGTCGTCTTGCCTGCGCCGTTCGGGCCGAGCAAGGCAAGGATCTCGCCCTCCTCGATGTCGAGCGACACGTCGTCGAGCGCCTTGAACCCGTTGGCATAGGTCTTGGAGAGGGAACGCACGGAAATGATGGGGGCCATGGCCGGAGACTCCGGATGGGAGGAAGGTCGTCTGCCCTATATAGGCAGCGCGCCGGCGATTGCCAGCGTTCCGCCCGGCCTCGGGCGGACCGGAAGATGCGGGCAGGCCTCAGCCGCCGGTGGCGAGCATCCGCAGGAGCGTGTTGTCGGAATAGACCCGGTTGCGGCCGTAGCGCTTGGCGAGATAGAGAAACTGGTCTGCCGCGTTGAGGTAATTGCTGAAATTCTCCAGCCCCGCCACTTCGGCAACCCCGATCGACGCGGTCACCGCGATGTCGGTATCGTCGAGCGCGACCCGCAATTCGGCCACGCACCGGCGCACGGTTTCGCAGAACTGGCTTGCGCTCTCGCAATCCATGCCTGTCAGCAGAATGCCGAACTCCTCGCCACCGAGCCGCGCCAGCAGGTAGTCGTTGTCTTCCACCAGGCTCGACAGCCGCGTGGCGACGGCCTTCAGCACGCGGTCACCAATCTCGTGTCCGTAGGTGTCGTTGAGCTGCTTGAAATGATCGATGTCGAGCATGGCCATGCTGCAGGCCTCTCCCCTATCGAGGCAGCTCGCGACACGGGCAGGGC
>JAHRYZ010000435.1 GCA_020621905.1 Rhizobium sp.
GCGCCGACGCCATCTGGATCTCGCCGTTCTTCACCTCGCCGATGAAGGATTTCGGTTACGACGTGTCGAACTATGTCGACGTCGACCCGATGTTCGGTTCGCTGGCGGATTTCGACGGCATGATCGCCGAAGCGCATCGCCTCGGTATCCGGGTGATGATCGACCTGGTGATCTCCCACACGTCGGATCAGCATCCCTGGTTCGTCGAGAGCCGGTCGAGCCGCATCAATGAACGGTCCGACTGGTATGTCTGGTCCGATCCGAAGCCGGACGGCACGCCGCCGAACAACTGGCTGTCGATCTTCGGCGGGTCCGCATGGCATTGGGACCCGACCCGCATGCAGTATTACATGCACAACTTCCTGACCTCGCAGCCGGACCTCAACATGCACAATCCGCGGGTCCAGGATGCGGTGCTCGATGCCACGCGTTTCTGGCTGCAGCGCGGCGTCGACGGCTTCCGCCTCGACACATCAATTTCTACTTCCACGACAAGCTGCTGCGCGACAATCCGGCGCTGGCGCCGGAGCGCCGCAATGCCTCGACCGCGCCGGCGGTCAATCCCTACAATTTCCAGGAACACATCTACGACAAGAACCGTCCGGAAAATATCGCCTTCCTCAAGCGCTTCCGCGCTCTGCTCGACGAGTTCCCGGCGATCGCCGCGGTCGGCGAGGTGGGTGACAGCCAGCGCGGTCTCGAAATCGTCGGCGAATACACCTCCGGCAACGACAAGATGCAGATGTGCTACGCCTTCGAATTCCTGGCGCCCGATCCGCTGACGCCGGCCCGCGTCGCCGAGGTGCAGAAGGCCTTTGCCGAAGCCGCGCCCGAGGGCTGGGCCTGTTGGGCCTTTTCCAACCACGACGTGGTGCGCCATGTCAGCCGCTGGGGCGCCGATGTCGTCGACCGCGACGCCTTCGCCAAGATGCTGTGCGCCATCCTGATGACCCAGCGCGGCTCGGTCTGCATCTATCAGGGCGAGGAACTGGGGCTGACCGAAGCCGACATCGCCTTCGAGGATCTGCAGGACCCCTACGGCATCCAGTTCTGGCCGGAATTCAAGGGCCGCGACGGTTGCCGCACGCCGATGGTCTGGGACAGCAAGACGGCGCAGGCCGGCTTTTCCACGGCGCAGAAGACCTGGCTGCCGATCCCGGTGGAACACGTTCTGAAGGCGGTGGACACGCAGCAGGGCGACGAGGCGAGCGTGCTCGAGCACTATCGCCGTTTCCTTGCCTTCCGCCGGCAGCATCCGGCCTTCGCCAAGGGCGGCATCGTCTTCCATCCGGTGGAGGGCAATGTGCTGTCCTATACCCGCACGCTCGGCAACGAGACGCTGCTGTGCCTGTTCAACATGGGCGCCGAACCTGCGCATGCCGTCCTGCCGGATGGCCAGTGGAATACGCTCGAAGGCCATGGCTTTGCGAGTGAGACAAAGAACGACGGAGTGGAACTGCCGGCCTGGGGCGCTCATTTCGCGCGCCACGCCTGATTGGGAGGAATGAGATGACGGGCCTGGTTCTCAAGGATATCCGCAAGACCTACGGGCAGGTGAAGGTCCTGCACGGCATCGACCTGACGATCGAGGTGGGCGAGTTCGTCGTCTTCGTCGGCCCGTCCGGCTGCGGCAAGTCCACTTTGCTGCGCATGATCGCCGGGCTCGAGGACATCACCTCGGGCGAGATGATCATCGACGGCCAGGTGGTCAACAACGTGCCGCCGTCGAAGCGCGGCATCGCCATGGTGTTCCAGTCCTATGCGCTCTATCCGCATATGACGGTCTACGACAACATGGCGTTTGGCA
>JAHRYZ010000436.1 GCA_020621905.1 Rhizobium sp.
AGGCCATGTCGCCGGGCGAATGGAAGGCGCGCGGGGCAGGGCTCACCCTGCGCTACGGCTTTCATCCCTCGCCCTTTGGGCTGGCGCTGGTGATGGTGACCGAGCGGGGGCTGGCGGGGCTAGCCTTCGCCGACCCGGGCGGCGAGGCCGCCTGCTTCGACGACATGGCGGAGCGCTGGCCGCAGGCCAACTATGTCGCCGACCAGGCCGCGACCGCGCCCTATGCGGCCCGCATCTTCGACCCGCAGAAATGGTCGGGCGAGCAGCCGCTGCGCGTCGTTCTGATCGGCTCGGATTTCCAGGTGCGGGTGTGGGAGAGCCTGCTGGAAATCCCGCTCGGCAAGGCGGTCACCTATTCCGACATCGCCGCAAGGATCGGCCAGCCGACGGCGAACCGGGCGGTCGGTGCGGCGGTCGGCCGCAATCCGATTTCCTTCGTGGTGCCGTGCCACCGCGCGCTCGGCAAGAGCGGCGCGCTCACCGGCTATCACTGGGGTCTGACGCGCAAGCGCGCCATGCTCGGCTGGGAGGCAGGAAAAATCTGCGGCTGAGCGTTAAGGCTGATGGATCAATTAATCGATTAGAATCGTTTTCCCGCATTCTTGACTTTGCCATCTTCCGCTGGTGATAGTCGGCACGAATTTTTCGGCCCCGACCCTTTCCACAACCGGGCCGCTTCGAAGAACAGGGATAACGATCATGACCTCCAAACTCGTACAGCTTCGCGCCTGAAGCCGGTGGACTGCACGACCAATCCCTCGATCGTTCTGAAGGCGCTTGGCACGGACGCCTTTGCCGACGCCTTCAAGGAAGCGATCACCTGGGGCAAGGCCAAGGGTGGCGCGGACGAGGCCGTGGTCGAGGCCATCGCCGATCGGCTGGCCGTTTCCGTCGGCGCAGCGCTGGCCGGCCTCGTACCGGGCCGCGTGTCGACGGAGGTCGATGCCGACCTTTCCTTCGACACCAAGGCGTCGATCGCCAAGGCGCACCAGATCATCGCCGCCTACAAGGAGCGCGGCATTGAGCGCGACCGCATCCTGATCAAGCTCGCCTCGACTTGGGAGGGCATCCGCGCCGCCGAAGTGCTGCAGGGCGAAGGCATCGACTGCAACCTGACGCTTCTCTTCTCCAAGGCCCAGGCGATCGCCTGCGCCGACGCCAATGTCTTCCTCATCTCGCCCTTCGTCGGCCGTATCCTCGACTGGTACAAGAAGTCAACCGGCGAGAACTACACGTCGGAGACCGATCCGGGCGTGCTCTCGGTGCGCTCGATCTACAACTACTACAAGTCGAACGGCATCAAGACGATCGTCATGGGCGCCTCGTTCCGCAATGCCGGCGAGATCGAAGCGCTGGCCGGCTGCGACCGCCTGACGATCAGCCCGCAGCTGCTCGACGAACTCGACGCCGCGACTGGCGACCTGCCGCGCGTGCTATCGCCGGACAGCGTCAAGGCCGAGCCGCGCGCCTCACTCGACGAGAGGGCCTTCCGCTGGGCGATGAACGAGGATGCCATGGCGACCGAAAAACTCGCCGAAGGCATTCGCGGTTTTGCCAAGGACCTCGGCACCCTGCGCGCACAGATCGCCAAGGCGCTGGCGGCTTAAGGGTCCGTTTTCAAGAACGGCCCCTCATCCGCCTGCCGGCACCTTCTCCCCGTGAACGGGGAGAAGGGATAATCGGCGCGGCCGCGGCCATTCCCTCTCCCCGCTTGCGGGGAGAGGGTCAGGGTGAGGGGCATTTCTCCGTGGGCGGGATCGTCCTCACCACCCCATCACGACATCGTCGGGAATG
>JAHRYZ010000437.1 GCA_020621905.1 Rhizobium sp.
CGCGGACCGCAGGTCATGGCCGGCTACTGGCAGCGCCCCGAGGAGACCGAAAAGGTCATGACCGAGGACGGCTTCTTCCGCTCCGGCGACATGGGCATGATGAACGAGGGCGGATACGTCAAGATCGTCGACCGCAAGAAGGACATGATCCTCGTCTCCGGATTCAACGTCTATCCGAACGAGATCGAAGAAGTCGCGGCCATGCATCCGGGCGTACTCGAATGCGCAGCGATCGGGGTTCCGGATGCGCATTCCGGCGAGGCGGTAAAGATCTTCGTCGTCAAGAAGGACCCGGCCCTCACCGAGGCCGACCTCAAGGCCCATTGTGCCGCCAACCTGACCAACTACAAGCGTCCGCGCTTCATCGAATTCCGCAGCGAACTGCCGAAGTCGAATGTCGGCAAGATCCTGCGGCGCGAGCTGCGCGACAGCGAACCGGCCAAGTAAAGGTCGAGTCTGGCCGCTCCATATCCGACGCCCGGATTTGCCTTGCGCAATCCGGGCGTTTTCGTGCGCTTGATCGGCGGCATCGCCCGGAATAGTGTCGCCCCCATCTCCGCCAAATCAGGGACACTAAAATGCAGGCTATCATCGACAAACTCACGAGCACCGCCGCGGCCACCCGTGCCGAGGATCTGCGCGCCGCCTTTGCCGCCGACGCCGAGCGCTTCGCCCGTTTCAGCGCTACGCTGGACGACCTGCTGATGGACTATTCCAAATGCGCGGTGAACGGGGAGATCATGGCCCTGCTCGAGGAGCTCTGCGTCGCAGCGGGAGTCGCTGACAAGCGCGACGCGATGTTCTCCGGCGCGCCGATCAATTTCACCGAAGGGCGAGCAGTGCTCCACACCGCCTTGCGCAACAGGTCCAACACGCCGGTCATGGTGGACGGCCGAGACGTGATGCCCGACGTCAATGCGGTTCTCGCCGCCATGGGCCGCTTTGCCGAAGGGATCCGCTCGGGCGCGCTCGCCGGCGCGACCGGCAAGCCAATCACCGATGTCGTCAATATCGGCATCGGCGGCTCCGACCTCGGACCGGTGATGACGACACTGGCGCTCGCCCCGTTCCATGACGGTCCGCGCCTGCATTTCGTCTCCAATATCGACGGCGCCCACATCAGCGACACGCTGAAGACGCTTGCCGCCGAGACGACGCTGTTCGTCGTCGCCTCGAAGACGTTCACGACGATCGAAACCATGACCAATGCGCAGACGGCCCGCCGGTTCGTCGCCGAAAAGCTCGGCGAAGCGGCGGTCGGCAAGCACTTCGCCGCGGTATCGACCGCGCTCGACAAGGTCGCCGCCTTCGGCATCGATGCCGAGCGGGTGTTCGGCTTCTGGGACTGGGTCGGCGGGCGCTATTCGATCTGGTCGGCGATCGGCCTGCCGCTGATGATCGCCATCGGCGAAGAGGACTTCGGGCGCTTCCTCGACGGCGGCCATGCGATGGACCAGCATTTCCGTAGCGCGCCGTTCGGGCAGAACCTGCCTATGCTGCTCGGCGCGCTCGGCGTCTACCACCGCAACGTGCTCGGCTACCAGACGCGCGCCATCCTGCCCTATGACCAGAGGCTGTCGCGCTTCCCCGCCTATCTGCAGCAGCTCGACATGGAATCGAATGGCAAGAGCGTCACCATCGACGGCAAGCCCGTCCAGGGTGCCTCCGGCCCGGTCGTCTGGGGCGAGCCCGGCACCAATGGCCAGCACGCCTTCTACCAGCTGATCCACCAGGGTACGAGCGTCATCCCGGCCGAGTTCCTGATCGCCGCGCGCGGCTTCGAGCCG
>JAHRYZ010000438.1 GCA_020621905.1 Rhizobium sp.
GTCGCTGCCGCCTGAGCGGGTTGGCGCGCCGCGGTGGCCTTCGAGCCTTTGCGGCGCGCGATTCTCAATCGCGTTTCGTAAGGCAGCGCGCGACGCAATCGTGCCATCCGGCGACCGCCAGCCGGCGCTCCGAGTCGTCCATGCCCGGCTCGAAGCGGCGATCGCGCTTCCAATGCTCGGAAAAGCCCTTCTGGTCCGGCCAGATGCCGGCGCGGGAGCCGGCGAGCCAGGCGGCACCGAGAACCGTGGTCTCGAGGATCTGCGGACGGTCGACCGGTGCGGCCAGGATGTCGGCGAGACGCTGCATGGTCCAGTTCGACGCGACCATGCCGCCGTCGACACGCAGCACGGTCTTGTCGCTCGCGCCCTCCCAGTCCTTCTTCATCGCCTCGAGCAGATCATAGGTCTGGTAGGCAACGCTTTCGAGCACGGCGCGGGCGAACTCGGCGGGGCCGGTGTTGCGGGTCATGCCGAACATCGCGCCGCGGGCCTCGGCATCCCAATAGGGCGCGCCGAGACCGGTGAAGGCGGGCACGAGATAGACGCGCTGGTGCGGATCGGCCTTGGCGGCCAGGCCGTCTGTTTCGGCCGAACTGCCGATGAAACCCAGGCTGTCGCGCAGCCATTGCACGGCAGCACCGGCAATGAAGATCGAGCCCTCCAGCGCATAGGTCGTCACGCCGTTCAGCCGATAGGCGATCGTCGTCAGCAGCCGGTTGGAGGATGCGACGCGGTCGGTTCCGGTGTTCAGGAGCGCAAAACACCCCGTGCCGTAAGTCGACTTCATCATTCCGGGTTCGAAACAGGCATTGCCGATCACGGCCGCCTGCTGGTCGCCGGCGACGCCGAGGATCGGGATCTCGGCGCCGAAGATCTCCGGATCGGTCACGCCGAAATCGTCGGCGCAGTCCTTGACCTCGGGCAGCATGGCGCGCGGGATGGCGAGGATGTCGAGAAGCTCGTCGTCGAAGCGGTTTTCGCCGATGTCGTAGATCAGCGTGCGCGAGGCATTGGTGGCGTCGGTCGCGTGTACGCGGCCGGCCGTCATCCGGAAGATGAGCCAGCTATCGACCGTGCCGAAGCAGACCTCGCCCCTTTCGGCGCGGGCGCGCAGCCCTTCAACGGAATTCAGCATCCAGGCGAGCTTGGTGCCGGAAAAATACGGATCGAGCAGCAGGCCGGTCTTGGTGGTGAAGAGCGGCTCCAGGCCCTTGGCCTTCAGCTCCTCGCAGAAACGGGCGGTGCGGCGGTCCTGCCAGACGATGGCGCGATGCAGCGGTTCGCCGGTCTTGCGGTCCCAGACCACGGCGGTTTCGCGCTGGTTGGTGATGCCGATCGCAGTGATGTCGCGCAGCGTGATCCCCGCCTTGGCGACCGCCATGCGGGTGGTCGAAATCACGCTCTGCCAGATTTCCTCGGCATCGTGCTCGACCCAGCCTGAATCGGGGAAGAACTGGGTGAATTCCTGCTGGGCGACCCCGACGATCTGCATGTCCTGGTCGAACACCATGGACCGGGTCGATGTGGTTCCCTGGTCGATTGCCAGAATATATCCGCTCATCGGGCTTTCGTCTCCTTGGATGAAGACCGGGGCGCGTGTTTCGCGCCCCGGTCCTTTGCCATGCTAACGAGGGAAGATTACTTCTGCCAGCTCTTGACCAGTTCGTCGTAGTTGACGGTCATCGGCTTTTCCTTCTCGTTCTCGACCTTCAACTGCGGCGCAAGGTTGCCCTTGGCAACAGCATCGGCATTCCACTCTTCGAGGGTCTTTTCCTCGGCGAG
>JAHRYZ010000439.1 GCA_020621905.1 Rhizobium sp.
CCCCATCATTGGATTGGGGCAGCGTTTGACCCAGGCAATCGCCTCGTCCATGTCCTTGACCTCCCAGATCCAGTAGCCGGCGACCAGTTCCCGCGTCTCGGCGAAGGGACCGTCGATCACCCGGCGGTCAGGACCGTCGAAGGCGACCCGCTTTCCAGCCTTTGACGGCTTCAGCCCGTCGCCGGACAGCATGATGCCCGCCTGAACCAGTTCCTCGTTGAACTTGCCCATTGCCTCGAACAATTCGGCCGAGGGCATGATGCCTTCTTCGCTGTCTTCCGTTGCCTTCACCATCACCATTACACGCATTTCTCATTCTCCTCTTTTTGAAACAGCGCTCCCAAGGGGTGCGTATCGCCATGACGAACGGCAGCGGACGGATTCGACATCGCACCGAACTTTTTCTTCACATAGGGCGGGCGGGCGCCATGACACCCCATGGCCGTGCAGGGCGCAAGGCTTGGTGCTTGATTTGCCCCTCGGGCGTGCTAGTCGATGAGTTCGGTCATCGGGGAAGGGAAGCGCATGGCAGTCGAATCCGGGGAAGCGCCGTTTGCCGCGCCCGCACGCCTGCTGATCGACGGCGCGGCCGAAGGGCCGCTGCTCTTTTCCGATACGGCCCTCAGCTTCTGGGGCGGCGTCGACCCGGAGACCGGCCTGGTGATCGACCAGGCGCATCCGCTGCATGGCCGCTGTCTCGAGGGCACGATCCTGGCGATCCCCGGCGGCCGCGGTTCGTGCACCGGCAGCGCCGTGCTGATGCAGCTCATCCTCAACGGCAAGGCGCCGGCCGGCATGGTCTTCTCGCAGGCCGAGGAGATCCTGACGCTCGGCGTCATGGTTGCCGAGGAAATGTACGGCCGCTTGCTGCCGATCGCCGTGATCGCGCCGGAAGCTTTCGCCCGCCTCGAAGGGCTGGGTGCCATTCGCATCGAGGCCGGCTTGGTGGCCGTGCCGGGCGCCAGCCACGGGCTGAACGACGCGGTCCCGCCCGCCGGCTTGCCGAAACTCGTCTTGAGTGACAAGGACCAACACCTTCTGTCAGACGGCGTGCCGCAGGCGACGCGCACCGCCATGCGGATCGTCGTGCGCATGGCCGAACTGCTCGGCGCCGGGCGATTGATCGACGTCGCCCAGGTCCATGTCGACGGCTGCATCTATACCGGCCCGGCAAGCCTCGACTTCGCGGAAAAGCTCGCGGACTGGGGCGGCAGGGTCGTCGTGCCGACCTCGCTCAATGCCATTTCCGCCGACCAGGCCCGCTGGCGCGAGCAGGGCACCGACCCGGTTCTCTCGATGGCGGCCAGCGCACTGGCCGATGCCTATGTCCGCATGGGCGCCCGCCCGACCTTCACCTGCGCGCCCTACCAGCTCGACGGCGCCCCGGCCGAAGGCGAGAACATCGCCTGGGCCGAATCGAACGCCGTCGTCTATGCCAACAGCGTGCTCGGCGCCCGCACGATGAAATACCCCGATTTCCTCGACATCTGCATCGCGCTCACTGGCCGAGCGCCCGAGGCCGGCTGTCATCTGGACGAGAACCGCAAGGCGCGGCTGGTGGTCGAGGTGGAGGCGATGGAGGGCCGCGACGACAGCTTCTGGCCGCTGCTCGGCTACCGGGTCGGCACGCTGGCGCCCAACGCCATCCCGGCCGTCATAGGCCTGGAGCAGGCTCACCCGACGGCCGACGACCTCAAGGCCTTCGGCGCCGCCTTCGCCACGACCTCGGCGGCTCCGATGTTCCACATCGTCGGCGTGACGCCCGAGGCGCCAACG
>JAHRYZ010000440.1 GCA_020621905.1 Rhizobium sp.
CCGTCGCACCAGCGACGATCGTCGCCTCGGGCTCTTCGGCCAGCAGGTCGGCGAGCGCTGCGACCGAACCGGGCACGATCAGCCGGCGGTCGTTCTTGACCACGGTGATGGTATCGCTGCCCTGCAGGTTCCACAGCCGGGCCATGATATTGGTGCGGTCGCGCTCCAGCGGGTCGAACAGCGCGCTCGGGCGGGTGCGCGCGACCTGTTCGGCCGCCTTGACGATGGGTTCATAGCCGGTGCAGCGACAGAGATTGCCCTGCAGCGCGCGCTCGATCTCGGCGCGCGACGGCTTGTCGTTCGACAGCCACAGGCCGTAGAGCGACATGACGAAGCCCGGCGTGCAGAAGCCGCATTGCGAGCCGTGACAGTCGACCATGGCCTGCTGGACGGGATGCAAATTGCCGTTCTCGGCGGCCAGGTGCTCGACGGTCACCACATGGGTACCGTTCAGCGAGCCTAGGAAGCGGATGCAGGCATTGACCGTCTCATAGGCGAGGCGTCCGCCGTCGAGCCGGCCGACGAGAACGGTGCAGGCGCCGCAGTCGCCCTCGGCGCAGCCTTCCTTGGTGCCGGTCAGCCGGCGTTTCAGCCTGAGGAAGTCGAGCAGCGTCTCCGTCGGCTCGAAGCCGGATACTGCGACGTCCTCGCCGTTCAGGATGAAACGGATGCAATCGGTCATGCTTTGTCTTCTCGCTGGCCCATGGGCCGATGTTATTGCGCGGTCCAGCCGCCGTCTATCGAGATATGCGTGCCGGTGATCTGGCGCGCCGCATCGCTGGCAAGGAAGATCGCCACCGCCGCCACTTCCTCCACGGCCACGAATTCCTTGGTCGGCTGGAATTTCAGCATCACGTCGGATTTCACCTCAGCCTCGGAAATGCCGCGTGCCCTGGCCGTGTCGGGGATCTGCTTTTCGACGAGCGGGGTCAGCACATAGCCGGGGCAGATGGCATTCACCGTCACGCCGAATTCGGCCAGTTCCAGCGCCACGCTCTTGGTCAGCCCCATGATGCCGTGCTTGGCGGCGACATAGGCCGACTTGAAGGGCGAGGCGATCAGGCCGTGGGCGGATGCGACGTTGATGATGCGCCCGGCCTTCTTTTCCTTCATCGCGGGCACAGCTGCGCGAATGGTATGGAAGGAACTGGACAGATTGATGGCGATGATCTGGTCCCATTTCTCGGTCGGAAAGTCCTCGACCGCCGAGACATGCTGGATGCCGGCATTGTTGACCAAAACGTCGACCATGCCGAACTCATGCGCGGCGGTCGCCATCAGGTCGTCGATCTCGGCCGGCTTCGACATGTCGGCGCCGTGATAGATCGCCCGGCCGCCGGAGACTTCCAGGCTCTGGCGGATCGCCTCGATCTCGGCGGCATCGCCAAAGCCGTTGATGACGACATTGTCACCATGGGCGGCAAACGCCCGGGCGATGGCCAGGCCGATGCCGCTGGTCGATCCGGTGACGACGACGGTTCTGTTCATGTCTCGAATCCTCCCGAAAGCCTGCGGCGTTCTGCTGCGCCGCAGTAGATCGCAAAGGTTATGCGCAAATCGCGAGGGCTGGCAATTGGCTTTTTAAATGCCTGCGGCCCTCGTTTCGGGGTGGCCGGCGGGTGCGCCGGGGAACGGGGCGGCGGCGGATCGTCGGGGAAAAGATGAATCGGAGCAGCGGCTTGGCCGCAAAGCTTGCGATTCAGAGTCCGATTGAAGTCGACGGGCTGGCTCCCGTTCGTCATGCCGCGGCGGGGCGCCCAGGGCCGGTTCCCGC
>JAHRYZ010000441.1 GCA_020621905.1 Rhizobium sp.
TGGCCTTGCCGTCGCCATCGTCTCCGGCTGGATCATCGGCCGGCTGCATCTCGAGCACTGGCTCGAGGAATGGGTTCGCAACATCCGATCGGACGCGGCCGAGCTTCCTCCGGAACAACTTTCGGTCGTCGACCGCATCAAGGCCGGCATCGACGCCGTGAAGGAAATCGTCGGCAAGGTCTGGCCATGGATCATCGCGGGTATTGCCGTGGGCGCATTCATTCACGGCTATGTACCCTCGGACCTGCTGGCCTCGATCATGGGCCGGGACGCCTGGTGGTCGGTGCCGGCAGCGGTGCTGATCGGCATTCCCATGTATTCGAACGCCGCCGGAATCATCCCCGTTGTCGAGGCGCTTATCACCAAAGGTGCCGCGCTCGGAACCGTGCTCGCCTTCATGATGTCGGTGATCGCGCTGTCGCTCCCGGAGATGATTATCCTTCGCAAGGTCCTCACGATCCGCCTGATCGCCGTGTTCGTTGGTGTCGTCGGGACCGGCATTCTGGCGGTCGGCTTCATCTTCAACGCCCTTTTCTCGTGAGCTAACGGAGAATATCCATGAAGGAAGTCAAAATTCTCGGTCCCGGCTGCAAGCGGTGCGCCGCGACGGCCGAGATGGTTCAGACCGAAGCCGACAAGCTTGGCATTTCCGTCACCATTGAAAAGGTGACCGACTATGCGGCCATCGCCGGTTACGGCATCGCATCCACGCCGGGGATCGTCGTCGACGGCAAGGTGGTGCATGCGGGCGGCCTGCCCAAGCCGGACGACCTCGCGCGTTGGCTCGCGGCTTGAGATCAACCGATGCTCGAATACCGGGTCAGCGCCAAGCGGATCGATTCGCATGGCAGCATCGCCTCTGCCAAAGCGGCTGAAATTGTCCTCGACACGGACGTCAACGGCCGGCCGGATGCCTTCAATCCGGCGGAGCTGTTCCTTGCCGCTATCGCCGCTTGCATGATCAAGGGCATCGAGCGGGTGACGCCGATGATCAAGTTCCAACTGCGGGGCGTGGAAGTGAAGCTCCACGGTGTCAGGCAAGACAGCCCGCCGAAGATGGCTTCGATCGACTATGAACTCATCGTCGATACCGACGAAACCGATCAGCGCCTTGAACTCCTGCATACGAATGTCCGCAAGTACGGCACGGTCTCCAACACCGTGGCTGCAGCAACGAAGCTCGAAGGTGTGATCCGGCGGAAGGAGTGAGTTCACCCCTGACTGCCCGGGCGCGAGTCGCCCTCACGACGGCGCCATGGTCTCCTTGACCTTGGCGACCAGCGCGCTGAGCGCGAAGGGCTTTGCCAGGAAGGCGAACTGCTCGTTTTCCGGCAGGCTCTTCTCGAACGCTTCTTCCGCATAGCCGGAGACGAAGATGATCTTGAGATTGGGATTTCGGATCCGCATCTCCCTCAGCAGCGTGGGCCCGTCCATCTCCGGCATCACGACGTCGGAAACCACGAGATCGACCGCCCCGTCCTCCTGATCCAGCGCCTCCATCGCCTCGATGCCGTTCGAGGCCTCGATCACGCTGTAGCCGCGCGAGCGCAGGCCCCGCGCATTCAGCGAGCGCAGGCCCTCCTCGTCCTCGACCAGCAGAATGGTGCCCTGCCCGGTCAGCTGGCCCTCGGCTTCGCCTCGGCCGGCGGCGCCTTGGCCGCGCCGTTCGCGGCCTGGGCGTCGGGCTGGACCTCCTGCTCCGGATGGTGCCGCGGTAGGAAGATGTGGAACGAAGTGCCGCGACCGGCCTCCGAATCCACATAGATGA
>JAHRYZ010000442.1 GCA_020621905.1 Rhizobium sp.
AGTTGCGAACCCGCATGGTCTGCGACGGCGTTTCTCCGAACAGGGCGTGATAGCGGGTCGAGAAGCGGCCCCAGTGGAAAAAACCCCAGTCGAGGGCGATGTCCGATACGCGGCGGGGTGCGCCGCGTGCGGCGATCAGATCGCGTCGGGCATGGTTGAGCCTGCGGATCAGCAGCACGTCGTCCAGGCGGTAGCCGATGACGGTCTGGCAGGCGGCGCGCAATGTGCGGCTTGACTGCCTCAGCTGCCGGGCGAGGTCGGTGACGGTGATCGCCTCGCGCGCATTCTCCTCGAGCCATTGCTCCATTTCGCGGTAGATCGCGAATTCCGACGGCTCCTTGTCCGTGGACGGCTCTTCTTCCGGCGTGCAGCTCTCCTGCAGCAGGCCCAACCGGTCGCGGATCATGTCGGGAAGCAGGCTGCGCAACTGCTTCGGCAGGCCCGCGGGGTCGCTCATATGGACTTCCAGCAGCGAGTTCAGCCATTGATAGAGGCTTTCCGCCTGGACGGCGGCCGGGCCTTGCAGAATGCCGGTCTTGATCGGCGCGTCGACCGGCAGGTCATCGAGCTTCACCACCGCCAGCAGGTAGTCGCTCATCGGCGCGCTCACGGAGAGTCTTTCGCGCCAGTGGTGGCCGAAGCCGATCGTGTTACCGCCGAAGAATCGCCCGTCGATGCGAACGCCCCCGGACTCGGCCGACTGGGCAAAGAAGATCAGGCTGTCGTCGGGTGCTGAATAATGCTGCTCGACGGCGGCGTTCATGCGCTCGCGGATGATGGTCAATCCGGGAAACTGCAGCATCGCCACTCTGCCCTGAAACGGCCCCGGCGACAGCTGTCGATATTCCTGGCTCCAGCCGGGAAGCGATTTTTCCTGTTCCGATACGTCTTCGAACGCGGTCTCGCTGAACATCATCGTCGATTTTCCAGATAGGCGCGCGCTGGCGGCATGCCGCCTTCGCAGCGCAGCATAGTAAAACCGCGGAAGGCGCGTTGCAATCAAAAAAGGCAAATACGGGGAAGCTCAAAAATTAGGCATATGCCAATGCGCGGGTGGATAGATCGGGCTCGACGGAGTCGCTAGGACTGTTGCGACGGCAATCGAATGGAGACTAAACGATGCGGTTTCTGAGAACATGTCTGGCCGCTGCGGTCAGTACCCTCGCCATGGGCCAGGCTTTCGCCGAAGAGGAATTCGTTCCCGAGAAGATCACCGTCGAGGCGCGGATCAAGCCCGGCCCGAACGTCTTTACCGTCGACCAGAGCTGGACCGGCGCGAGCCGGATCAACGTCGTCGGCGCCGGCGAACTGGACCGCAAGGGCAATCTGAGCGTCGGCCTGGTGACGCAGTTCGTCCTGACCAAGGACAAGAAGACCGCCTACACCGCCTCGGCCTATGCCAAGCGCATCACCTATGGCCCGACCGAAGCCGTGTTGCAGGAGTTCGACGTCGATACCATGTCGGTGAAGCGCGAGATCATCGTGTCGCCGAAGATGGCGCAGGTCGCACCGCAGAAGAGCCTGCTGGCGCTCTCGGCCGACGAAAAATACGCCTTCGTCCAGAACGCCACCCCGGCGACCTCGGTGAGCGTCGTCGACCTGGCCGCAGGCAAGGAGATCGCCGAAGTGCCGACGCCGGGCTGCTGGTCGATCCATCCGGCGCTTTCCGGCCTCCAGTTCTCGACGCTCTGCGGCGACGGCACGCTGCAGACCTTCACGGTTGGCGCCGACGGAAAGTTCGCGGCGCCCCT
>JAHRYZ010000009.1 GCA_020621905.1 Rhizobium sp.
CGGACGGCGCCTCGACGGGGCGCAGGCTACAAACAGGAGCGCTCGTCATGGATTTTGCAGGTCCCGATATCGTCGTCATCGCGCTGGTCGCGCTCGTCATCCTCGTTCTCTTTGCCGGTATCAAGACCGTGCCGCAGGGCTTCCGCTACACGATCGAGCGCTTCGGCCGCTATACGCGCACGCTCGAACCCGGCCTCAACCTGATCGTCCCCTTCATCGAGCGGATCGGCTCCAAGCTCAATGTCATGGAGCAGGTGCTCGACGTTCCGACCCAGGAAGTCATCACCAAGGACAATGCGAGCGTTTCCGCCGATGCGGTCGCCTTCTACCAGATCCTTAATGCCGCCCAGGCGGCCTATCAGGTTGCCGATCTGCAGAACGCCATCCTCAACCTCACCATGACCAATATCCGATCGGTCATGGGCTCGATGGATCTCGACGAACTGCTGTCCAACCGCGAGGTCATCAACGACCGGCTGCTGCGCGTCGTCGACGAGGCCGTCGGCCCCTGGGGCATCAAGGTCACCCGCGTCGAGATCAAGGACATCCAGCCGCCGAAGGATCTGGTGGATGCCATGGGCCGGCAGATGAAGGCCGAGCTCGAAAAGCGCGCCCAGGTGCTGGAAGCCGAAGGTTTCCGTAACGCGCAGATCCTGCGCGCCGAAGGTGCCAAGCAATCCGCCATTCTGCAGGCGGAAGGCCAGCGCGAAGCCGCCTATCGCGAGGCGGAAGCCAGGGAGCGGCTGGCCGAGGCGGAAGCCAAGGCAACGCGCATGGTGTCCGAGGCGATCGCCGCCGGCGACCTCAATGCCATCAACTACTTCGTTGCGCAGAAATACACCGAGGCGATGAGCGCGATCGGCACGGCGCCGAATTCCAAGATCGTGCTGATGCCGATGGAAGCCTCGAGCCTGATCGGTTCGCTCGGCGGGATCGGCGCCATCGCCCGCGAAGTGTTCGGCGAGCAGACCTCGGCACCCAAGCCTCGTCCGGTGGCGCCGCCGGTGCCCCCTGCCCGCACCACGCCGGTGATCAATCCCTTTGCGCCTGAGCGGGAGAACTGAACATGCTGAGCCGCGCGGTCGTCGAACTCGGTCCCTGGAGCTGGTGGCTGCTCGGCCTGCTGCTGCTCGCCGCCGAACTGCTGCTGCCGGGCGTCTTCCTGGTTTGGATCGGTATCGGGGCGCTTGCCACCGGTGTCCTGTCGCTGCTGCTGTGGGAGAGCGCCCTGTGGGGCTGGCAGATCCAGCTGCTCGTCTTCGCGGCGCTAGCAGTTGTCTCGACCCTGCTCGGCCGCAGGTTCCTGTCGAAATCGGATCAGGTAACGGACGAGCCCCTGCTGAACCAGCGCGGCGCGAGCCTCGTCGGCCGCACCGCCACCTTGCAGGAACCCATCGCGGAAGGCCGCGGACGCATCCGCCTGGACGACACCCATTGGCCGGTGCTGGGCCCGGACCTGCCCGTCGGCACCAAGGTCAGGATCGTCTCCTGCAACGGCCGTGATCTGACCGTCGAACCCGCCTGATCAGGCGACGCCGATCCGCAGCAGGTCGTGGAAGTGCACGATGCCGAGCGGCGTGCCGTCTTCTTCGGTGACGAACAGCGCCGAAATGTTGTGCTGGTTGAGGATGCCCATGGCGCTCGTCGCCAGCATCGTGGAATTGACCGTCTTCGGATTGCGCGTCATCACGTCGTCGACGATGCTTTCGCCGAGATTGATGCTGAGGTGACGGGCGATGTCGCCATCCGTGACGATGCCGCACAGCGCACCCGCCTCGTCGATCACGCCGACGCAACCGAACCGCTTCATCGACAGAACGGTAATCGCTTCCGGCATGCCGGTGCCGACCGGAACGAGCGGGATGCTGTCGCCGGTGTGCATGATGTCGGAGACGTGGCTGAGCATGGCACCCAGCTTGCCGCCCGGATGGAACGTGCGGAAATCATGGGCCGTGAAGCCGCGTGCTTCGAGCAGCGCAATGGCCAGCGCATCGCCCATGGCGAGCTGCATGATGGTCGAGGTCGTCGGCGCCAGGCCGTGCGGACAGGCTTCCTGTTCCTTCGGCAGCAGAGCGATGTCGGCTTCGCGCGCGAGCGTCGGGTTGCTCGAGTCAGGGCGATCAGCGGAATGGAGAAGCGCCGCGAATAGACGGGATGCCATGCAGCTCGGTGCTCTCGCCGCTCCGGACATGGCCAAATCACATCGTCGCGGGCGATCATGCCGAGGTCACCGTGATTGGCTTCGACCGGATGGACGAAGAAGGACGGCGTCCCGGTCGAGGCAAAGGTCGCGGCGAGCTTCGTGCCGATATGGCCGCTCTGCCGACGCCGGTGACGATCACGCGGCCGGAAATTCGCCGATCACCCGGATGGCGTTGCGGACCGGCCAGACTGCCCGTCAGGGCCGCTCGGGCGTCAGTCCGTTTCGCTCGGTTGAAACCACCCGGAGAGCCGATTCGATGGCTCCAGCTTCGACGATTTACAGCGCGCTTGATCATTCCGGTTCTTTAACGCTTTTGTCTGTCGGTGTCCACAATATGACGGAGATTCCCGCCCAGGCTGGGCATGTCATGCACAGCATAGCGGCGAAACATTGCACGTTGCGGCCCGAACAGCTCATTTTGAGCCAACGCTGCGATCGCAACCAAACGTTAACCACAAGGCTTTACGTTTGGGTAAGCATTTCAGCATTGCCGAGCGAAGTCCAGATGGTTCAGAACGCAAAGACCGAAGCGGAAGCTGCGCGCCGCAGGGCTTCCGCCTTGTCGGCCGGTCTCCTGAGCTGTGGCCTGCTCGGCCTTGGCCTGCCCGCCGCCGCGCAGACACTTGCACCGACGACGACGTGGACGCCGCTGCCCAGGAGCAGCACGAACACGACGACGGCCGCCGACCAGACCACGGCCGCGACGACCGATGCCACCGGCGCAACCGGCACCACCGGGACCGGCACGGATCCGACCACCACAGCCACCATCGGAGATCCGAACGGCAACACGCCTCCGCTGGAAGGCGATGCGGCGCTCGACCCGGAACTGGACCCGGATGCCAACGCGCAGCCGCTCGACTTCGGTCGGCAGAACCTGCGCGAGACGACACTCGACGATCCGACGGCGCTCAGGACGCGGCGCGACGCCGAAGTGGCCAGTGACGGGGTCAGGCTCGGCACCATGGTGCTCCGCCCCTCCATCACCGAGAAACTCGTCCACGAGCGCAACAACAGCGGCGGCGAGCGGACCAATCGCACATTCTCCGAAACCGGCCTCAAGGGAAGCCTGACCTCCGACTGGTCGCGCCACGAGCTGACGATCGGCGGCGAAGGCTACTGGCAGAAGAACCTGTCCGGCGAGGGCGCGACCGATCCGCGCGCCAACCTCAATGCCGATCTGCGCCTCGACCTCGCCGACGATACCGTCGCCCATATCAAGGGCGGCTACGCCTTCAGCCGCGAGGACAGCGACGATCCGAACGCCATTTCCGGGGCATCGGTGCAATCGGGAATCCACCAGTATTCCGGCGGCGTATCGGTGGAGCATGACTTCGGCCAGCTGCGCGGCACGATCGCCGCCGATATCACCCGCCTGCAATATTCGGATGCCGAACTCTCCGACGGCACCAGCCTCACCCTCAGCGATCGCGACCGGTGGGCCGGCGAGTTGCGCGGCCGCGTCGGCTACGAGATTTCCCCTGCCCTCACCCCCTTCGTCGAGGTGGCGATCGGCAAGATCACCTACGACGAGAAGCGCGACACGTCGGGCTATGCCCGTTCGGCCGATACCTACGGGGCCAAGGCCGGGATAGCCGCCGATTTCGGTGACAAGCTCAAGGGGGAACTGGGCATCGGCTACGAGCGCCAGCGCTTCGAGGATTCGCGTCTCGACGAACTCGCCGCCCTGACCGTGGACGGCAATGTCACCTGGTCGCCGCGCCAGGGAACGAATGTCGATCTGGGCCTGTCGACGACCATCGATCCCTCGACCACGGCCGGCCTCAACGGCTCGGTGATCTACGCGCTGAATTCCGCCGTGCAGCACCAGCTGCGCAGCAACCTCGTGCTGCGGCTGGCGAATACCGTCGAATGGACGCGCTATCCGAGCAGCGCCTCGTCCGAGGATTCGATGACCTACACCACAGGCGCCGGGCTCACCTGGAGCATCAATCGTTATCTCGACCTGACGACCGATGTCGAATACGAGCGCAAGGAACAGAACGGCTCGTCGGGCAGCGACGTTCTGACCACCTCGATCGGGCTGACGGCCAAGCGATAACCCCGTTTCAGCCAACAAAAAACCGCGCCCTCGACAGGCGCGGTTCGTTTGTCTGGCAGGCCGGACGGCCTACTTCAGCGCCGCAAGCAGCGCCTTCAGCGGTTCCTCGATCATCGGGCGGATGTCGGCGCGTTCGATGGCGAAGGAGACATTGGCCAGGATGAAACCGTCCTTGGCGCCGCAGTCGAAGGTCTCGCCCTTGAAGTGGTAGCCGGCGAAGGCCTGGTCCTTGGCGAGCTTGAGCATACCGTCGGTGAGCTGGATCTCGTTACCGGCGCCCCGTTCCTGCGTCTCGAGGATCGCGAAGATCTCGGGCTGCAGGATATAGCGGCGTTGATGAAGAAGTTGGACGGCGCGTACCCTTGGCTGGCTTCTCCACCATTTCGGTGATCTCGAAGCCGCCCTCCAGCGTCTTGCCGACGCCAACAATGCCGTATTTGTGCGCCTGGGACGCGTCGCATTCCTCGACGGCGATGATGTTGCCGCCAGTCTTTTCAAAGAGTTCGACCATGCCCTTGAGGCAGCCCTTTTCGCCGCGCATGATCATGTCCGGCAGCAGCAGGGCAAACGGCTCCGCGCCGACGATGTCGCGGGCGCACCACACGGCATGGCCGAGGCCGAGGGGTTCCTGCTGGCGGGTAAAGCTTGCAGAGCCGGCCTTCGGCAGAAGTCCGGAGAGCAGGGTCAGTTCGGCATTCTTGTTGCGCGCCTTGAGCGTCTGCTCCAGTTCGTACTGAATGTCGAAGTAATCCTCGATCACTCCCTTGCCGCGGCCGGTCACGAAGACAAAATGCTCGATGCCCGCCTCAGCGGCCTCATCGACGACGTATTGAATGACCGGTTTGTCGACGACAGTCAGCATTTCCTTCGGAACGGCCTTCGTGGCCGGAAGAAAACGCGTACCGAGACCGGCGACGGGGAAAACGGCTTTTCGGAGTTTATTACGTTGAACCACACATTCCTCCTCGAGGATTCTGCCAGGGCGCCTTCAATACGCACACGCCCACTACTATATATTCACTACCATTTCGCAAAGGTTTCGCGAGGGCCTGTGCGATGGTAAAGACTTTGTTGACGCTGTTGCCTTAACCTAGGGTGAACAGCCTCCAGACCGGCTGGAAAAGAACCGTAACAGAGCGGGGATGTTCCCATGACGAGTAAAAATCGCAAGCTTCTCGGAGCGATTGCCATTTCCATCGCTGCCGGCCTCATGCCGGGAACGGCCTCGGCGGACGCTGGTTTCAAGAAGTGGATCAACGGCTTCTATTCGACTGCGGCCAAGAACGGCATCAGCCAGAAGACCTACAACCAGGCCTTTGCCGGCGTTTCCGAACCGGATCCCTTCGTTCTGGAAAAGGCGCGCTACCAGCCCGAATTCAAGTCGCAGATCTGGGACTATCTGGATTCGCGGGTCAATCCCTACACCGTCCAGGTCGGGCGCGAGATGGCGGCCAAGTATGGCTCGACGCTGGCGGCGCTGGAGCGCCACTTCGGCGTCGACCGCAACATCCTGCTCGCCATCTGGTCGATGGAGTCCAATTACGGCGCCGCGCTCGAAAGCCCGGACCGGCTGCATCACGTGCCCCGCGCGCTGGCGACCCTCGGCTATGCCGACGCCAAACGCTCGAAGTATGCCAAGAACCAGCTGGTCGCGGCGCTGAAGATGCTGCAGAACGGCGACGTCTCCTCCAAGAACCTGATGGGCTCCTGGGCGGGCGCCATGGGCCATACCCAGTTCATCCCTTCGAGCTATCTGCTCTACGCCATCGACGCTGACGGCAACGGCCGCAAGGACATCTGGCATTCGGTGCCGGACGCGCTGGCCACTTCCGCCAACTTGCTCGCCAAGAACGGCTGGCAGACCGGCAAGACCTGGGGCTACGAGATCGTCGTGCCGAAGGGGGGCCACGCCCATGCCGGCAAGACGAAGACGCTTGCCCAATGGGCGGCTCTCGGCTTCGTGCGGCCGAGCGGCAAGGGCTTCAAGAACGGCGCCGAACGGGCCGAGCTGAAGATGCCGGGCGGCGCCAACGGCCCCGGTTTCCTGATGACCAAGAACTTCTTCACCATCAAGCGCTACAACGCCGCCGACAGCTACGCGCTGGCAGTCGGCCTGCTCGCCGACGAGCTCGCCGGCTATGGCGGCATGAAGCAGGGATGGCCGCGGCCCGACGGCAGCCTCGACATCAAGGAGAAGTTCGAGCTGCAGAGCCGCATGCAGGCGCTCGGCTATTATGACGGCAAGATCGACGGCAATTTCGGCTCGGGCTCGAAGGCGGCGATCGCCGCCATCCAGTCGCGGCTCGGCATGGCCGCGGACGGACAACCCTCGAAGGTTCTTCTGGACAAGCTGCGCAATTGACAAGCGCCCATGCCCGCAGCACATATCCGGTGATCTCGCGTGGGTAGGCGAAACGGACAGGGACGGCGAACGGGATGCGGGAGACACGGCAAAACAGGGCCGCTCTAGGCTGGTTGGTTGGCGCGATTGCGCTTGCCTTCCTCGCCGTGTCGGTGCTGGCGACCCGTGTCGAAGCCCAGCAGACCCGCCAGCCCCGCAACCTGATCGAGCTCTTTTTCGGGCAGCGCGAACCGCGCTCTCCGGAGCCCCCGCCACCGCGCAAGGTGAAGACGCCGCGCGCGGTGAAGAAGCAGACGAAGAGCGTCACCAGCATCACCACCGCGCCAGCACCGCCGCCGCCGGCCAAGATAGAAAACGCCCGCAAGGTCCTGGTGATCGGCGACTTCGTCGCCGATGGCCTTGCCACCGGGCTGGTGGAGGCCTTCTCGGCCTCCCCTGGCGTCATGATCGACGAGCGCAGCAATGGTTCGTCCGGCCTGGTGCGCACCGATTATTTCGACTGGCAGACCGAGCTGCCGGCCATGATCGCGGAGGTCAAGCCCGCCGTCGTGATCATCGAGATCGGCGCCAATGACCGCCAGCAGATGACGGCGGCGTCCGGCAAGCTGAATTTCCGCACGCCGGAATGGTTCGAGGAATACGAGCGGCGCGTGACCGCGCTCGGCAAGGTCGTCACCGATGCCAAGATCCCCTTGCTGTGGGTCGGCATGCCGGCCTTTCGGCCGCAGAACATGACGGCGGACGCGCTGACGCTCAACGCCGTCTATCGTCGCGCCGTCGAGCGCATCGGCGGCGAGTTCATCGATGTATGGGAAGGCTTCGTCGACCAGGACGGCCGCTTCATCGTCACCGGCTCGGACATCAACGGCCAGCAGGTCCGTCTGCGCGGCTCGGACGGCATCAACCTGACGGCCGCCGGCAAGCGCAAGCTCGCCTTTTATGTCGAGAAGTCCGCCCGCCGTCTGCTCGGCGACATGACGAGCCCCGATCTCGTCCGGCTCGACGCCAGCAACCTGCCCGAACTGCTGAACCTGCCGCCGTCGGAAATGCAGAATCTGGTCAGAACCCAGCCGATCGACCTGTTCGATCCGGAACTCGACGGCGCGACCGAACTGCTCGGCGCGGCGCCCCTGCCCGTCGCCGCAATGCCGACGCCGCGCGACCAGCTGGTCAAGAACGGCACCCTGCCGCCGCCGCCGTCCGGCCGCGTGGACGACGTGCGTATTCTGCAGACCGGCACCATCCAGAAATGAAAAGGGCCGCGAACGCGGCCCCTCCAAGCTTGTTGATCGCAGCCGCTCAGCGCGGCAGCACGCTTGCGCCCATCAGCGCCTCGTCGATCGCCCGCGCTGCCTGACGGCCCTCGCGGATCGCCCAGACCACCAGCGACTGGCCGCGGCGCACGTCGCCCGCCGTCCACAGCTTGTCGACCGAGGTCTTGTAGTCGCGATCGTTGGCGACGACGTTGGTCGAGCCGCGGCGGTCGGTGTTGAGCGTCAGCTTGCCGTCGAGCTCCTTGACGACGCTGTCGTTGAACGGTCCGCGGAAGCCGATGGCGATGAAGGCGAGATCGGCCTTGATGATGAACTCCGAACCGGCGATCGGCTTGCGCTTGTCGTCGACCTGGCAGCACTTCACGCCGGTGAGTACGCCGTCTTCGCCGACGAATTCGAGCGTGCCGACCTGGAACTCGCGGATCGCGCCTTCGGCCTGGCTCGACGAGGTGCGCATCTTGGTCGCCCAGAACGGCCAGATGGCCAGCTTGTCCTCGGTTTCCGGCGGGCGCGGGCGAATGTCGAGCTGGGTAACCTTCACCGCACCCTGGCGGAAGGCAGTCCCGACGCAGTCGGACGCCGTGTCGCCGCCGCCGACGACGACGACATGCTTGCCGCCGGCGAGGATCGGGTCGGACGGCCAGCCGTTGCTGTCGATGTTCTCGCGGCCGACGCGGCGGTTCTGCTGCACGAGATAGGGCATCGCGTCATAGACGCCGTGGAAGTCGACGCCGGGCATGCCGGCCTCGCGCGGGGTTTCCGAGCCGCCGCAATAGAGCACGGCATCGTAGTCCGCCAGAAGCTTCTCGGTCTTGACGTCGACGCCGACATTGACGCCGCAATGGAAGGTGACGTTCTCGCCTTCCATCTGCTCGACGCGGCGATCGATGAAGTTCTTCTCCATCTTGAAGTCCGGAATGCCGTAGCGCAGCAGCCCGCCGGGCTTGGTCTCGCGCTCGTAAACATGCACTTCATGGCCGGCACGGCCGAGCTGCTGGGCAGCGGCCAGCCCGGACGGACCGGAACCGATGATCGCCACCTTCTTGCCGGTGTGCACGGTTGCCGGCTGCGGCACGATGAAGCCGAGTTCATAGGCCTTGTCGGCAATCGCCTGCTCGACCGTCTTGATGGCCACCGGCGTGTCTTCGAGGTTCAGCGTGCAGGCTTCCTCACACGGAGCGGGACAGACGCGGCCGGTGAATTCCGGGAAGTTGTTGGTCGAGTGGAGGTTGCGGATCGCCTCCTCCCACTTGTTGTTGTAGACGAGGTCGTTCCAGTCCGGGATCTGGTTATGCACCGGGCAGCCGGTCGGACCGTGGCAGTAGGGAATGCCACAATCCATGCAGCGCGCCGCCTGCTTGGTAACCTCGGCATCCGACATCGGGATGGTGAATTCGCGGAAGTGACGGATGCGGTCGGACGCCGGCTGGTACTTCATGACCTGCCGGTCGATTTCCATAAAACCTGTAACCTTGCCCATAATCTGGATCCTGCTCAATATCTCGTGGACGGCACACTCTGGTGCCCGAAGGGTGTCCCGCCGCATGACCGGCGAGACGGCTTCGAAAGGCGGTTATTCCGCCGCGACTCCCATGCGCATGCGTTCCATTTCCTCGAGCGCACGGCGATACTCGACCGGCATGACCTTGCGGAATTTCGGACGGAAGCCTGCCCAGTTGTCGAGGATCTGCTTGGCGCGGGCCGAGCCCGTGTAGTGCAGATGGTTCGAGATCAGCTGGTAGAGGCGTTCCTCGTCGTGTCGGGTCATGTCGCCGGAGACGTCGACGCGGCCCTTGTGCATCAGGTCGCCGCCATGGTGGTGCAACTTCTCCAGCATGTCGTCCTCTTCCGGAACCGGCTCGAGTTCGACCATCGCCATGTTGCAGCGCTTGGCGAAATCGCCGCTCTCGTCGAGCACGTAGGCGACACCGCCCGACATGCCGGCCGCGAAGTTGCGGCCGGTTTCGCCAAGCACGACGACGACGCCGCCGGTCATGTATTCGCAGCCATGATCGCCCACGCCCTCGACCACCGCGACGGCGCCCGAGTTGCGCACGGCGAAGCGCTCGCCAGCCACGCCGCGGAAATAGCACTCGCCGGCGATCGCACCGTAGAGAACCGTGTTGCCGACGATGATCGACTCCTCGGCAACGATCTTCGTGTTCTCCGGCGGGCGCACGATGATGCGGCCGCCCGACAGGCCCTTGCCGACATAGTCATTGCCGTCGCCCACCAGATCGAAGGTGATGCCGCGGGCAAGGAAGGCGCCGAAGGACTGGCCGGCCGTGCCGTTCAGCGTCACATGGATCGTGTCGTCCTTCAGGCCCTTGTGGCCGTAGCGTTTGGCAAGCTCACCCGACAGCATGGCGCCGGCCGAACGGTCGACGTTCTTGATGTCGACGTCGAAGACGACCGGCTGCTTGGCCTCGAGAGCCGGCATCGCCTTTTCGATCATCCTGCGGTCGAGCACGTCGTCGATCGGGTGCTTCTGCCGCTCGGTCCAGTAGGTCGCGGGCTTCGGTGCCGGGACCTTGTGGAAGATCTTCGAGAAGTCGAGACCCTTGGCCTTCCAGTGCGCCAGCATCTCCTCCTTTTCGAGCAGTTCGGAGGCACCGATGATCTCGTCGAGCCGGGCAACGCCCAGCGAAGCGAGGATTTCGCGCACTTCCTCGGCGACGAAGAAGAAGTAGTTGACGACGTGCTCCGGCGTACCCTTGAAGCGCTTTCTCAGGACCGGGTCCTGCGTGGCGACGCCGACGGGACACGTGTTGAGGTGGCACTTGCGCATCATGATGCAGCCGGCGGCGATCAGCGGTGCGGTGGCAAAGCCGAACTCGTCCGCCCCGAGCAGCGCGCCGATGATGACGTCGCGGCCGGTCTTCAGGCCGCCGTCGACCTGCAGCGCGATGCGCGAACGCAGGCCGTTGAGCACCAGCGTCTGCTGGGTCTCGGCAAGGCCGATTTCCCAGGGGGAGCCGGCATGCTTCAGCGAGGTGAGCGGCGATGCGCCCGTGCCGCCGTCGAAACCGGCAATAGTGATGTGGTCGGCGCGCGCCTTGGCGACGCCGGCGGCAACCGTGCCGACGCCGACTTCCGAGACGAGCTTGACCGAGATGTCGGCCACCGGGTTGACGTTCTTCAGGTCGAAGATCAGCTGGGCCAGATCCTCGATCGAATAGATGTCGTGGTGCGGCGGCGGCGAGATCAGGCCGACGCCCGGGGTCGAGTGGCGGGTCTTGGCGATCGTCGCATCGACCTTGTGGCCGGGCAGCTGGCCGCCCTCGCCGGGCTTGGCACCCTGCGCGACCTTGATCTGCAGCACGTCGGCATTGACCAGGTACTCGGTGGTGACCCCGAAGCGGCCGGAGGCCACCTGCTTGATCGCCGAGCGTTCCGGGTTCTGGCTGCCATTGGCAAGCGGCAGGTAACGGTCTGCCTCTTCGCCGCCCTCGCCGGTGTTCGACTTGCCGCCGATCCGGTTCATGGCGACGGCAAGCGTCGTATGCGCCTCACGGCTGATCGAGCCGAAGGACATGGCGCCGGTCGAGAAGCGCTTGACGATCTCGGCGGCCGGCTCGACCTCGTCGATCGAGATCGGCTTGCGGCCGAGCGCCTCGGCGCCCTTGATCTTGAACAGGCCGCGGATGGTGTTGAGCCGCAGCGAACTGTCGTTCACCAGCGCGGCAAACTCGCGGTAGCGATCCTGGCTGTTGCCGCGCACCGCATGCTGCAGAGCCGCGATCGAATCCGGGCTCCAGGCATGGTTTTCTCCGCGCATGCGGTAGGCATATTCGCCACCGATGTCGAGCGTGTTGGCCAGAACCGGATCCTTGCCGAAGGCCGCCTTGTGGCGGGCAACGGTTTCCTCGGCGATCTCGGCAAGGCCGATGCCTTCGATGATCGTCGCGGTGCCGAAGAAATACTTTTCCACCAGTTCCGACGACAGGCCGATCGCGTCGAAGATCTGCGCGCCGCAATAGGACTGGTAGGTCGAGATGCCCATCTTGGACATGACCTTGAGGATGCCCTTCCCGACCGCCTTGATGTAGCGATAGACGACTTCGTCTTCCGAGACTTCCTTCGGGAACTCGCCATGCTTGTGCATGTCGAGCAGCGTGTCGAAGGCGAGATACGGGTTGATCGCCTCGGCGCCGTAGCCGGCGAGACAGCAGAAGTGATGGATTTCGCGCGGTTCGCCCGATTCGACGACGAGGCCGACGGAGGTGCGAAGCCCCTTGCGGATCAGGTGATGGTGCACGGCCGCCGTCGCCAGCAGCGCCGGGATGGCGATGCGGTCCGGACCGACCTGGCGGTCGGACAAGACGATGATGTTGTAGCCGCCCTTGACCGCTGCCTCTGCCCGTTCGCAGAGCCGGTCGAGCATGTCCGGCATGCTTTCGGCGCCGCGATCGGCATCATAGGTGAAGTCGAGCGTCTTGGTGTCGAAGCGGTCTTCCGTGTGACCGATCGAGCGGATCTTCTCCAGGTCTCCATTGGTCAGGATCGGCTGGCGCACCTCGAGACGCTTGGCATGCGCCATGCCGGCATGGTCGAGGATGTTGGGGCGCGGACCGATGAACACACGAGGCTCATGACCAGTTCCTCGCGGATCGGATCGATCGGCGGATTGGTGACCTGGGCGAAGTTCTGCTTGAAATAGGTGTAGAGCAGCTTCGACTTCTGCGACATGGCGGAAATCGGCGTGTCGGTCCCCATCGATCCGATGGCTTCCTGGCCGGTCGTCGCCATCGGCGACATCAAAAGCTTGGTGTCCTCGCTGGTGTAGCCGAACGCCTGCTGGCGATCGAGCAGCGAGACGTCGCGGCGCAGCGCCCGGGGTTCCACCGGCTTCAGGTCCTCGAGGATCAGCTGGGTCCGGTCGAGCCATTCGCGATAGGGATGGCTCTTGTAGAGCTCCGACTTGATCTCCTCGTCGCCGATGATGCGACCCTTTTCCATGTCGATCAGCAGCATCTTGCCCGGCTGCAGACGCCACTTCTTGACGATCGTCTCCTCCGGCACCGGCAGCGTGCCAGCTTCCGAAGCCATGATGATGCGGTCATCCGTGGTGACAATATAGCGGGCCGGACGCAGACCGTTGCGGTCGAGCGTCGCGCCGATCTGCTTGCCGTCGGTGAAGGCCACGGCGGCCGGGCCGTCCCACGGCTCCATGAGCGCCGCGTGATACTCGTAGAACGCCTTGCGCTCCGGGCTCATCGACTGGTTGCCGGCCCAGGCTTCGGGGATCAGCATCATCACGGCCTGTGCCATGGGATAGCCGCCGCGCATGAGGAATTCGAGCGCGTTGTCGAAGCAGGCGGTGTCCGACTGGCCTTCGTAGGAAATCGGCCAGAGCTTGGAAATGTCGCTGCCGAACAGCGGCGACGAGACCGAAGCCTGGCGCGCCGCCATCCAGTTGACGTTGCCGCGCAGCGTGTTGATTTCGCCGTTATGGGCGACCATGCGGTAGGGATGCGCCAGCTTCCACGACGGGAAGGTGTTGGTCGAAAAGCGCTGGTGGACGAGCGCCACGGCGGATTCGAAACGCGGATCGGCGAGGTCCTTGTAATAGGCGCCGACCTGGAAGGCGAGGAACATGCCCTTGTAGACGATCGTCGAGGACGACAGGGACACCGGATAGAAGCCGGTATCCTCGCCCTTGAACTCGTCATAGATGCGGTTGGAGATGACCTTGCGCAGCAGGAACAGCCGGCGCTCGAAGGTCTCCTGCGTCGCGGCATCGCGGCCGGCGCCGATGAAGACCTGGATATGACGCGGCTCGGTCGCGGCGATGTCCGGCGCCTTCGACAGCGAGGAATTGTCGACCGGCACGTCGCGGTAGCCGATCAGAACCTGGCCCTCGGCCTGACAGACCTCGGCGATGATCTTCTTGAAGTGCGCGATCTGCGTCTCGTCCTGCGGGAAGAAGAAATGCCCGACGGCATATTCGCCGGCCTTCGGCAGGGTAATGCTCTGCTTGGCCATTTCCTCGCGGAAGAAGCGGTCCGGGATCTGCACCAGGATGCCGGCGCCGTCGCCCATCAGGGGATCGGCACCGACGGCGCCGCGATGGGTCAGGTTCTCCAGGATGAACAGGCCGTCCTTGACGATCTGGTGCGACTTGTGGCCCTTCATATGGGCGATGAAGCCGACGCCGCAGGCATCGTGCTCGTTCTTCGGATCATAGAGACCCTGTTTGGCGGGAAGACCATAGGTGGCCGCTCGTGCCGCGCGATCTTCGTTCGCTGCGGTGGATGCCTGCACAATCTCTTCGGATGGCGTCATCTTGGTCATTGCCTTCCCTCCATTTGCGTCCCGGAGCCGGGGTTCAGTCCCGCCAGAACCGCTGGCGTCGATGCCGGCGCAGCCGCTGCATTCTGGAGAGAAAAGCTCTCACCATCATGACAAGCGAACCGAACCGGCTCAAGATCATTGAATTAGGTCAATTGTTCTGACCTATTTTCCATTTTTCTATGACAGAAAGCGCATAGCGGCGCAAGGCGGTTCGGCAAAAAATTGACGCCCATCGGAGCCGAAAGTTACAAGTTCAGGCCGCATTGAGTAATTTAATTACTCGGAAGCGAAAAATTCACCCCGGTTGTTGCGCGCACGTATAATTCCACATCGGTCCGCCGCAGAATGGATTGATCGGGCCGTCGAAATCCCTAATCTGCCGATCACCGATTTCACCCTTCGCAAACGGAATCCCTGCCATGTTCTTCGCCTCCGACAATTGGGCCGGCGCCCATCCGAAGATTGCCGAAAGCCTCGCGCGCGAAGCGGCCGGCTATGCCGCCGCTTACGGCACCAGCGACCTCGACCGGCGCATGGAAGAACGCTTCAACGACCTGTTCCAGCGCGAGGTCGCCGTCTTCTTCGTCGGCACCGGCACGGCCGCCAATTCGCTTGCGCTGGCCGCAGTGGCAAAACCCGGTGGCGTCACTTTCTGCCATTCCGAGGCCCATGTCACGGCCGACGAATGCGGCGCGCCGGAATTCCTCACCGGCGCCTGCCGGCTCTTTCCCGTCCATGGCCCCGGCGGCAAGATGGACAAGGACGCGCTGTCCGCCGCCATCGGCCGATACCCGCCGGGTGCCGTGCACCAGGGACGCCCGATGGCCGTCACCATCACCCAGGCGACGGAATCGGGCACGGTCTATTCACTCGACGAAATCGAGGCGATCGGCGCCGTCGCACGCGCCAACAGCCTGCCACTGCACATGGATGGCGCCCGCTTCGCCAATGCACTGGTCGCCCTCGACGCCAGCCCCGCCGACATGACCTGGAAGCGCGGCGTCGACATCCTGTCCTTCGGCGCCACCAAGAACGGCTGCTGGTGCGCCGAGGCGATCATCTTCCTGAAACCCGAACTGGCGAGCGAAATGCCGTTCATCCGCAAGCGCTCGGCCCAGCTCTTCTCCAAGACGCGTTTCATCTCGGCCCAGCTCGAAGCCTATCTCGAGGGCGGGCTCTGGCTCGATCTGGCGCGCAACGCCAATGCCACGGCCGACCGCCTGCGCGCAGGCATCGGCGCGGCATCGAAAAGCCGGCTGGCCTGGAACACCACGACCAACGAGGTCTTTGCGGTCCTCACCAAGGATGCCGCGGCCCTGGCGGAAAGCCGTGGCGCCAAGTTCTACGACTGGCCCGTACCGGCGGAAACGCCGGACCTGCTGCAGGATAACGAGATGCTGATCCGCCTGGTGACGAGCTTCGCCACCACGGAAGACGACGTCGACCGGTTCCTCGACGTTCTGGCCTGACGTCCACTTCTGAGCGACAGCCATGAAAAAGGGCGGCACCCCACCGGGAGCCGCCTTTTCAATTCAACACGCGCTGGATCAGGCGACGCGGGCCTCGATTGCCTTCGGTGCGTTGCCGGCCTCGGCGCTGATCGAAATCCGGCGCGGCTTCATGGCTTCCGGAATGTTGCGCAGAAGGTCAATGTGGAGCAGGCCGTTCTTCAGCGAGGCGCTCTGCACTTCCACATGGTCGGCAAGCTGGAAGCGGCGTTCGAATGCGCGCTTGGCGATGCCGCGATAAAGGAATTCGCTCTGCTCGGCCTTGTCTTCCTCGGCCTTCTCGCCCTTCACGGTCAGCACCTGGGCATGGGCCTCGATCGACAGTTCGGACTCATCGAAACCGGCGACCGCCATGGTGATGCGATAGGTGGTCTCGCCCGTACGTTCGATGTTGTAGGGCGGATAGGTCTGGGCCTGTTCCGGCTGGCCGAGACTGTCCAGCATGGTGAACAGACGGTCGAAGCCGACGGTGGAGCGGTAGAGGGGGGAAAAATCGACGTGACGCATGATGTCCTCCTTGAAGCGACGTTTTGCGGTTTTCTCGTCCGGCGCCCCGTGACCGGCGGCGGCGGAATGGATTGCGATCCCGTGATGGCGACCACGAAAAGGAGATGGGAACCGCGCAATTCGAATTCAAGGCCGTCCCAGGTCGATGAATTCAACGTGAACGGACGGTTCAGCGGCAGCTCAAGGCCCTCGCGCTAGAACTCCACCATCGGATGTCTCATCCCGATGGCCGGAAGAAAACGTCCCTTCCCTTTCGGTCGCCTTTCGCCGGAACCGCGCCCGTGTCCCTTGTGCGGTTCCGGCTTTTTTCTTTGACCTCGCCCGGCCTTCGTCCTATCCGGTTGGGTGAAGCGGCGATTGCGCCCGCGCACGATTCGGTGAATGCGAGCATGGACCCCATCCTTCACGCCACTCCCGGCAATCCGATCCCCGGCACCCCCGTTACCGGCTTCTTCACCGGCCATCGCGGCGTCAAGCTGCGTTATGCGGTCTTCCGCGCGGATGCCCCGGTCGCCAAGGGCACTGTGGTCCTGCTGCACGGACGCAACGAGGCGATCGAGAAATATTTCGAGACCATCCGTGACCTGAATGCCCGCGGCCTGTGGGTTGCGACCTTCGACTTCCGCGGCCAGGGCGGCTCGCAGCGCCTGCTGAAAAATCCCCGCAAGGGCCATGTTCACCGCTTTTCCGACTATGTCCGGGATCTCGAACTCTTCATCGAGCATATCGTCCTGCCCGATACCCGCCTGCCCTTCTTCCTGCTGGCGCATTCGACCGGCGGCCTGATCGCGCTGTCGGCCGCGCCGCGTCTGGCGAACCGCATCGACCGCATGGTTCTGCTCGCCCCCTTCGTCGGCCTCGGCGGGCAGAAGCTGTCGCCGAAGAACATCCACCGGATTTCGCGGCTGGCCACCTTCACCGGCCTCGGGCGCATCTGCCTGACCTCGGACGATCCGACGAAACCCTACGACGACAACCCGCTCACCTCCGACCAGCAGCGTTACCAGCGCAATGTCGACATCCTGAAGGCGCATCCGCATCTGGCGCTGGGGCCGCCGACGGCGCGCTGGCTCTACGAGGCGCAGGAAACGATCAGGCAGGTCTCGTCGCCGAAACATCTGGCCTCGATCACCGTGCCCACCGTGATCGTCGCGCCGGGCAACGATCCCATCGTACCCTTCGCCTATCAGGAGAAGTTGTCGCAGTATTTCCGCGCCGCCCAGTTGGTGCCGGTGCCCGGCAGCCGCCACGAGATCCTGCAGGAACGCGACCGCTTCCGCGCCCAGGCGCTCGCCGCCTTCGACGCCTTCGTTCCCGGGGGAGACCCCGAGCCGGAATCCGCCAATGCGCCCGCCCTTCCGGAATTTTCCGAGGACTGACGTGATTTCAGCAAGGGAATCTCAGTTGTCGCGGAGCATTTCGAGAGCCTGCGCGTGGAGCGCGGCGCTCCCCGCAGCCACGATGCAGCCGCCCGCTTCCGGACGTCCGCCGTCCCAGGTGGTGATCTTGCCGCCCGCCTGTTCGATCAGCGGGATCAGCGCGCCGACGTCGTAAGGTTTCAGCACGGTCTCGATGACAAGATCGACGTGGCCGGCCGCCAGAAGCGCATAGGCATAGCAGTCGATGCCGTAGCGGAAGAGCTTCACCCTGTCCTGCACCGCCTGGAACTTGGCGATTTCCGCCCCCTTGAACAGATGCGGCGAGGTCGTGAACAGGATGGCATTCTCGATGCCGCCGCAGTCGCGTGTGCGGATCTGCCGCTCCCCGTCCGGACCGCTGTACCAGGAGCGCTCGCCGTCGGCGAAATAACGCTCGCCGGTGAACGGCTGGTCCATCAACCCCATGACCGAGCGGCCCTTTTCCTGGAAACCGATCAGTGTTCCCCAGACCGGCACGCCGGAGATGAAGGCGCGCGTCCCGTCGATCGGATCGATCACCCAGACATGGTCGCGGTCGGTGCCGATGTCCTCGTGCTCCTCGCCGAGAATGCCGTGCTCGGGATATTCCGCTTCGATCAGCGTGCGGATCGCCGCTTCTGCCGCCTGGTCGCCCTCGGTCACCGGATCGAAGCCGCCATGCTCCTTGTTGGAGATGCTGAGCGGCGAGCGGAACCGCGGCAGGGTTTCAGCCTTGGCGGCTTCGGCGAGACGATTGAAGAAGCTGCGGTCGGGACGCATCGGCTTTTCCGCTGGCTGGAAATGGATCGGACTGCGTTCTCTTAAAGCAGTTTCGCCGATTTGCAATCGCCGGAGGCACCGTGGCTCGTCGGCACGAATTGCGTAAAAAAGCGCCGTGCTCAAAAAAGTGACTGCTGGCGTCTTGACGGTTGTGCGCTGCAACAATAATATGACCTTGCAGTCTCCGGACTGTAAATACCCTCCTTGGGTGTTTCCTCCCTAGACTTAGCCGCGCCAATGGCGCGGTTTTTTTTGATCTGCGGAAGATTTACTCGGCGGCGAGCGCCGTATCGCCGGAATAATCGGCAACGAATTCAGCCATTTGCTGCATGAATACGGCGATCGAGCCGGCCAGCGCGCCGAAATCGCCGCGCTTCGCCAGCGTCGTTTCGTCGACATAGAGCGAGCGGTTCACCTCGATCTGCAGCGCATGCAGGCCGCGGGCCGGACGGCCGTAATGCTCGGTGATGAAGCCGCCGGCATAGGGCTTGTTGCGCACGGCGGCGAAGCCCAGCCCTTCGAGAAATTCCTGCGCGGCGTGGGAAAGTTCGGCCGAAGCGCTGGTACCGTAGCGATCGCCGATGATGAAATCGGGCCGGATGCTGCTGCCGGCGACGCGGATATTGCCTGGCATCGAATGGCAGTCGATCAGCACGCCGAAGCCGAATCGCGCATGGGTGCGCGCGATCAGTTTCCGCAGGCAGGCATGGTAGGGCTTGTAGATCGCCTCGATGCGTTCGAGCGCTTCCGCTACCGGCAGCCGCTTGGCGTAGATCTCGACATTCTCGGCGACGATGCGGGGAATGGTGCCGAGCCCGCCGGCGACGCGCACGGAATTGATGTTGGCAAAGGGCGGCACCGCGTCGGAGAACATGCGCGGGTCGAGTTCGTAGGGCTCGCGATTGACGTCGACGAAGGCGCGCGGGAAATGCGCAAGCAGCAAAGGCGCGCCGAAATCCGGCGCTGCACCGAACAGCTCGTCGACATAATGGTCTTCGGATCGGCGTATGGCGAGGCCGTCGAGGCGCGACTGATCGAGGAAGCCGGGGGAGTACCGCCGCCCGCTATGGGGCGAATTGTAGACGAAGGGAATGGACTGCGTTTCCGGCTCGCGCACCTCGAACAGCTCGAAATCGCCTGTCATCCCGTTCACTGTTCCTCTTTTTTACCAAGTCACAACCTTGTTGCGTCGACCATGTTGCCAGTTGCCCCTGCGAAAGTCCATATTGGCGGCAATGGCGATCGAGCCCGGAAAACCGGTTCTTCACCGGATGTTTACTCGACGAGAGCAGACTTTGAAGCCCGAAAGCCTTCCATGGAAATGAGTGAGTAGCGGACCTCCAATGATTCAGAAAATTCTTCTCGCCGAAGACGACAACGACATGCGCCGGTTCCTGGTGAAGGCACTGGAAAAGGCGGGCTACAAGGTGTCCTCCTTCGACAACGGCGCAAGTGCCTATGACCGCCTTCGGGAAGAACCCTTCTCGCTGCTGCTGACCGACATCGTCATGCCCGAAATGGACGGCATCGAGCTGGCGCGCCGCGCCACCGAACTCGATCCCGATCTCAAGGTGATGTTCATCACCGGCTTTGCCGCGGTCGCCCTCAACGCCGACTCGCAGGCTCCGAAGGACGCCAAGGTGCTTTCCAAGCCTTTCCACCTTCGCGACCTCGTCAACGAAGTCAACAACTCCTTGCCGCGTAAGGGCTTTCCGGACGCTTTAAAAACTCGTCACAAAACCGAAAAATCCCTATTGACGGGGCCGAGGGTTTTGTGGTCTTAAGCCGCCATCGGATGGGCGTGTAGCTCAGCGGGAGAGCACTACGTTGACATCGTAGGGGTCACAGGTTCAATCCCTGTCACGCCCACCATCCTAATTCAAACAAGGGCTTGCCGAATATTCGGCGAGCCCTTGTTGCGTTTTCGGACCTCGTTTGCGCGCCCCTCGCCGGCGAAAACCGAAGCGGCACCCGCGCTCCTCTCGCACGATCCTGGCGACTTCGCGCTCGACGAAACGGCCTCCGACGGGTGCGTGTCCGATCCGGCGCCCCGCCTTCCGGCAGCACCCCACAAGTTCGCGATACCGAGACCGCCAGCCATGCAGATTTCAGGGGGCAGCGCCGATATCGCCCTTGCCTGCGGCAAGCCGATGAAATCTTATCGCCTTCCCACCTTCCGGCTCTTCAACAGGCAAGCGCACGACACATCATGACCAGCATCGATCTCTCCGGCCTCGAACGGGAAATTCACGCCATACCGCTCAAGTCCAAGGGCCCCGGCGGCGTCGTCGGCGTGGTCAAGGACGGCCGGGTGGTCCTGCGGCAGGCCTGGGGCTTCGCGGACCTGAAGAACCGGCGCCCGATGACCACCGAAACCCTGATGCCGATCTGCTCGATCAGCAAGCAGTTCACCTGCGCCGCACTGCTGGATCTCGCCGGGTCGCCGGAAGACCTGGACGCTCGACTGGCCGACGTGCTTCCCGCCCTCGAGGGCCGGCGGCCGAGCGTCGCCGAACTCTGCCACAACCAGTCGGGGCTTCGGGACTACTGGGCATTGACCGTTCTGCATGGCGCCGATGCCGAAGGCCTCTTCCGCCGCGAGGATGCCAAGGAGCTGTTCCGTCGCATGCGCAGCACGCATTTCGAGCCGGGCAGCCGCTATTCCTATTCCAACGGCAATTTCCGCATCCTCTCCGACCTGATCGAGGATCTGGCCGGCCGGCCGCTCGGCGAGGTCTACCGCTCCCGGATTTTCGACCCGGCGGGAATGCCGACCGCCGCCCTGATCGCCGACACGTCCAGGACCGAGACCGTCGGCTACGAGGGCAATGACACGGTCGGGTTCTTCCCGGCGACCAACCGCATCTACTGGACCGGCGATGCCGGGATCTCGGCTTCGCTCGACGACATGCTGGCCTGGGAGAGCTTCATCGACCGCACCCGCGACGAGCCCGACGGGCTCTATTGCCGCCTGTCGACGCCGCAGACCTTCTCCGACGGAAACCCGGCGCCCTACGGCTTCGGCCTGTCGCACGGCAAGGTCGGCGAGATCGCCACGACCGGCCATGGCGGGGCACTGCGCGGCTTCCGCTGCCACCGGCTCCACGCGGCCTCCGAGCGCCTGTCCGTGGTGGCGATGTTCAACCACGAGGCCGACGCCCACGGCACCGCCGTCCGGCTGATGAAGGCGGCCCTCGGGCAAACCGCTGCACCGTCGACCGGCCAGGAAGCCGGCCCCGGCTGGACCGGCCGTTACCTCGATCCGGAAACGGGCCTGCTGGTCACGGTGGCGAAGAGCCATCGCGGCATCAGCCTGCGCTTTGCCGGGGCCTCCGATGCACTGACGCTCGGCGACGACGGCATCGCCCGGTCCGATGCGGTGGAGCTGTCGCGCGATGGCGACGTCGTGCGCATGCGGCGGCCAAGGGAAAATCTCGACGTCTCCGCGACCCGCCTGTCCGGCGATGCGAAGGGCGACATTGCCGGACGCTTCGTTTCGGCGGAGCTGGATGCCGCGCTGGAGATCGTCGCGACGGGCAGCGCATTCTATGGCGCCTGCGACGGTTTCCTCGGCAAGGGCGAGATGATGCCGCTCTATCCCGTCGCCGAAGACGTCTGGATCATGTCCTGCCGCCGCTCGATGGATGCCCCGGCACCCGGAGACTGGACGATCCAGGTGAGGCGAGATGCATCCGGCGCGGTCAGCGGCTTTACGCTCGGATGCTGGCTGGCCCGCAAGATCGAGTACATCAGGACCGCCTGAGAGGCCGCCCACCGTCGCAGCCGCCCGCAGACAAAAAAGCCCGCCGGCCGCGACTGACTTGCAGTCGTGGCAGGCGGGCAGCTGGTCGGGAGTCCGTCTGTTTCCAAACCCTGTCAGTCCGACCGGTGCCGCCCTCATCGGGCAGCACCGGTCGTCAGCTCAGTTCTTGACCGTGTCTTCGAGGAAGAAGCGGCCGAGCGGGTTCTGGTCGAAGTTCTCGATGCCCTTGCGGGTCACGTTGATATAGGGGCTGTAGTAGAGATCGATCCAGTGGACGTCGTCCTTCGCCATCTTCTGGATGTCGACATACATCGCCTCGCGCTTGACCGGGTCCATCTCGATGCGCGCGGCGGCAACCAGGTCCTTCACCTTGTCGTTCTTGTAGCGCGTCATGTAGTTCATGTTGGAGTCATGGCCCAGCACGAAGGTCGTCTTCTGGTCCGGGTCGAGAATGTCGTTGGTCCAGTACATGACCGACAGGTCGTAGTCGCCGGCCACCAGCATGTCCCAGGTCTGGCTCGGATCCATCTTCTGCAGGTTGACGGTGATGCCCGCCTTCAGCAGTTGCTGCTGCAGGAGAACGGCGATCTGTTCGTCGACCTCGTTGCCGGCATTGACCAGGTAGCTGAGCGTCAGGCCGGAAGCGCCGGCCTGTTCCAGCAGGGCCTTGGCCTTGTCGGGATCATAGGGACGCTGCATGTTGTCGGCGAAGTGATAGAGCGCGCCCTTCGGAATGTAGGAGTTGGCGACCTCTCCGAAGCCGAAGGTGACCGCGTCGACCACCGCCTTCTTGTCGATCGCCAGGTCGAGCGCCTCGCGCACTTCCTTCTTGGCCAGCGCACCATGCTCGTGGTTGATCAGGAGGTGATCCTCGCGGGTGGAGGTGTCGAGGTGAACGGTGAGGTTCGAATCCTTCTTGAGCTCCTCGACGCGGGAGAACGGAACGAAGATCGCCGCATCGAGTTCGCCGGCCTGCACGTTCAGCATGCGGGTATTGTCGTCCGGAACGGAGATCCATTCGACGCCGTCGAGACTGACGCGGTCGGCCTGCCAGAAGTTGGGGTTCTTCTCCAGGATGACCCGGTCGCCGCGACGCCATTCCTTGACGACGAAGGCGCCCGAGGAGGCGGTCGGCAGTTCCCCGAAGGCGTCCTCGCCGGCTTCGACCGCCTTCTTCGACAGGATGGAGACATTGGGCAGCGCCAGGGCCGAGAGGAAGGGCGCGGACGGGGTCTTCAGCTTGACGACCAGCGTGCGGTCGTCGGCGGCTTCGGCCGTATCCACCACCTTGTAGGAATCGCTCCACAGCGACCCCTCGTTGTCACGGATACGCAGCAGGCTGTAGGCCGCGTCTTCCGCCGTGATCGGCGAACCGTCGGAGAACTTCGCATCACGGATCTTGAAGGTATAGGTGAGACCGTCGTCGGAGATCGTCCAGCTCTCGGCGAGACCCGGCTCGAGCTTGGTGCCGGTCTTGTCCACCCGGATCAGCACGTCGAAGACGTTGGAAAACACCCAGTTGTCGACGTTCTGCGCCGTCTTGATCGGATCGAAGGTCGTCGAATCCTCACGACGACCGATGGTCAGAACCCCCGCCGCTTCCGCAAGACTGGCGCCCAGGGACAGGGAGGTCATCACCGTGACCAGCCCGATTTTCATCCATTTGTTCTTCATGCTCTTGTTCCCTTTTTTGGTGGTTTGGTTGATCGAAGGCGTCAGGCGGCAGACGACATTCCAGGCGGGATCACCGCGAGGAGCGGCTTGTCCGGGTCGATGTCGGGAATGGCGCCGATAAGGGCTGCGGTATAGGGGTGCTTGGGATTGGCGAAGACCTCGGTCGACAGGCCCTCTTCGACGATCTCGCCCCGATACATGACGACCACGCGGTCGCAGAGATTGCGCACGATGGCGAGGTCATGGGCGATGAAGAGCAGCGTCAGCGACATCTTCTCCTTCAGCTCGCGGAAGAGGTCGATGATCTGTGCCTGGATGGTGACGTCCAGCGCCGCGACGCACTCGTCGGCGATGACGAGGCGCGGATCGATCGCCAACGCCCGCGCAATGCCGGCGCGCTGGCACTGACCGCCGCTCATGCTGCGCGGCTTGCGGTCGGCAAACTCCCGTTCGAGACCGACGAGGTCGAGCAGTTCACCGATGCGGGCGGGGATGCTCGACGGGTCCTTTCCGTGCACCCTGAGGACCTCGCCCAGCATCTGACCGACCGTCAGGCGCGGGTTGAGGGCGTTGAGCGGATCCTGGAAGACCATGGCCGCCTCGCGCCTGAGCTTCGCGAGCGCCACCCGCGAATTCTGCGCGAGATCGGCGCCGTCGAAGGTGACGTGGCCCGACGACAGCGGCGTCAGGCCGAGAATGGCGCGCGCAAGCGTGCTCTTGCCACTGCCCGATTCCCCGACGATGCCGACGGTCTCTCCGGGCATGACCCGGAGGCTCACGCCCTTGACCGCGCCGACCGTCTTGGCGCCGGCCTTGAACAGCCCGCCGCCGACGGCAAAGCGCACATGCAGGTCGTCGATTTCCAGAAGCGGACGAAGGGGCGCCCCGGCCGGCGTTGCGGGTGCGTGAGCAGGCGCCGGGCCCGGATGATCGGGAAGCGAGGGATGGCTGGCGATCAGGGCCTTGGTGTAAGGATGCTGCGGCGCGGACAGGATCGAACGCTTGTTGCCCTGCTCGACGAGCTGGCCCTGGCGCATCACGGCGATCCGGTCGCAGGTCTGGGCGACGATGCCGAGATCGTGGGTGATGAGGATGATCGACAGTCCGCGGCTTTCGCGCAGGCTCATCAGCAGTTTGAGGATCTGCGCCTGGATGGTCACATCCAGCGCCGTCGTCGGCTCGTCGGCGATCAGGATCTTCGGATTGCACGACAGCGCAGCGCCGATCATGGCGCGCTGGCGCATGCCACCGGAAAACTCGTGCGGGTAGCTGTCATACTGACGGGCGGGATCGGGAAAGCCCACCTGGCCCAAGATCTCGGTGGCAGCCGCGCGGGCCGCACGTGCATCCAATCCCGCGTGGTAGCGCAAACCCTCGGCAATCTGGTCGCCGATCCGCATGACCGGGTCGAGATGGCTGGTGGGGTTCTGGAAGATCATGCCGATCTCGCGTCCACGCACTTTCAGCATCTCCGCCTCGCTGGCGCCGATCAGGTCGCGTCCCTCGAGCAGGACGGAACCGCTTTCGACGGCAAGGCTCAGCGAGGGCAGAAGACCGACCATCGACCGGCAGAGCAGGCTCTTGCCGGACCCGCTTTCGCCGACCAGCCCCAGCACCTCGCCCTTGTGGAGATCGAGCGACACGCCGTTGATCAGCGTGCGCGCCGCATCGCCCAGATGCGCCCTGACCACCAGATCCCGCACGGAAAGCATCGGCGCACTCATTCGTGAACTCCCAGAAGATCGCCAAGCGCATCGCCGAGCAGACTGAAACCGAAAGCGAGCACGACGATGGAAAGGCCCGGGAAGAGCGTGATCCACCAGGCGGTGGTGACGAAGGCCTGGCCCTCGGCGACCATGATGCCCCATTCGGCGAGCGGCGGCTGGACCCCGAGGCCGAGATAGCTGATGGCCGCGCCGCTCAGCAGCACGAGCACGGCATCGGACATGACGAAGACGAGAGAACCGGCAACCGCATTGGGCAGCAGGTGGCGGAACATGATGCGCGTCCGGCTGTAGCCCAGGCTGACGGCGGCGACCGCATAGTCGCTGTTCTTCAAGACGAGGATCTGCGCGCGCACCAGCCGGGCATAGGAAACCCAGCCGACCAGCGCCATGGCAATGTAGAAGCTGCCGAGGCCCGGGCCCAAGATGGCGATGATCGACAACATCAGAACGAGGAACGGGAAGGCCAGGATGATGTCGATCAGGCGCATGAAGACGATGTCGACGATGCCGCCGAAGAAGCCCGCGACCGTGCCGGCGATCGTGCCGATCAGGAAGGGGAAGATGACGCCGATCACCGCGATCTGCAGATCGATCCGGGTGCCCCAGATGACGCGGGAGAGAATGTCGCGGCCGAAATTGTCGGTGCCGAAGGGGTGAAGCAGCGACGGCGCCTGCAATCGCGCATCGGCGGCCTGCGAGATCGCATCATAGGGCGCGATCAGGGGCGCGGCAACGGCGAGGAAGACGAAGAAGGCGAGGATGCCGGCGCCCGCGACAAGCGTCAGTCGCTTGCCGAGAAAACGGCGCCATTGGACGGCGAAGGACGGGGCGAAGGTTTCGGCGCTCATAGCTTCACCCTCGGATCGGCGGCCACCGTGACGATGTCGGCCAGGAAGTTGACGAGCACGGTTGCGCAGGCAAAGACCATGGCGACGCCCTGCACCACCATGTAGTCGCGCGAGAAGATGGCCCGCACCAGCAATTGCCCCATGCCGGGAAGGGCAAAGACGCTCTCGATCACCACCGTGCCGCCAATCAGCCAGCCGATATTGACGGCAAGCAGATTGATGGTGGGCACGAGCGAGTTCGGCACGACATGGCGCCAGAAGACGATGCTCTCCGGCATGCCCCGGGCGCGGGCCGCCGTCGCCACATCGGATTTCAGCCCCTGCACCATGGCCGCGCGTAGGCTGCGCGTCAGGCCGTCGACAGCGACAGGGCGACGGTCAGGCCCGGAAGCGCGAGATGCCAGAGCTTGTCGCCCGGGCTGTTGCCATAGCCCGATACCGGGAAGACGCCGAGCTTGACGCTGAACAGGATGATCAGCATCAGCGCCAGCCAGAAGGGCGGAAAGCCGATGCCGAGCGTCGAGACGACGCGCACCGCGTGATCGGGAACGCCGCCCTGGTTGCGGGCCGCCAGCGCCGCCATCGGCACCGCGATCAGCACGGCCAGCAGGACGCTCACCAGCACCAGCGCCAGCGTCGGCTCGATGCGCGTGGCGATCAGTTTCAGCACGTCGATCTTGTAGAGGATCGACTTGCCCATCTCGCCGCGGCCGAGATTTTCCAGGAAGTAGAAATATTGCAGCCACAGCGGCTCATCGAGGCCGTATTGCGCGCGGATCTTGGCGATCGCCGTCGGCGTCGCACGCGTGCCTAAGAGCACCCGCGCCGGGTCGCCGGGAATGAGGCGCACGAGAATGAACGTGATGACACTGATCCCGAAAAGCACGGGCAGGAACTGCAGCGGACGATAGAGAACGAACTTATAGCGATGCATGGCAGATGCCGTCTCTCCTTGCCGAATTCAGTGCTGGGGGGATGAACATCATCAGTTTGCCCTGTTGCGCGAGAAATCCGGTGAGCACCGGATAATACTCCTCGGGATTCTCATAGAACGGCATGTGGCTCGCATTGCGGATCACCTTGAGCTCGGCGCCGGGCAAGGCGATCTTCATGCGCAGTGCGCAAGCCGGGGTCAGTTCGTCGTGCTCGCCGACCGTGATCAGCACCGGAACCTTGATCTTCGGCAGGTCGGGGATCCGGTTCCAGTCCTTGAGATTGCCGGTGTAGAGGAATTCGTTCGGTCCCTGCATGGTCACATAGGGCCCCATGTTCCAGTCGTCGAGCGAGCGCCTGACCGGGGCCGGCCATTCCGGCAGGCGGCAGACATGGCGATAGTTGAGGATGGTGACCGCCGCCATGTATTCGGGATGATCGAAACTGCCCTGAGCCTCGTGCTTCTGCATCATCGCGACCGTCTCGGACCCGAGCGCCGCGCGCAGCCGTTCCAGCTCGACGACGAGATGAGGCATGTCGGCGACGGTATCCTCGAGGATCAGGGTCGCCAGGTTTTCCGGATAGGTCAGCGCATAGTCGATGGCGAGCCAGCCGCCCCAGGAATGGCCGAGCATGTGGACCTTGCCGAGGCCGAGCGCCTTGCGGACCGTTTCCGTTTCCTCGACATAGCGCCCGATGGTCCACAGGGCCTCGTCCTCCGGCCGGTCGGAAGCGCCGGTGCCGAGCTGGTCGAAGGCGACGACGCGGTAGCCGTGGTCCACCAGGCAGGAATGGGCCTCCCGCAGATAGTCGCAGGGCAGGCCCGGACCGCCGTTGAGGCAGAAGATCGTCTCCGCGCCGCTGCCGAAGCTGTAGGCGATCACCCGACGCCCCTCGACATCGACCTCAATGCGCGCGTCCGGCTCCATCTCTCGCCACATATGCCCGTCCCTGCCCTCGAATTCTGATGCCCAACATTTGAGCATGGCTAATTTTTAACGGAATGACGGGTCCACACCAGCTATAAGAAGTGATAGGTTGCCCGGATCGGGATGCTTGCCGGAGCAAGAAATGCTGGACGAAATTGCGGTCCTCAGGGAGAGATTTTCCGCCGCCGGAACGGTGGACGGCAGCGTCGACCAGATGTACGAGACCGCGAAACAGCTCGGTTTCGATGCCCTGATTTACGACTATACGCCGGTCCCCTTCGACTACAACGGCGACATCATGCTCCCGTCGCTGCTGAAGCTGCGCAACATCGCCGACGACATGCCCGATTACTGGTTCAATCGCGGCTATTTCCGCATCGACCCGGTGCAGAGGCTGGCGTGCCGCACCACCGTGCCCTTCTTCTGGAACTACGATCCGGATGCGGCGACCCTGATCAGCCGCTTCATGACCGAGGAGACCGGGCCGGTGGCTCACTATCTGCGGGAGCGGGACATGTCCCGCGGTATCACCGTACCAGTGCATACGCCGCGCGGCGACTATGCGACCGTCACCGCCGTGCATTTTGGCCGGGGCGGCGACTTCTCCCGCGAGGCGCAGCACCATATCGCCGAGTTCAGCCTTGCCGCCCAGGTCTTCCACGAAGCCGCCTATGCGATGTTCGACGCCGGGGCGCGCAGCGTCTCCACGGCGCGCCTGACGGAGCGGGAAAGTGAATGCCTGCGCTATTCGGCGGAAGGCTATTCGGCCAAGGAAATCTCCCGCATCATCGACCGTTCGGTGCCAACGGTCGTCATGCACCTCAACGCCGCCGCCAAGAAGCTCGGCGCCAGGAACCGCACCCAGGCGGTCGTACCGCCAGCCATTACCGGCTGCTGTAGGCCGGGCCACCCTATAACTTCGATAGCTGCGACGCTCTTCCGCTCGCTATGGTCCGCGACCCAACCGAGGAAGGAGATGCCACACCGACATGAATGCCACGAGGCTATCTGCCGTTTCGCGATTATCGCACTGCCCGCATCACCGGCACGCTGGATTCCCAGAGGCTGCCGCTGGTCGTCGCCCATGGCGGGCCGGGCTGCACCCACGACTACGTCGATTCCTTCAAGCATATCAGCGACCTCGACGGCCGCGCAGTGATCCACTACGACCAGCTCGGCAACGGCAACTCGACCCGCCTTCCCGACAAGGGTCCGGACTTCTGGACCGTGGAGCTCTTCCTCGAGGAACTCGACGCGCTGCTCGCCCATCTGGGCATCAAGGACCGCTACGCCTTTCTCGGCCAGTCCTGGGGCGGCATGCTGGGCGCCGAGCACGCCGTGCGCCGCCCGGCCGGGCTGAAGGCGCTGGTCATCGCCAATTCGCCGGCGAACATGAAGACCTGGGTGGAGGAGGCAAACCGCCTCAGGCGCGAACTGCCGCAGGACGTGCAGGACACGCTCACCCGCCACGAGACGGCCGGCAACCTGACCGACCCGGACTACATCGCCGCCTCGCGCGTCTTCTACGACCGTCACGTCTGCCGCGTCGTTCTCGGCCGCCAGAGGTTGCACGCACCTCGCCATCATGGACGAGGACAATACCGTCTACCGCAACATGAATGGCCCGACCGAATTTCACGTCATCGGCACGATGAAGGACTGGACCATCGAGGACCGCCTCCCCCTCATCGAGGCCCCAACCCTGCTGATCTCGGGGCGATATGACGAAGCGACGCCGGATGTGGTGCGACCTTATGTCGAACGCGTGCCGGGCTGCCAGTGGATCGTGTTCGAGCAATCGAGCCACATGCCGCATGTGGAGGAACAGGACGCCTGCCTGAAGGCCGTGTCCGACTTCCTGAAACCGCTCGACGGCTGACCGCGGGGCAGCGAACCGGCAGGGGCATTTGCATCGCCCCAATCGAGCAGGACTCCGGCACGACCGCTGGAGGTTCTGCTGCGTTTGCCATAGCCGGTGTCACCGACCACCCGCCGTCACGATCGCAGCTGCGGCAACCTTCATGCAGCCCCCTCTGACCGACCCCGCTCTCCGTAAACATCCGAAAATGTGTGACTTCTCCGAATTTCATGTTGCATTTCCAACATCAATATTGTTGGATTTGCCAACTCACGATCCGAATGGGCGCGCCAAATGTTGTATGATGCAGATTTTCTGTCGAGGCTGGAACATGGTCTGAAGTACCTCTCGTCGGTCTGGGGCGTCTCGCCGGAGGCCGACCTCAAGCTCCTGACGATTTCCGAGAACGCCACCTTTCGCATCGCCGACGCCAAGGGCGGGCGCGACCTGATCGTGCGCGTGCATCGGCCCGACTACCATACCGAACAGGAAATCCTCTCCGAACTCGCCTGGATCGAGGCGCTGCGGCAGGACGGCGTGGTCGCCACGCCGCAGCCGATCACGGCCAAGGATGGCAGCCTGCTGCAGGTCTTCTCCGACGGAGAGACCACGCGCCATGCCGTCGCCTTCGAATATATGGCCGGCAAGGAACCGGATGCGAACTGACCGTCCGGTGGTATGGCGCGCCGGGGAGATCAACGCCCGCCTGCACGGCCACAGCCGAGCACCCGGCCGGACCGGTTCGTCCGCAAGACCTGGAACTTCGACCGCATTCTGAAGGCGCCTATTGGGCGACTGGCGCGCCGCTTGGGCCACGCCGAAGGGTGAGGATCCCGAGCGCACCCACGCGCTGCTGAACCCAGACTGCGGTCGGCGGCTACGGCGCCGATCGCTTCGGTCTCGTTCACTGCGACATGCGCGCCGCCAACCTGCTGGTGGAGGGCGACCGGCTGGGCGTGATCGATTTCGACGACTGCGGCCTGTCCTGGTTCGCCTATGACTTCGCCGCCGCGATCAGCTTCATGGAGCATGAGCCCTTCATTCCCGACCTGATGGCGGCCTGGCTCGAAGGCTACCGGCGCGTCGCACCGCTCGATGCCGAACACGAGGCGGCCCTACCGATGTTCATCATGCTCCGCCGCATGCAGCTCACCGCCTGGATCGCCTCGCATGCCGAGACGCCGACGGCCCAGTCCATGGGCACCGCCTATACCGACGGCACCGTGGCGCTCGCCGAGCGCTATCTGGCCGAACACAGTTGAGGAGAGCCCGATGAGCGTCGCCACCAAGGAAATTCTCGACCTCAACCGCTTCGATGCCACCCGCATCGATGGTTTTCCGCCCGAGCTTGCCGAGCGCGTCGCCAAGCGCCAGGCGGCCTTTGGCGCCTCTTCCGTGCTCTTCTACGAACAGCCGATCGAGATGGTGCGGGCCCGGGGCGCCTATATGTATGACGCCGGCGGGCGCCGATATCTCGACGTCTACAACAACGTGCCCTCGGTCGGCCATTGCCACCCACGCGTGGTCGAGGCGGTCGCCCGCCAGGTCGGCGAACTCAACATCCACACGCGTTACCTCAACCGCGTCGTCGAGGCCTATACCGAAAAGCTGCTCTCCAGGTTTCCGCGGAGCCTCAGCAATGTCGTGCTGACCTGCACCGGCAGCGAGAGCAATGATCTGGCCATGCGCATCGCCCGCATCGCCACCGGCGCGGAAGGCTTCATCGTCACCGAGGCCGCCTATCACGGCAATACGGCGCTGGTGACGGAGATTTCCCCCTCCTCGCTGCGCAAGCGCAAACCCGCCCCCTTCGTGGCCATCATCCCGGCGCCCGCCGCGCGCGACGGCAAGAGCGTCGAAGCAAGCTTCGCGGCCTCCGTCGAACAGGCGATCGCCGAGCTCGAATCGCGCGGCATCGGCCTTGCCGCACTGATCATCGACACGATTTTTTCCAGCGACGGCATCTATGCCGATCCGGCCGGCTTCCTCAAAGGGGCGACCGATGCCGTGCACCGCGCCGGCGGCCTGTTGATCGCCGACGAGGTCCAGCCCGGCTTCGGCCGCACCGGCGGCGGCTTGTGGGGGTTCGAGCGCCATGGCGTGACGCCCGACATCGTCACCATGGGCAAGCCCATGGGCAACGGCTTCCCGATGGGCGGGGTCGTCACAAGGCCAGAATTCCTGAAACGGTTCTGCGAGGAGACCGGCTATTTCAACACCTTCGGCGGCAATCCGGTGGCGGCCGCGGCCGGCCATGCCGTGCTGCAGGTGATCGAGGATGAGGGGCTGATCGAGCGGTCCGCCACGGTCGGCGGCTATTTCATGCGATCGCTTGAGGCCTTGCAGGGCACGCATTCCGAGATCGGCGACGCGCGCGGCGCCGGCCTGTTCATCGGCCTCGATTTCACCGACCCGGCGACGGGTGAGCCGGACACGGCACTGGCCACCCATGCGATCAACCAGCTGAAGCACAACGGCATCCTGATCGGAGCGGCGGGCAAATATGGTGCGACGCTGAAGATCCGCCCGCCGCTGTGCTTCTCTAAGGAGGATGCCGACCTCTTCACCGGCACGCTGGACACGATCCTCAAGGCGCGCTGAGACACCTGATACGCCGAAGAAGCCGGGCGCGACATCGTGCCCGGCTTCTTCCGTTGTCAGCCCATGGCTTCGAGCGCCAAGCGATTCCGGCAGGATCTGGCCGCCATCGACGACGATCGACTGGCCGGTGATATAGGCGGCCTCTTCTGACGCAAAGAACAGGGCGGCATTGGCAATATCTGCCGGCGTGCCGAGACGGCGGAGCGGCACCGAGGCTTCCATGGCGGCGATATATTCCGGACCGTTGCCTTCGAGGCCTTCCGTCATGATGTTGCCGGGCATCACGGCATTGACGGTGATCTTCTTCGGCGCAAGCTCGATCGCCGCGGTGCGCATGAAGCCGAGCTGGCCGGCCTTGCTCGCCCCGTAATGCGACCAGCCCGGATAACCGGTGATCGGTCCGGTGACGAGATGATGATGCGGCCGGAGCCCGCCCTGGTCATCGCCGGCAGCACGGCCGAGACGCTGAGGAAGGTGCTCTTGAGATTGGTCGAGATGACGTGATCGAAATCGGCCGCCGTCATTTCGCCGAGCCTGGCGGCCGGGAAGATGCCGGCATTGGCGCACAGCACGTCGACGCCGCCATAGCGGGCGACGGCCGCCTCGACCATGCCCTTGCAGCCCTCCTCCGTGCTGACATCGGCGGCATATCCCGATGCGTTCGGGCCGATTTCGGCGGCGACCGCGTCGGCATCCGCCTGGCTGCGCGACACGACGAGCACGTTCAACCCGGCCTCCCCGAAGCGCAAAGCGATGCCCTTGCCGATCCCGCGGCTGCCACCCGTGACGATAACTGTTTTACCTTGTAGCGACTTCAACATTTTTGGCTCACTTCGTTGTTCTGGACCAAGGGCACTCGGCCGCCGATATTGCCCGATATTTTTGCGCGAGATTAAAACCTAGCCACTCCTGCATCGGCGATTGCCCAAAAGAAATGCAAAGTAATTCTCGTACATTAGGTGGAATTCGACGGCGGATGCAGGACGTCGGCAGGCGTCATTTCGCTTGCCACATCCTCATTGCGCAATGCACAATGAAGAAGAAAATAGATGTTGTAAACTACACATTTTTGCGACACACTTCCAACATTATAAGTTCACAAGCCGCCACAGCCGGCCAGAAACAGGGGAACGATAATGATGAAACTCTCCAGACGTAACATGATGCAGATGATGGGCGCGGCCGCCTTCTCCGGACCGCTGGCAAGCGCCACGCGCGCCTTTGCCGCGCGCGAGAAGGAACTGAACATCCTCTGCTGGGAAGGCTACAATTCCGCCCAGGTGCTCGACCCGTTCCGCTCCAGCCAGTCGGCGACCGTCAAGGCCGAAAGCCTGACCAACGACCCGACCATGATCAACCGCCTGCGCGCCGGCGAAACCAAGATCTGGGACCTGATCAACGTCAACAATCCCTGGGCCCGCAAGGTCATGGCGCCGGCCGGCCTCATCAAGCCTTTGCCGCGCGCCGAGTTCGAGCCCTATTTCGACACCATGCTGCCGGACTTCAAGGCGCCCTATCGCTGGGCGATGAGCGACGACGGCAAGGATCTGCTGGGCATGGCCCAGCGTTTCGGACCCTACAGCTTCGTCGTCAACACCGACAAGGTCAGCAAGGCGACGGCGGAAGAGCAGGGCTGGGAGCTGTTCAACGACACGGCTCTCGCCGGCAAGTACGGCATCCAGGAATCCGACGACTGGAACGTCTTCAACATCTTCCTGATCGCCGGTATCAATCCGTTCAAGGAGCACACGGAAGAGGAATTCAAGGCCTTCTCCGCGACCGCCGAGAAGGTGTTCAAGGGCGCCAAGATGGTCGGCGACATGGCCTCGCTCAACCAGGCGCTGGTATCCGGCGAAATCGACCTCTACATGACCGGCGGCACCTATTCCGTCTCGCCGGCCCGGGCCGACGGTTATCCGAACCTGCGTGCCATCACCCCGCTCAAGGGCCCGATCGACGGCAAGGGCGGCATTTCCTGGATCGAGATCACCTCCACCGTCAACAATCCGGATCTGTCGCCGCTCGCCATCGAATTCCTCAAATATGTCCAGGATCCGGAAGTCGCCCACACGGTCGCCTTCGCCGAGGGCACGTTCAATCCGGTCAGCCAGATGGGCAATCCGAAGTGCTTCGAACTGTTCACCAAGGACGAGCTGGACGCCATCCAGTGGGACAGCCTTGAAGAGGACATGGCCCGTTCGGCCGAGTACGACATCGTGCCCGACTACGACAAGGCACTGGAACTGATGACGGCGGCCAAGCGCCTGCGCGGCTGAGCCGCGCAAGGTCTGACGGAGCAAACGAAATGAGCCTTGCAATGATCTCGCCCACCCTGACCGACAACCCATCGGAGACCGAAGACGCAGTCCAGGCCACAACGGCACCGGTTCTGCAGCTGGTCGATGTCCGCAAGATCTTCGGCGATTTTGCCGCGGTCGACGGCATCAATGTCGACATCAAGGAGGGCGAGTTCGTCACCATTGTCGGACCCTCCGGGTCCGGCAAAACGACGCTCTTGCGCATGCTGGCCGGCATGGAATCGCCGTCGCAAGGCTACATCACGCTCCGCGGCGAACTGATCAACGACGTGCCGGCCGACAAGCGGCCGACATGTCTTGTCTTCCAGTCGCTGGCGCTCTTCCCGCACAAGACCGTCGGCGAAAACATCGAGTTCCCGCTGAAGGTCCGCAAGATGCCGGCGGCCGAGCGCAAGGCCCGCGCACTCGAACTGATGCGCATGGTGCGCCTGCCCGAGAGCTACTACTCCAAGAACGTGATGCGCTGCTCGGGCGGCGAAAAGCAGCGCGTGGCGCTGGCCCGCGCCTTTGCCTACGACCCGGACGTGCTGTTCTTCGACGAACCGCTGTCGGCGCTCGACTACAAGCTGAAGAAGGTACTGGAGAAGGAACTGAAGGATCTCCACCGCGAGAGCGGAAAGACCTTCGTCTACATTACCCATTCGCTCGAGGAAGCCATGGTGATGTCCGACCGCGTCGGCGTCATGAGCCGCGGCCGCCTCGTGCAGATCGGCACGCCGGAGGAGATCTACACCCGGCCCGCCACCCGTTTCGTCGCCGAGTTCTTCGGCGAGGTGAACAGCTTCGAAGTGAAGCGCGAGGGTCAGGGCGCCTGGACCCTGACCGATGGCAAGCCGATCACGGTGGCCCCGGTCGGCGAAGCGATCGGCGACACGGCCACCGTCATCGTGCGGCCGGAGACCATGCGCTTCGTCACCGGCCCCTCGAGCGCCGACAACCTGATCACCGGCAGGATCTACAACGAATACTCGCTTGGCTCGCGCATGCAGTACCAGGTGCATTCCGGCGAACGGATCTACCTCGTCGAGGCGGCACGCACAGCGGTGGCCGGCATCTCCGCGGGCGACACCGTCACCATCGGCTGGGATGCCCGCGACGCCATTGTGGTGGGAGACTGACATGGCGGTAGCGACCCACGAAGACATGGCAAGCCGTGCAAGCGCCCTGCCCGCGATCCCCGCCGGCCTTCGCGCCGCCGGCCCCGTTGCCATCCTGCTGGTGCTGGGCTTCCTCGCCCCACTGCTGACGGTTGCGGCTTATGCCTTTGCCACGCCGAAGAGCTTCGACGCCTTCAGCTCCTTCACCCTCGCCAATTTCGCGGCGATCTTCGACACCTCCAACACGGTGTGGATGTCGTTTGCCTGGTCGCTTGCCTATGCATTCGCCACCGTGGTGCTTTTGGCAGTGATCGCCTATCCGATCGCCTATGGCCTCAATCGCGTGTTCGGCAAATGGTCGGGCTTCGTCGGCGTGCTTTTCGTCTTCCCGCTCTTCGTCTCGGAAAACGTCCGCCTCTATGGCTGGGTGCTGTTCTTCATCAAGAACGGCGTGCTCGACGGCGGACTGAAATGGCTCGGCTTCTCCGGCGGCCCCGAAGTGCTCTACACGCCCGGCGCCATCCTCTTCGGCATGCTCTATGTCTACCTGCCCTTCATGCTCTTCCCGATGTCGCTCGGCATCGCCATGATCCCCAGGGACCTGGTCGATGCGGCGCGCGACCTTGGGGCCGGCCGCCTGATGATCTGGCGCGAGATCGAACTGCCGCTCGCCATGCCCGGCATCCTGATCGGCATGCTGCTCACCTTCGTGCTCGGCGCCGGCGCCATCGCCGAATCCAAGATCCTAGGCGGCCAGTCGGTCATCACCATCGCCCAGGACATCGAGGTCGCCTTCACCTATGCGCAGAACTGGCCGCTGGGTTCGGCACTCGCCATCCTGCTCGTCATCATCGTCAGCGGGCTTGCCCTCCACGTCCTGTCGAAGCTCGATCTCGACCGCATTCTCGGAAAGAAGTGAGACATGGAAACCCGCTCGCAGATCCGCGCCCGCGCCTTCGTCAAGCTCTGGACCGCATTCGTCGTTCTCGCCATCTACCTGCCGATCGTCTGCGGCGCGCTGGCCGGCCTGTCCAAGGGCCGCTACTTCGCCTTCCCGGTCCGCGTCTTCTCGACCGAATGGTGGAGCAAGACCTTTGCCTCGCTGGAAATCCAGACGCTGGTGCAGAACTCGCTGCTGATCGCCTTCATCGTCACGCTGGTCTCGGTGGTCTTCGCCTTCTTCGGCGCACTCGCCTTCGCCCGTTACGACTGGAAGGGCCGCAAGCTGTTCCAGAAGGCGAGATCCTCTGCCCGTCTTCTCTTTCCGCAGCCGGTGCGGGGCTCGCCCTCCTCCTGTGGTTCAACGCGCTCGGCATCAATCCGAGCTGGCAGACGGCGGTCGTCGCCCATCTCGTCTGGATCGTGCCGGTGGTCACCCTGGTCATCGCCATCCAGGTCTATTCCCTCGACCCGACGCTCGAAGAGGCCGCCCGCGACCTCGGCGCCAGCCGCTGGTTCATCCTGCGCGAGATCACCCTGCCGATCCTCTGGCCCGGCATCTGGTCGGGCGCGCTCTTTGCCTTCCTGCTGTCCTGGGGCAATTTCCCGCTGTCGCTCTACACGGCGGGCGTCGACTCGACGATCCCGAAATGGCTCTACTCGAAGATGGTCGCCGGCTATTCGCCGATGGTCCCGGCGCTCGGCACGATGAGCACGCTTTCGGCCGCCGCCCTGTTGCTTGCCGGCGGACTTGTCATCATGCTGGTGCGCCGCCGCCAGGCGGAAGCATGAGGATCATCGCATGAGCTGGAAGACCGAACGCCGTTCCTTCTACTACCAGGGGGCCCCGGAGCCCGAGGATCCGGTGCTCGAAAAGGGCAAGGTGGCGCTGCTCGTCATCGACATGCAGAACACCTATCTCGATCGCCCGGACCCTGCGACCCTGTCGGCCGTCGACCTTGCCCGCTATCACGCCTGGACGCCGTTCCATGAGCGGATGCACGGTACCGTCGTCCCCAACAACCAGCGCCTGCTGGAGCGCTTCCGGTCGCTCGGCCTCGACGTGCTCTTCGCCCGCATCGCTTGCCTGCGCACCGATGGCCGTGACCGATCGCTCAGCCAGAAGAAGCCCGGCTGGAACAACCTGCTGCTGCCGAAGGACGAGCAGGCCTCGCAGATCCTGTCGCAGATCGCCCCGCTCGACGGCGAGATCGTCGTCACCAAGACGACCGACAGCGCGCTGACCGGCACCAATCTGAGACTCGTGCTCGCCAATATGGGCATCACCCATGTGGTGTGCACCGGCATCTTCACCGACCAGTGCGTCTCCTCGACGGTGCGCAGCCTCGCCGACGAGAGCTTCGACGTGATCGTCGTCGATGATGCCTGCGCAGCCGGCTCGATGGACCTGCATGTGAGCGAGCTGGAGCGCATCCACATGATCTACGCCAATGTGATGAACACCGACGAGCTGATCGGCTATCTGCCGCCCGCGCAAGGATGAGACAGTCGGGGATGGCGCGCGCCCTGGACTTGTCCCACTTGGCCGTTCCTGACACAACTTGGCCGATGAAAGCGCCCGAAATCCTCTGTGCCGGCAAGACCCTCGCCGTCCGCTTCGCCGCCGAACAGGCGGTGCTCAGCTGGTCCCTGAGCC
>JAHRYZ010000010.1 GCA_020621905.1 Rhizobium sp.
AGCGTCGACAGCATCTCGCCCGCCGCGGGCTCGGTGTTCACGCTGCTGCCGCCCGACAACGCCACCGGCAATTTCACCAAGATCGTGCAGCGGCTGCCGGTCCGCATCCGGGTGCCGAAGGACGTCGCCAAACAGAACCTGCTGCGCGCCGGCATGTCGGTCTATGTCACCGTCGATACCAACGAGGGCGCCGCCGACGCCGACAGCGAAGCCGACCTCGACGCGGCGCCGAAATAATCTGCAGCAGCCGGGCGGCGCGCCCGATTTCATGAGCCCGTCCTGACCCGAGCAGATCATGGCTGACGCCACCACCGCCCCGCCTTCGATGATGAGTGAAGCGGCTGCGCCGTCCGACCGCATCGCGCCGCGGCGGCTGTTCGCGTTTCTCATCATGGTGTTCGGCATGTTCATGTCGATCCTCGACATCCAGATCGTCTCGGCCTCGCTGGCCGAGATCCAGGCCGGTCTCGGCGCCGGCTCCGATGAGATCGCCTGGGTGCAGACCTCCTATCTGATCGCCGAGGTCATCATGATTCCGCTGTCGGGAGCACTGGCGCGCATCCTGTCGACCCGCATCCTGTTTTCCTTCTCCGCCGCCGGCTTCACCCTTGCCAGCGCACTTGCCGCGACCGCGACCAATATCGACCAGATGATCGTCTACCGGGCGATCCAGGGTTTCATCGGCGGTGGCATGATCCCGTCGGTGTTCGCTGCCGCCTTCACCATCTTCCCGCCGTCCAAGCGCAACATCGTGTCGCCGATCATCGGTCTGGTCGCGACGCTCGCGCCGACCATCGGCCCGACCATCGGCGGCTACATCAGCCATGCCATGTCCTGGCACTGGCTGTTCCTCGTCAACGTCGTGCCCGGCATCATCGTCACGGCGGTGACCTTCGGTCTGATCGACTTCGACAAGCCGGACTTCAAGCTATTGAAGAAGTTCGACTGGTGGGGCCTGTTCTGGATGGCGCTCTTCCTCGGCACGATGGAATTCGTGCTGGAGGAGGGCAACAACAAGGACTGGTTCAACGACGAACACATTGTCATGGGCACCGTGGCCATGGTGACGGGTGGGTTCTTCTTCTTCCACCGGGTATTCAGGGTCGACTTCCCGGTTGTCGACCTCAGGGCGTTTTCCAACGCCAACTTCGCCTTCGGCTCGCTGTTCTCCTTCGTCATGGGGGTGGGTCTCTACGGGCTCACCTATCTCTACCCGGTCTATCTCGGCCGCATCCGCGGCTATGACTCGATGATGATCGGCGAGACCATGTTCGTCTCGGGCGCGGCGATGTTCCTCACCGCGCCGGTGGCGGGTGCGCTTTCGAGCAAGCTCGATCCGCGGGTCATGATGATGATCGGCTTTGCCGGTTTTGCCGCCGGCACCTACAGCATGACCTTCATGACGCCGACTGGGACTTCTACGAGCTGCTGCTGCCGCAGATCCTCCGCGGCTGCTCGCTGATGCTGTGCATGGTGCCGATCAACAACATCGCGCTCGGTACGCTGCCGCCGGACCGCATGAAGAACGCCTCGGGCCTGTTCAATCTGACGCGCAATCTCGGCGGCGCCGTCGGGCTCGCCATCATCAACACCATGCTGACCCAGCGTTCGGACGAGCATTATGCCCGTCTGTCGGAGCATGCCGACTGGGGCAATCGCGCCGCCCTCGACTGGCTGGCCAGCGTCGGCGCCAATTACGATTCCTACGGCCTCGACGGCACTGCGGTTGCGATCAAGAAGCTCTCCGGCGTGATCACCCAGCAGTCCACGCTGCTGTCGTTCATCGACGTCTTCATGGGACTGACCGCCTTGTTCTTCTTGCTGGTCTTCCTGACGCTTCTGATCAAGAAGCCAAGTGCGCCCGCGCCGGCAGGCTCCGGCCACTGATCCGGGCCCTCCGGACCCTCTTTCGAAATCCACCGCAGCGCCGAGGACCGTCTTTCCCAACAGGAGACGGTCCTTTTCGTTGTTGCATGAAAGAAAAGATGAGGTACGTACATCAGAAAATGATTTACGTACCTCGGAACCTGCGCTAGGAGTCCGCTCGGAGGAAACATGAAGCCGACCGTGCACGACATCGCAGCCGCCGCGGGCGTGAGCCTTGCCACCGTCGACCGGGTGCTCAACCGCCGGCCGGGCGTGAGCGCCCGCACCCGCGGCAGGGTGGAGGCTGCCGTCGCGACGCTCGGTTTCGTGCGGGACGTGGCGGCTGCCAATCTCGCCAAGGGGCGCGTCTATCCGCTGACCTTCATCCTGCCTTCCAACGACAATTCCTTCATGCGTGAGGTGGAGGCGGCGGTGCATGATGCCGTGGCGCGCTCGCCCTCGGAGCGGACAGATATCCGCATCCTCAAGGTGCCGCCCTTCGATGCGGCCGCCCTTGTCCAGACGCTGGACGCACTGGCGGACGACCGGCCGGCCGGCGTGGCGCTCGTCGCCGTCGACGCGCCGGAGGTAGCGGGTGCCGTCGACCGGCTGGTGGAGGCGGGCATTCCGGTGGTGACGCTGGTTTCCGACCTGCCGGCATCGCGGCGGGTCCATTTCGCCGGCATCGACAATCTGGCCGCCGGCCGAACGGCGGCGAGCCTGCTCGGACGTTTCGTCGGCGACAGGCGCGGTTCGATCGCGGTTCTGGCCGGCTCCATGCTGGTGCGCGACCATCGCGAGCGCCTGGAAGGATTCCGTTCGGTCATGGCCGCCGAATATCCGCATCTTTCGTTGCTCGAGGTCATCGAGGGGCGCGACGATCCGGCGCTTGTCGAGAGCCGGCTCACCGATCTCTTTCGCGAGCGCGGCGACATTCTCGGAATCTACAGCCTCGGCGCCGGCAATCGTGGTCTCGTGGCAGCGCTTGGCAAGGCCAGGTTCGAGCGGCGCCCGGCGGTGATCGCCCATGAACTGACCGGCACGACGCGAAACGCGCTGACCGACGGTCTGATCGACGCGGTGCTCAACCAGGACGCCGGCCACGAGGTGCGCAGCGCCATCCGGGTGCTGAAGGCCAAGGCCGACGGCCTGCCGCTTCTGGCGGCGCAGGAACGCATCCGCATCGACATTTTCTTGAAGGACAACCTGCCGTGAAGGGCGGGAAATAGGAGAGACGACTTTATCTGGGGCTAGACCTCGGCACCTCGGGTGTGAAGGCCATGCTGATCGACGAGAACCAGCGGGTGGTGGGCGTCGCCAATGCGGCGCTCGATGTTTCGCGTCCGCATCCCGGCTGGTCGGAGCAGGAGCCGCTCGACTGGATCCGGGCGACGCGGAAAGCCGTGGGCGCGCTGAAGGCTGCGCATGGCCCAGCGCTTTCCGTCGTCAAGGGCATCGGCCTTTCCGGCCATATGCATGGCGCCACGCTGATCGATGCGGCGGATCAGGTGCTGCGGCCTTGCATCCTGTGGAACGACACGCGCAGCCATGTCGAGGCGGCGGAGATGGATGCCGATCCGCGCTTCCGCGCCATCACCGGCAATATCGTCTTTCCGGGCTTCACTGCACCGAAACTCGCCTGGGTGGCGAAGAACGAGCCGGACGTTTTTGCCCGGGTGGCCAAGGTTCTGCTTCCGACGGATTTCCTGCGCCTGTGGCTGACCGGCCAATATCTCTCCGACATGTCGGATTCGGCCGGAACCGCCTGGCTCGATACGGGCGCGCGCCGCTGGTCGGCAGAACTGCTGGACGCGACCGGGCTTTCCGAGCGGCAGATGCCGGGGCTCGTCGAGGGCACCGATCCGGCCGGAACGCTGCGTCACCAACTGGCCGCCGAATGGGGCATGGCGAGCGGCGTGACCATCGCCGGCGGCGCCGGCGACAATGCAGCTTCCGCCTGCGGCATGGGCACGGTCGCGGAAGGCCAGGCCTTCGTCTCGCTCGGCACCTCCGGCGTGCTCTTCGCAGCCAACGGCTCCTATCTGCCGAAGCCGGAGAGCGCCGTGCATGCCTTCTGTCACGCGCTGCCGAACACCTGGCACCAGATGGGCGTCATTCTCTCGGCGACCGACGCGCTGAACTGGCTGAGCGGCATCACCGGCAAGGCGGCCGGAGAACTCACCGGCGACCTTGGCAACGATCTGAAGGCGCCGGGCAGCGTCACCTTCCTGCCCTACCTCTCGGGCGAGCGCACCCCGCACAACGACGCGAAGATCCGCGGCGCTTTCATCGGCCTTGGCCATGAAAGTTCGCGCGAGGTGCTGACGCAGGCCGTGCTCGAGGGGGTTACCTTCGCTATCCGCGACAATCTCGAGGCGTTGAGGTCGGCGGGCACCCATATCTCCCGGGTGACGGCGATCGGTGGCGGTTCGCGCTCGCGCTACTGGCTGGCCTCGATCGCAACGGCGCTCGGCCTTCCGGTCGACATTCCGGCCGACGGCGATTTCGGCGCGGCCTTCGGTGCGGCACGGCTCGGGCTGATCGCCGCGACGGGCGCAGACCCGCTTTCCGTCTGCACGGCACCGAAGACGGCCGAGACGGTCGAACCCGTCACGGCGCTCGCCGGTGCCTACGAGGAGGCCTACGGGCGCTACCGGTCGCTTTATCCGGCGATCAAATCGCTGGCTCATTGACACGGAGCCCCCTCATCCGCCTGCCGGCACCTTCTCCCCGATGGGGAGAAGAGATCTGCGGCAAGCGCCGAGGCCCTCCTCTCCCCACCGGGGAGAGGGCAGGGTGAGGGGGGAGCCAGAAATGCGACTTTCACAGCATTCGAACACGAACCAGGAGGAAATACCCATGACGACAGGCTTCTTCGGCGATATCGCCAAGGTCGAGTATGAAGGCCCGGACAGCACCAATCCGCTCGCCTTCCACCATTACAATCCCGACGAAGTGGTGCTCGGCAAGCGGATGGAAGACCATCTGCGCTTCGCGGTGGCCTACTGGCATACCTTCACCTGGCCGGGCGGCGATCCGTTCGGCGGGCAGACCTTCGAGCGGCCGTGGTTCTCCGACACGATGGAAGCGGCAAAGATGAAGGCCGACGTCGCCTTCGAATTCTACCAGCTGCTCGGCGTTCCCTATTACTGCTTCCATGACGCCGACGTGCGGCCCGAGGGTCGGACCTTCGCCGAGAACACCAGGAACCTCAACGAGATCGTCGACTATTTCGAGAAGAAGCAGGCCGAGACGGGCGTCAGGCTGCTCTGGGGCACGGCGAACCTGTTCTCCAACCGCCGCTTCATGTCTGGGGCCGCCACCAATCCGGACCCGGACGTCTTCGCCTTCTCGGCGGCGACCGTGAAGACCTGCATGGACGCCACCCAGCGGCTGGGCGGCGAGAACTACGTGCTGTGGGGCGGGCGCGAGGGCTACGAGACCCTGCTCAACACCGACCTGAAGCGCGAGCTGAGCCAGCTCGGCCGGTTCCTCAACCTTGTCGTCGAGTACAAGTACAAGACCGGCTTCAAGGGCACGATCCTGATCGAGCCGAAGCCGCAGGAGCCGACCAAGCACCAGTACGACTACGACGTCGCGACCGTCTACGCCTTCCTGCAGAAGAACGGGCTGGAAAACGAGGTCAAGGTCAATATCGAGCAGGGCCACGCGATCCTGGCCGGCCATTCCTTCGAGCACGAGATCGCCATGGCGAACGCCTTCGGCATCTTCGGCTCGATCGACATGAACCGCAACGACTACCAGTCGGGCTGGGACACCGACCAGTTCCCCAACAACGTGCCGGAAATGGCGCTGGCCTATTACCACGTCCTGTCGGGCGGCGGCTTCCAGACCGGCGGCACCAATTTCGACGCCAAGCTGCGCCGCCAGTCGCTCGATCCGGCCGACCTGCTCTACGGCCATATCGGCGGCATGGACTGCTGCGCCCGTGGCCTGAAGGCGGCGGCGAAGATGATCGAGGACGGCGCGCTGTCGAAGCCGCTGGAAGAGCGCTACGCAAACTGGGACAGCCCCGAGGCACAGCGCATGCTGCGCGGCGAGCTGTCGCTGGAAGCGATCACAAAAATGGTCGAGGACGGTAACGTCAATCCGGAACCGAAGTCGGGCCGGCAGGAGTATCTGGAGACCGTGGTCAACCGCTACGTCTAACAGCAACAGGCCCTCTCTCCGCTTGCGGGGAGAGGGCTCCGCCCGGCGGCGGATCGGGCCATTCAACCCAGTGAATAGCGCTTGGATATGGTTGCCGTAGCGTCCCGATAATCGCGAAAGCCCATTGCCTGGTAGTAGGCCTGGCCGCCCTTGTTCTCCCGCCGGATCGTCGCATCGATGAAGGTGGCGCCGGCCGCCTTCGCCGCGCTGGCCGTTTCGGCAAACAACGACCGCCCTATGCCCATCTTGTGCGCGTGTGGATCCACGTAGGTCGCGATGATCGCCCAGTCGGAGGGCAAGGGATCGTCGCCGGTCCATTCGGGATCGGCCCATTCGAGCGACTGGAAACCCACGATCTTCGAACCGTTCACGGCGACGAAGCAGCTGATGGCGAACCGAGGCGTGATGAAGGTATCGACGATGCCGGCCTCGTCAAAAGGCTCGGCATAGGCCGTGGTTCCTCCGATCGCGACGATTTCGTTGAGAAGTTCGGCCATTGCGCCCGCATCCTGTATCGTGGCCGGGCGGATCTCCAAAGACATCGAGCCTTCCTCCTTGTTCGATGGTCCATCCGACCCGGGGGCGCCTAGCGTCTGGCCGCCGGTCCAGTCACCGAACCGCGCACGATCAAATCCGGCATCAGCAGGATTTCGCGGCGCTCGGTCGGGCGCTCGGCGAGCTGGGCGAGCAGCAGTGCCATGGCCTGTTTGCCGATCGCGGTGCGGGGTTGGCGGATGGTGGTGAGCGCCGGGTTGAGATAGGTCGCCTGCGGCACGTCGTCGAAGCCGATGACGGAAAAATCCTTCGGCAGGTCGTAGCCGCGCGCATTGAGCCCGTTGATCACGCCGATGGCGGTGGCGTCGTTGACGCACATGAAGGCGGTCGGCAGCGTGTCGCGCATGAAGAGCTGCTCGACCGCCAGGCGGCCGCTTTCGATCGTGCCTTCGCCCTCGACCACGATGCGGTTCTCCGGCACGATGCGCGCCGCGTCGAGCGCGAGATCATAGCCATGACGGCGGCGCTGGTGGCCGAGGCGGGTTCGGCTGTCGCCGATGAAGGCGATGCGGCGATGGCCCGCGGAGAGCAGGTGTTCGGCGGCCTTCCGGGCACCGGCGACATCATCGACGCCGACATAGGATATCTTCGAGCCGAAAACGGGTTCGAACACGGCGACCGTCGGCGGCACCCGGGTGCCGGCGACCTGGTGGCCAAAGGGCTCGTGGCCGGTGAACAGCACTAGGCCGGTCGCCTGGCCGGAACTCAGGAACTTCAGATATTCAAGGCCGCGCTCGGGGTCGTTCTGGGTGTGGCCGATGAGAACGCCAAAACCATGGGCGCGGGCCTCGTTCTCCAGCCCGATCAGCGTGGAGGAGAAGTTCGGATCACCGATGTCCGGCGCCAGGATGAGGATCATGTTCGACCGGCCCATGCGCAGCGAGCGCGCCATGGCATTGGTCGTGTAGCCGGTGATCGCGATTGCTTGGTTCACCCGCTGGCGCGTCGACTTGGCGACCTTGTCGGGCGTGTGGATCGCACGGCTCACCGTCGCGATCGACACCTCGGCCAGGCGCGCAACATCCTCGATCGTCGCTGGTGCTGAGTTCTGCACGCGGACACCATCCCCCTATCCGTCTGGAATCGCTGGAGAGATTATCGTCTGTGTTGCGACTGCGAAAGCCGATGGGGTGGCTTTTACCCCCATGATGCAGTGATGTAAACCTTTACATTGGCAATGTAAAGGTTTACACAAAATCCCAGGAGCGGGTGAGGAGCCGCGGGGAGGCTTGCATGACATCAGTTGGGGACTCTGCGCGCGCACCCGTGCTCGCGGCGGAGCGAATCTCGAAATCTTTCGGCGACGTCCAGGTGCTGTTCAGCGTGGATTTCGACGTGTTGCCGGGCGAGGTGCACGCGCTGATGGGCGAGAATGGCGCGGGCAAGTCCACGCTGGTCAAGATCCTGTCGGGCTTCGAACAGGCAAGCTCCGGCACCATCCTGCTTGACGGCGAGCCGGTCATCCTGCCGCCCAACGGCGCGGCCGAGGCGCTCGGCATCGTGCTCATCCACCAGGAATTCAACCTCGCCGACCACCTGACCGTCACCGAGAGCCTCTTCCTCGGCGCGAGGTCACCCGTTTCGGCATGCTCGATCGCAAGCACATGCGGGCAGAGACGCGCCGCGTGCTCGACCAGCTCGGCTCGCGGATCGACGAGAATGCGCTGATCAGCTCGCTCGCCGTGGCCGACAAGCAGATGGTGGAGATCGCCAAGGCGATCAGCCGCCGGGCGCGCATCGTGTTCATGGACGAGCCGACGGCCGTGCTGTCGCGCGAGGAAACCGAGGTGCTGTTCGACCAGGTGCGCAAGCTGCGGGCCGGGGGCACGAGTTTCGTCTTCGTGTCGCACAAGCTCGATGAAGTCATGGAGCTGACCGACCGGGTGACCGTGTTGCGCGACGGACAGTGGGTGAAGACCGCGCCGACCTCTGCGCTGGACGGCGAGGCGATCGCCCAGCTGATGGTCGGGCGCGAGTTGTCGAGCCTCTATCCCAACAAGCACGAGCCGGATGTCGACGAAGAGGTCGTGCTGTCGGTCAAGGGTCTCTCCACCGGCTTCGTCAAGAATGCGAGCTTCGAGCTGAGGCGCGGCGAGGTGCTGGGCTTTTCCGGCCTGATCGGGTCGGGCCGCACGGAACTGATGGAGGCGGTCGCGGGCCTGCGCCCGCGCCTGTCGGGGCAGGTCTGGCTGAAGGGTGCCGTGCTCGAGCCGCAGGATTTCCGCGAGGCGAACCGCCGCGGGCTCGCCTATATGACCAAGGACCGCAAGGGCAAGGGGCTGCTGCTCGGCGAGGGGATGACCGCCAACCTGACGCTGCAATCCATGGAGCGGCATCTCAAGCATATCTATCTCGATCCGGCGAGCGAAGCCAGGGCCATGGCCCGGGCCAAGCGCCGCTTCGACATCCGGGTGCGCGACGACAGGATCAAGGTTGGCCGCATGTCGGGGGGCAACCAGCAGAAGCTGCTGCTCGCCAAGATCATGGAGATCGAGCCGCAGGTGATCGTCATCGACGAGCCGACGCGCGGCATCGATGTCGGCACCAAGCAGCAGATCTACCATTTCATCGCAGCACTTGCCCGCGAGGGCCGCTCGATCATCGTCATCTCCTCGGAGATGCCGGAAGTGATCGGGCTGTGCACCCGCGTCGCCGTCATGCGTGAAGGTCGCATGGTTGGCATGCTGGAAGGCGAGGAGATCAACGAGCAGACCATCATGCGCTACGCCGCGGGCCTGAAACGCCAGATGGCGAGCTGACAGAACGTTTCTGCGAAAAGGCCCGGCGGCAAGACCGGGCTTGGACAAGAGACATGGGACGGCGCAGCCGCCGACTTGGGCAGGCTGCCGGAGGAGACGAGAGACAATGACGACCGAGACCGAGAGCGCAACCGAAATCCGTGGCCGCCGCACATGGCGGGACGTGGACTTGAGAGCGGTCGCGCCCTTTGCCGCCCTGCTCCTGCTGCTGATCATCGGGGCGATGGTCAATCCGAATTTCATCGGCCTCACCAACCTCGCCAATGTCGCCACCCGCTCGGCCTTCATCGCCATCATCGCGGTCGGCGCGACCTTCGTCATCTCGTCCGGTGACCTCGATCTCTCCGTCGGCTCGATGGTGGCCTTCGTCGCCAGCCTGATGATCCTGTTCATGAATTCGGGTGTGATTGCCGATCCAGGCATGATGATTGCCGTTGCCATGCTTCTCACCGTCGTCATCGGATCGCTGTGCGGGCTGGTGAACGGCCTGATTACCACGGTCGGCAAGATCGAGCCCTTCATCGCGACGCTCGGCACCATGGGGATCTACCGCGGCCTGACGACCTGGCTCTCGCAGGGCGGGGCGATCACGCTGCGCGATCCGGCACAGCAGGAAATGTATCGGCCGGTCTATTTCGGCTCGATCCTCGGTCTGCCGGTGCCGATCTTCATCATCCTCGTCGTGACCGCGATCGCCGCCTTCGTGCTTTACCGCATGCGCTACGGCCGGCATGTGGTCGCCGTCGGCTCCAATCGCGACGTCGCGCGCTATTCCGGCATCGCGGTCGACCGGGTGCGCACCATCGCCTTCATCATCCAGGGGCTCTGCGTGGCGATCGCCGTGCTTCTCTACGTGCCGCGTCTCGGCTCGACCTCGGCGACCACCGGCATCCTCTGGGAATTGCAGGCAATCACCGCGGTCGTCGTCGGCGGCACGGCGCTGAAAGGTGGCGCCGGCCGGGTGTGGAGCACGATCTGCGGCGCCTTCATCCTGGAACTCGTCGGCAACATCATGCTGCTCTCCAACTTCATCTCCGAATATCTGATCGGCGCCATCCAGGGCACGATCATCATCATCGCGATGCTCGTCCAGCGGTCGTTGGCGCGCAAGGCGTGAACCGCGGCCGGGCAGGAGGGTCGCCCGGTCCGTCCATCAACGAGACCCTGGACATCTTGGGAGGAAACCAATGCACAAGAAACTGCTCGGCCTTGCCGTCGCCATGACGGCACTGGCGTCGATCTTCACCGCCGCCGAGGCGCAGGAGACGAAGACGATCGGCGTCTCCATTCCGGCCGCCGACCACGGCTGGACCGCCGGTGTCGTCTACCACGCCAACCGCGTCGCCGAACTGCTGATGAAGGAACATCCCGGCCTCAACGTCATCGTCAAGACCTCGGCCGATCCTGCCACCCAGGCGAACGCCGTGCAGGATCTCGAGATCCAGGGCATCGACGCGCTCGTCATCCTGCCGACCGACCCGGACCCGCTGGTCAACGCGATCAAGGAAGTGAAGAACAAAGGCCATTTCGTCACGATCGTCGACCGTGCGCCCTCCGTCAACGACAACACGGTGCGCGACCTCTACGTCGCCGGCAACAATCCGGCGCTCGGCGAAGTCGCCGGCCAGTATATCGCCAAGAACACGCCGGATGCCGAAGTGGTCGTCATCCGCGGCATGCCGATCCCGATCGACCAGCAGCGCCAGGACGGCTTCGATAAGGGCATTGCCGGCTCGAACGTCAAGATCCTCGACCGCCAGTTCGGCAACTGGAACCGTGACGACGCCTTCAAGGTCATGCAGGACTACCTGACCAAGTATCCGAAGATCGACGTGGTCTGGTGCCAGGACGACGACATGGCTGTCGGCGTACTGCAGGCCATCGAACAGGCCAAGCGCACCGACATCCAGTACATCATCGGCGGCGCGGGTTCGAAGGACATGATCAAGAAGGTCATGGACGGCGACAAGATGGTGCCGGTCAACGTGCTCTATCCGCCGTCGATGGTCGGCACCGCGATGGAGCTGACCGCGGCCGCGATCTACGACCAGGTTCCGGTCCACGGCACCTACACGCTGGACGCGACCCTGATCACGCCGGACAATGCCAAGAACTACTACTTCCCGGACTCGCCGTTCTGACCAGCGGCATCTGCCAGACGCAGCGATCTGCCCGGTTTTCCCGGGCAGATTTTCGCCGCCGTCATCATCGCCGTTGTATCGATTTTGCATCTCCTGTAATCGTGACTGAAACGTTGCAGGAAGACTTTGGGAGGAGAATTCATGAAGACGATCAAGGGGCCGGCGATCTTTCTCGGCCAGTTTGCTGGCGATGCCGCACCTTTCAATTCCTGGGATGCGATCACCAAATGGGCGGCGGACGCGGGCTATCTCGGCGTGCAGGTGCCGACCTGGGCCGGACAGTTGATCGACCTGAAAAAGGCGGCCGAATCCAAGACCTACTGCGACGAACTCGCCGGTGTGGCGCGCCAGAACGGCGTCGAGATCACCGAGCTTTCGACCCATCTGCAGGGCCAGCTGGTCGCCGTGCATCCGGCCTATGACGAGGCGTTCGACGGCTTTGCCGCACCGGAAGTGCGCGGCAATCCCAAGGCGCGGCAGGAATGGGCCGTGCAACAGGTCAAGTATGCGCTCAAGGCGTCCAACAATCTCGGCATCAATGCCCATGCGACCTTTTCCGGGGCGCTGGCATGGCCCTATTTCTATCCCTGGCCGCAGCGGCCGGCTGGTCTCGTCGAGACAGCCTTCGACGAACTGGCCAGGCGCTGGAAGCCGATCCTCGACTATGCCGATTCCCAGGGGGTCGACGTCGCCTATGAGATCCATCCGGGCGAGGACCTGCATGACGGCGTGACCTTCGAGATGTTCCTCGAGCGCGTCGGCGGGCACACCCGGGCCAACATGCTCTACGATCCGTCGCACTACGTGCTCCAGTGCCTCGACTATCTCGACCACATCGACATCTACAAGGACCGGATCAAGATGTTCCACGTCAAGGACGCGGAGTTCAATCCGACCGGCCGGCAGGGCGTCTATGGCGGCTACCAGAGCTGGGTGAACCGGGCAGGGCGCTTCCGCTCGCTCGGCGACGCAGTCGATTCGGCGCGATCTTCTCGAAGATGGCCGCCACGACTTCGACGGCTGGGCCGTGGTCGAATGGGAATGCGCACTCAAGCACCCGGAAGACGGTGCCCGCGAAGGCGCCGAGTTCGTCAAGCACCACATCATCCGGGTCACGGACCACGCCTTCGACGACTTCGCCGCCGGCGGCACCGACGATGCCGCCAACCGGCGCATGCTCGGGCTTTGAGAGGCGGCGTTCGCCTCTCACCCTAGCCCTCTCCCCGCGTGCGGGGAGAGGGGACTTGCCCCTTCCAGCCCCGGGTGAACAGCATCGGCGCGACGGTGCCGCACAGGTCCTTCTCCCCCGCTTGCGGGGAGAAGGTGGCGGCAGCCGGATGAGGGGCAGCTCCACCACATCAGATTTTTCCAGGAGGTATTTCATGGCAATTGAAGGAAAGACGGAAGCGCGGACGCAGAAGATCAGGCTCGGCATGGTGGGCGGCGGTTCCGGCGCCTTCATCGGCGGCGTGCATCGCATGGCGGCGCGCATCGACGATCATTTCGATCTCGTGGCCGGCGCGCTGTCGTCGACGGCGGAGAAATCGCTGGCCTCTGGCCGCGAACTGGGGCTTGATCCGGAGCGCTGCTACGGCTCGTTCGAGGAGATGGCCGAGAAGGAAGCGGCCCGGCCGGACGGCATCGAGGCCGTGTCGATCGTCACGCCCAACCATGTGCACTATCCGGCGGCCAAGGCCTTTCTCGAGCGCGGCATCCACGTCATCTGCGACAAGCCGCTGACGTCCAATCTGGAGGATGCGAAAAAGCTGAAGGCGGTGGCCGACCAGTCCAAGGCGCTGTTCGTGCTCTCCCACAACTACACCGGATATCCGATGGCGCGTCATGCGCGCGAACTGGTGCGGTCCGGCGAACTGGGCGAAATCCGCCTGGTGCAGATGGAGTATCCGCAGGACTGGCTGGCCGAGCCGATCGAGCAGACCGGCCAGAAGCAGGCAGCCTGGCGCACGGATCCCAAGCAGTCGGGCGCCGGCGGCTCGACCGGCGACATCGGCACCCATGCCTATAATCTCGGCTGCTTCATCTCCGGCCTCGAAATCGAGGAACTTGCCGCCGACGTGCACACCTTCGTCGCCGGCCGCAAGCTCGACGACAATGCCCATGTGATGCTGCGGTTCAAGGGCGGCGCCAAGGGGCTGCTGTGGTGCAGCCAGGTGGCAGTCGGCCACGAGAACGGGCTGAAGGTCCGGGTCTACGGTACCAAGGCCGGCATCGAATGGGTGCAGGCCGATCCGAACTATCTGTGGTTCACCCGGCTCGGCGAGCCGAAACAGTTGATCACGCGCGGAGGTGCGGGTGCCGGAGCCTCGGCGCAGCGCGTCACGCGTATTCCCGGCGGCCATCCGGAAGGCTATCTCGAAGCCTTCGCCACGATCTACACGGAGGCGGCAGCCGCCATCAATGCCGCCAAGGCCGGCACGGCCGTCGATCCGGCGGTCGTCTACCCGACCATCGACGACGGCGTCAAAGGCGTTGCCTTCGTCGAGGCCTGCGTGGCCTCGTCGAAGAGCAACGGGGCTTGGGTCAAGGTGTGACGTTACGCTCGTGGGGCCGAGCGCAAGCTCTCCTCGCCCGCACTGCCCTCACCACGGGAGCAACTGGCTTGCTCCCCGCTTCTCCCCGCCGGTGCGGAGGAGGGTGACCGAAGGGACGTAGGCAGATTCTGGAGATGCCGAGGCAAATCTGACCGGTCAGTCCGGTGCGCAGGCCGAGAGCATGGCGGGGGTGTCGACATAGGCTTCGTAGCGGCGGATCGTTCCCTCGCGCACTGTGTAGACATGGACCGCGGCAAGCTCGAATTGCCGGCCCGTCGCGAGAGCCTTGCCCCGTGTGCGGCCGATGCTCACCACGCGGTCGCCTGCCTGGAAGAGTTGCTCGTCGACGATCTGGGTGTCGATCGTGCCGGTCAGGCGGATGAAGAACTGCTGCAGGCCGGCGTGGCCGCGATATTCGCCGCCCCAGGGCAGGAGGTCGGACTGGTAGATTTCGCAGTCGGGATGGTAGAGAGCCTGGATGGCGGGCAGGTCGCGGCCGGCATAGGCCCGGTAGACTGCGCGCACGACATCGAGCGGGCAGGGGTGGTTCTCAGCCGAGTTATCCCGTGCTGTGTTGGCTTGCATGACAAATCTCCTTCGGGCGGCATCGGTGCCGATGCGTGTTCCCTAGGGGATCTGGAGGCCTCATTCTTTCCGCTGGTTGCGGCCCATTGCCTGCCATTGCGAAAACTATGCGCGTGCCCGCGCACGCCATTGCGCCGGCGTCGTTCCGGTCGCTCCGCGAAAGACGTTGGTGAAATGGCTCTGGTTCTTGAAGCCCACGTCCAGGGCGAGCTGTGCGAGGGGCATGTCGGTGGCCGCCAGCAAGCCGCAGGCGAGTTCGATGCGGAAGTCCTGCAGCCATTGAAACGGCGTCCGCCCCGTGGAGGCCTTGAACGCGCGCAGGAAATGGAACTGGCTCAATCCTGCCGCAGCCGCGATCTCCTCGAGGCTCGGATCGTTCGTCACTCTCGAGCGCATATAGTCGATCGTCCGCCTCAGGCTGGCTGGTGACAGGCGCTCTTTCGCCTGCCGAGCAGTATCAAGGGACGGGTTTCGCTCCGCTTCCTGGGCGAGCTGCGCAAGAACAAGCGCGACACCATGGTCGCCATAGGCGCGGCCGATGCCGTCCGCTCCCGCCCCAATGTCTTCCTTCCAGAGCGCGGTCGAGACGGCGGCGAAGATCGGATCCTGCACGACGTGCCCGGTCAGCCGGTCGAGCGAGGTTGCGCCCGTCGGCGTGAACTCTTCGAGCATGCGTGCCACCATGTCCTTCGGGAAGGAGAAGATCAGGCAGTCGTGATTGCCCTCGACCCGCCAGAGAGCGGAGGTGTCGGCAGGGGTCAGGATACCCGCACCCTGATGCCGGTATCCTTCCGCGCCCTTCGGAACCACCAATCCGTCGCCGATGTCGCGCCAGGGTCGGGAACGGCCGGCCAGCAATATCGAAAAGGTGTAGTCGGGAAGCGCCGGCTGCAGGGTCTCGAAGTCCGAGTGGCGCAGGCGCGTCAGGGTGACGCCGCCGGAGCCCACGTGCCGCGTCTGCACGTCTGCACCGGCGGACGTTTGCGCGCTGTCGCTTTCCTTGCTGGTCATGCGGCCAGGGTACAGAGCCTGGAAGGCGAGGTCCAGTTGGGATGCGCTCGCGAGGGATCTGAGCCGGTGCCGGGGGACAATCGGCCAGGGATGACCATCTCGAAGCGAGGCGCTGACGATGTTCCGGCAACACCCCGAATCTGCAACGTTGCAGAATTGTGCATCGGGCTCTTCACCCCGAACTGAACATGGGTTAAACCGCCTTGGACAAAGTTCCTGCATCCCGCTGCCGTGATCTGCGCCAGATGCATAGCCTGGATGAGACCAGCCATGATTGATCCCAAGTCGCTTGCCGAACGCTTCCCCGGCGATTTCACCTTTGGTGTGGCGACCGCCTCGTTCCAGATCGAAGGGGCGTCCAAGGCCGATGGGCGAAAGCCGTCGATCTGGGATGCGTTTTCCAACATGCCGGGCCGCGTCTATGGCCGGCACAACGGCGACGTGGCCTGCGATCACTACCATCGCTGGGAAGAGGATCTCGACCTGATCAAGGCAATGGGCGTTTCGGCCTATCGCTTCTCGATCGCCTGGCCGCGGATCATCCCCGAGGGGACCGGAAGGATCAACGAGAAGGGCCTCGATTTCTACGACAAGCTGATCGACGGCCTGAAGGATCGCGGTATCAAGGCCTTTGCCACGCTCTACCATTGGGACCTGCCGTTGGCGCTGATGGGCGACGGCGGCTGGACCGCGCGTTCGACCGCCTACGCCTTCCAGCGCTATGCCAAGATCGTCATGGCCCGGCTCGGCGATCGGCTCGACGCGGTGGCGACCTTCAACGAGCCCTGGTGCTCGGTGTGGCTCTCCCACCTCTACGGCGTGCATGCGCCGGGCGAGAAGAACATGGACGCAGCACTCCACGCCCTGCACTACACCAATCTCGCGCACGGCCTCGGCGTCGACGCCATCCGCCAGGTGGCGCCGCAGGTGCTGGTCGGGCTGGTGCTGAATGCCCATTCGGTCGTACCCGGTTCCGATAGCGCTGCGGACAAGGCCGCGGCCGAGCGGGCCTTCCAGTTCCACAACGGCGTCTTCTTCGATCCGGTGTTCAAGGGCGCCTATCCGGCGGATTTCCTGTCGGCGCTGGGCTCCCGTCTGCCGAAGATCGAAGATGGCGACATGGAGATCATCAGCCAGAAGCTCGACTGGTGGGGCTTCAACTACTACACGCCGTTGCGGGTCGCCGACGATCCGACGCCGGGGGCGGAATTCCCGGCAACCGTCGACGCGCCGCCGGTCTCCGAGGTCAAGACCGATATCGGCTGGGAGGTCTATGCGCCGGCGCTGAAGTCGCTGGTCGAGGGCCTCTACAAGCGTTACGAGCTGCCGGTCTGTTACATCACCGAGAATGGCGCCTGCTACAACATGGAAGTCGAGAACGGCGAGGTCGACGACCAGCCGCGCCTCGACTACTACGCCGAGCACCTCAGCATCGTCGCCGACCTGATCAAGGACGGCTATCCGATGCGCGGCTATTTCGCCTGGAGCCTGATGGACAATTTCGAATGGGCGCAGGGCTACAAGATGCGCTTCGGCCTCGTCCATGTCGACTACGACACCCAGGTGCGCACCGTGAAGAAGAGCGGCAAGTGGTATAGCGCGCTCGCGGCACAGTTTCCGAAGGGCAACCACAAGACGGTGTGAGTCCTTGCGCGTCTCTCAAGGGCGGCCAGCGGCTTTGCCGGGCCTCAGGCCAGCTTGACCAGCTTCTGATCGGGGCGCTCGGCGGCGTGTCGCTTGTCGAACTCGGCACGGGCCGCGTGAATCTTGTCGGATTGGCGAACACCCAGCCGCCCATGGCTGAATCGGTTCGCGCAGCGACTGGCCAAGTTCGGTCAGCTCATATTCGACCCGCGGCGGGACTGTGGGATAGACACTGCGCTTCACCAGGCCATCGCGCTCCAGCGCCCGCAGCGTCAGCGTCAGCATGCGCTGCGAGACACCCACGACAGCGCGCTTGAGATCGCTGAACCGGGCCGGGCCATCGCCCAAAATCATGATGACCAGCACGCTCCACTTGTTGCCGATGCGCGACAGCATTTCGCTGACCGTCTGGCATTTCGCCGGGTCGTAGTGTTTCGGCATCCTGCCTCCCCCATTCTTCGGTTACAAAAATGTGCCTTCTTGCTGAAGATTTCAAGTTCCCTATTTACACCTGGTTACTAATCAATACCGCATTTGCGGTCCGCTTCCGGCCGACCTCCCAAGGCTTGGAAAGGGCGCGCGCGGGCAACCAGGAAAGGCACCCTCCCATGCTCCTCGACAAACTCAACTGGCGCTATGCCACGAAGAAGATGGACCCCTCCAAGCCGGTATCCGAAGACAAGGTTCAGCGCATCCTCGAAGCCATTCGGCTTGCGCCGACCTCGAGCGGTCTGCAGCCCTATGAAGTGATCGTGGTCAAGAATCCGGACACCAAGGCGAAGATCCGCGAGATCGCGTGGAACCAGGCCCAGGTCACGGAAGGGTCGCATCTTCTCGTCTTTGCCGCCTGGGACAATTACACGCCCGAGCGCATCAACGGCATGTTCGACCTCGTGAATGCGGAACGCGGCTTCTCCAACGAAGGCTGGGAGAACTATCGTAAGATGCTGCTCGACACCTATCCGCCGCGCGATCCGCAGGTGAACTTCGAACATGCCGCACGCCAGGCCTATATCGGATTCGGCATCGGCCTGACCGCCGCCGCCTTCGAAGGTGTCGATGCCACGCCGATGGAGGGCTTCGATGCCGCCAAGCTCGACGAGATCCTGGGCCTTCGCGAACGGGGCCTGCGTTCGGTGACGATCATGCCGCTCGGCTATCGCCAGGCTGAAGGCGATTGGCTGGTGAACCTCAAGAAGGTGCGCCGCCCCAAGGAAAGCTTCATCTCCGAAGTGAAGTAAGCGATGCGGCGTGCCGGGCTTGCGGCCCGGCACGCCGAAGGTCGATGGAGCGATGCCGCCTTCGGGCGGGCAGGCCGCCCTATCCTCTGGCCTTCTTGGTCCGCCGTGCACCCACAGGCCGGTGACCGGTGGTTTGCTGCTTGGACGAATTTTCCGCGTGCAGGGGGATTCCGGGGAAAAACCTCTCTGTTCCGCTGGGGCCGCCGATGGCATAAGCGGATCAGTTTTCTGCGACGCATGGCTGACCTGCGTTTCGCGGGTTTGAAAAGGTGAAACCAAAGATGCTAGATCGGCGCCGAACCGTCCGAATGTGTATGTCGCGATAGACCGTCCGACATCCTGCCATCTTGGCCGCCTTTTGAGCGGCGATCACCGAAGAGACTAGCATGACCCACCGACCGAATCCGCGCGACGCCTCGACAGGAGGCTTCCGATGAGCGCGGCTGCCGAAAGAACACCGACCGTCCTCAATCCCATGGTCGCCTTTGAGGGCGTGACCAAGCATTTCGGCGGCGCCAAGGGCCAGCCGGCCTTCACGGCACTGGCGGGCGTTGACTATGTCGTGCCGAGGGGCTCGATCACCGGCATCATTGGCCGCTCCGGCGCGGGCAAGTCAACGTTGATCCGGCTGGTCAACGGCCTTGAAATTCCCTCGTCCGGCAAGGTGCTGGTCGACGGCGTCGATGTCGGCGCGCTTGACGATGCAGCCCTTCGTGCGCTGCGCCGCGAAGTCGGCATGATCTTCCAGCATTTCAACCTGCTGTCCTCGCGCACCGTGCATGACAATATCGCCCTGCCGCTGGAGATCGCCGGTCTCGACAGGAAGACGATCGACCAGCGCGTCAGGCCGCTGATGGACCTGGTCGGACTTTCCGACAAGGCCGACCGTTATCCGGCGGAACTGTCCGGCGGGCAGAAGCAACGCGTCGGCATTGCCCGGGCGCTTGCCACAGAGCCGAAGCTGCTGCTCTCCGACGAGGCGACCTCGGCGCTCGACCCGGAAACGACGCAGTCGATCCTCGAACTGCTGAAGACCATCAACCGCGATTTGGGCCTGACCGTGCTCCTGATCACCCACGAGATGGAAGTGGTGAAGACCATCGCCTCGCAGGTGGCCGTGATCGACCGTGGCCTGATTGTCGAGCATGGCCGGACCTTCGACGTCTTCACCGCGCCGAAACACGAAACCACGCAGGCGCTGCTGTCGGCCTCGATCGGGGCGAAGCTGCCCGAGTGGATCCGCTCGGATCTCAAAGCCGAACCGTCGCCGGGCGACCGGCGCTCGTGCGGCTGATCTTCTTCGGCGAGACGGCATTCCAGCCTCTGACCGCGCGGCTGGTGGCCGAGCTCGGCGCCGACGTCAACATCCTGGCCGGCGCCATCGACGACATTGCCGGCGAGCCCTTCGGCTCGCTGGTGGTCTCCTATCCCGCCGATCCGGCAACGCTTGCGCGGGCGCAACGCTTCTATACCGAAACCGGACTGACCACGGAGGTGATCGGCTATGGCGTTTGATATGCTCTTCAACCTGCTCGTAAAGGCGCTGTGGCAGACCCTCCAGATGGTCGCCATGGCCGGCGTCATCGGCACGCTGGTCGGCCTGCCGATCGGCGTCTTCCTCGCCACCAGCGGAAGGGGCGAGCTTTTTGCCGCCCCGACGATCAACCGGATCGTCGGCCTGGTGGTCAATGCGGCGCGCTCGACGCCCTTCATCATCCTGGTGGTGGCGATCATCCCCTTCACCCGGTTCGTTACCGGCACCTCGATCGGCACGATTGCCGCGATCGTGCCGCTCACCGTCGCCACCATTCCCTTCGTCGCGCGCCTGATCGAGGCGGCGATCCGCGAAGTGGACAAGGGGCTGATCGAGGCCGCCCGCGCCATGGGCGCGACGCCGCTGCAGATCGTCAGCAAGGTGCTTCTGGCCGAAGCGCGGCCCGGCATCGTGCTGGCGCTGACCCTGACGCTCGTCAGCCTGATCGGCTTCTCGGCCATGGTCGGTGCGGTCGGCGGCGGCGGGCTCGGCGATCTCGGCATCCGCTACGGCTACCAGCGCTTCATGCCCGACGTCATGCTGGCGGTGGTCGTGGTGCTGATCGTCCTGGTGCAGGCGGTGCAGAGCGCCGGCGACCATCTGGCGCGGCGCTTCGACAAGCGCAGCCGCAAGAACTGAATTCCCCCTCTTCAGAAATCCCAAGGAGTGATTTCCATGAAGAAACTGATCCTCGCGGCCTCTTTCGCCGCCCTCTTTTCCGCAAGCGCGGCTCTGGCCGAAAGCATCAAGATCGGCGTGACCCCTGGCCCGCATGCGCAGATCATGGAAAAGGTGAAGGAAGTCGCCGCCAAGAAGGGCCTCGACATCGAGATCCTCGAATTCTCGGACTATGTCGTGCCGAACCAGGCGCTGGCCGACGGCGACCTCAACGCCAATTCCTTCCAGCACCAGCCCTATCTCGACAACCAGATCGCCGACCGCGGCTATGAAATCATCAGCGTCGGCCCGACCGTCAACTTCCCGATGGGCGTCTATTCCAAGAAGGTGAAGAGCCTCGACGAACTGACCGACGGCGCCAAGGTATCGATCCCGAACGACCCGACCAATGGCGGCCGCGCGCTGCTCGTTCTGGCCGACAAGGGCCTGATCAAGGTCGATGCGGCCAAGGGCCTGAAGGTCGGTCCGGCCGACGTCACCGAGAACCCGAAGAACATCCAGTTCGCCGAACTCGACGCCGCCCAGCTGCCGCGCTCGCTCGACGACGTCGACGTCTCGGTGATCAACACGAACTACGCCCTCGAAGCCGGCCTCAATCCGAAGACGGATTCGATCGCCATCGAAGGTGAGAAGGCGCCCTACGTCAACGTCATCGCGGTTCGTGCGGCCGACAAGGACGCCGCCTGGCTGAAGACCCTGCTCGAGTCCTACCACAACGACGAGATCAAGGCCTTCGTCGCCGAAGAGTTCAAGGGCGCCGTCGTCGCCGGCTGGTAAGCGGGCAGCAATCCCGGATTCATGACGGGCGGGCGATGGAGAGAACCATTGCCCGCCCGATCTCTTTTGATTCGCATTGACGTATTCGGTATTCGACGTTACGCAGCCTTCAGGTTTCAGCCGCCTGCCGCTCGCGGACACGTGTCTCGGTGAAGGTCTGACCTTGACGATTTCTCACCCTCTGTGCATTTCGCGCCGCGGGCAATGCGAGCCCCCTCCTTCAGAGCGAAATGCCTTTTTGAGGAGCGTGGGATGTCGTCTGGCACCTCCACCCACAATGCCTATCTCAGTGGGCCTATTTCCGGCCTGTTCGCAAAAACCGCGCTGCCCATAGTCTTCGTGATGAGCATGAACGGCGTCCTGACCGTCGTCGATGCGATATTCCTTGGGGCCTTTGTCGGCCCGGAGGCGGTGGGCGCCGTCACTGTCGTGTTTCCGGTCTACATGCTGATCGTCGCCCTTGCGACACTGGTATCCGCAGGCATGTCCAGCCTGCTCGCGCGCAGTCTCGGGGCAGGCCGGATTGACGAGGCGCAAGGCGTTTTTGCCGGGGCGCATATGCTCGCGCTGGCGATCAGTGCCCTGCTGATTGTCGGTTTCATCGTCTTCGGCGATCGCCTGACTCTGCGCCTCGCCAACGGATCGCCTGTGCTTTACCAGATGGCCTACGCCTTTGCCGCGACCATCGTCTTCTCTTCACCCTTGCAGTTCCTGCTCTTGGTCCAGGCTGATGCGTTGCGCAGCGAGGGCCGGACCGGACTGATGGCAGCGATGAGCCTTGTGGTATCGCTCGCCAATATCGGTTTCAACTATCTCCTTATCGTCGGACTGGGCTGGGGAGTGGTGGGCTCCGCCTCTGGCACGGCGCTGGCGCAAGGGATGGCGCTCTGCCTGCTCGTCGTCTTTCGCCTGGTCGGTCGGACGGATCTCCGGCTTTCCGCGCTGCTGCGGCACAGGCCGACGACGGCGTGGCGCCGGATCGTCTCTCTGGGTGCGCCACAGAGCCTCGGCTTCGTCGGCCTTGCGGGGATATCGGCGACGATCATTGCGGCGTTGCAGGTCTCGGCGGGCGACCGATACCAAGCGGTCGTTTCCGGCTACGGCATCATCACCCGGATCATGACATTTGCCTATCTTCCGCTGCTGGGCATGAGCCAGGCGATGCAGTCGATGGTGGGCAACAATGTCGGCGCGAGGCTCTGGCGGCGCTCGAACGAAAGCCTCCGGTTCGGGCTGATGGCGGCGCTCCTCTATTGCCTTGCGGTCGAATGTCTCCTGGTCGGCGCAATCCGGCCGCTCAGCCTGCTGTTCGTCAGCGAGGATGCGGTCGTGAGCGAGATCGCCCGGATCATGCCGGTGATGGTCGCGATGTATGTTGTCTCGGGTCCGCTCGTCATGCTGACCGGCTATTTCCAGGCGATCGGCGATGCCGGCCGGGCAGCGATCCTGGGATTGTCGAAGCCCTACCTCTTCACGATCCCGTTGATCATCGGCTTTGCGATGGTCTTCGGCGAGCAGGGAATTTGGTTCGCCATCCCGATAGCGGATCTGATGCTTCTGGTTCTGGCTGTCGTGGTGCTGGCGCAGACAGCCAGGCAACACGGCCTGGCATGGGGGCTGCTCATGCGCGATCGGGAGCCGGAGCCGTAAGGCGAGGGCCGCACATCGGCCGCCCGATCAGCTGCCGATGTGCCTTTCGCCGCGCTTCTTCGCGAGCGCGATCTGCATCTGCCGCTGACGGTAGCGGTCGCGGTCGGCCTCGGTGCGGCTGTCGTAGCAGTGCGGGCAGGAGACGCCTTCCTCGAATTTCGGCGACGTCACCTCTTCCGCCGTCAGCGGATAGCGGCAGGCGTGGCAGAGCGTGTGTTCGCCCTGCTTCAGGCCGTGGGTGATCGACACGCGCTCGTCGAAGACGAAGCAAGCGCCGTCCCATAGGCTTTCTTCCGCCGGCACTTCCTCGAGATATTTGAGGATGCCACCCTTGAGGTGGTAGACCTCGTCGAAGCCCATTTCCTTGGCGAAGGCCGTCGACTTCTCGCAGCGGATGCCGCCGGTGCAGTACATGGCAAGCTTCGGCTTGTTGTGCAGGCCGGGATTGTTGCGCATCCAGTCGGGGAACTCGCGGAAGGTCTTGATGTTCGGGTCGATGGCGCCCTTGAAGATGCCGATCGCCGTTTCGTAATCGTTGCGGGTGTCGATGACGATGGTTTCCGGGTCGGAGATCAGCGCGTTCCAGTCCTTCGGCTCCACATAGGTGCCGACGATCTTGTTGGGGTCGATGTTCTCGACGCCCATGGTGACGATTTCCTTCTTCAGCCGCACCTTCATGCGCAGGAAGGGCATCTTCGCGGCGCGGCTTTCCTTGTGCACCAAGCCTGAAAATTCCGGCTGGGAGCGGATGAAGGCGAGGATCCTGGCTATGCCCTCGTCGGTGCCGGCGATCGTGCCGTTGATACCCTCGGCGGCCAGCAGCAGCGTGCCCTTGATGCCGTTTTCGCGGGCGACGGCATCGAGCTCCGCGCGAAAGCTCTCGAAGCGCGGGAAGCGGGCGAAGTGATAGAGCGCGGCGACGCAGAAGGCGCCGCCTCTTCGTGGCGAGGGTCTGGAAATCATCGGTCATGGCCGGGAATACTGCCTCGGCCCTGCTGTGCAACGATTTTCGCGCGATGGGCCACTTTGAATTTTGTCAAATGCCGAGCAGGGCAAGCAGTGAAGCCTGCCTGGGCGGGCATATGTCGCCCTCCACAGGTGGTGCCGCCATCGCCGCGGCGATGATCCCGGCATCCTCCGCCGAAATCCTGACGATGCCGAAGCGGAAGGCTTGGCCCCAATTGCGCTTGCCCTTGGTGAGTTCGAGTCGGTCGAGCAGGGGGTGGATGGAAGCAGGCCGGCTCGGCCGCCAGTCGACGTCGGAACGGGAGGCATGGAAGGTGGCGCTCATCTGGACCCGATAGGGTTCCCGCTCCCGGATCGTTCCGATCGCGGTGAAGGCCTGCAGGCGTTCCTTGCCGCCGAACACCGTCACCGGGGAGTAGGCGATCACGGTCTCGCCGGTCCGGATGCGCCTGAGCGGCGCATCCTTTCCATGGCAGGCCTGGACGAACCCGCCTTCAACCCCTCTTGCGACGTGGTCGGCGGAGGCAACGATGATCCAGGCCATCGGTCACACCGGCGGATTGTAGAAACGGATGCGGTTCTGGTCGGGATCGGCCAGCATGAAGGTGCGGCCGAATTCCATGTCGGTCGGCTCCTGCAGGACCGTGTGACCGGCAGCGGACAGACGGGCGAAGACCGTGTCGACCTCGGCGCCATTTGCCAGGGGCACGTCGATCTCGAAGGCGCCGGTGCTGCCGGTCACTGCCGGCTCCACGGCCTTCCTGGACCAGAGACCAAGCTTGATACCGCCGGGGAAGACGAACATGGCAAAGGCCGGCGAGCGTTCGACCGGTGCTACGCCCAGCACGTTTTCGTAGAAGGCGGTGCTGCGGTCCGGATCGGCGACATAGAGGATGATGAGGTTCGGTGTCATGGGTCTCTCCTGTGGTGAGAGCCCATTCCTACGCCGACATGCTGCCAAAAAATGGCAGCAGCCTAGAACATGCGCTCGGGAATGCCGTGCTGCAGCCGCCAGGCCTTCAGCAACTGCATCCGCCGCTTCGGATAGCGACCGAGCGGCCCCTCCATGAGATCCATGCGGTCGGTTCGGAAGCTGCGAAAGTCGCCGCGCAGTGTGCACCAGGCAATGACCAAACGGGCGCCTTCGAAGAAGGTAAGGGCAAAGGGCCAGATCAGTCGCTCGGTCGCGGAGCCTTTTTCGTCGCGATAGGCGATCTTCATCATCTGCTCGGAGCGAATGAACTCGCGCAGCCGGGCAAGGTCGATGCGGTCTTCCGGCAGAGGCAGTCCCGGCCCCGCGAACAGGGTACTCGCCGCGAGTTCCTCGCGCAGATCGCCCGGCAGGACTTCGGTGATCTTGGCAAGCGCATCGCGGGCGGAGATCGCCAGCTCCGGGTCGGCCCTCTGGGCCACGAGCCTTGCGCCGAGGACCAGTGCCTCAATCTCCTCGCGGGAAAACATCAGTGGCGGCAGCATGTAGCCGGGACGCAGCACGTAGCCGACGCCGGCCTCGCCCTCGATATTGGCCCCCTGCGCCTGCAGGGTGGCGATGTCGCGGTAGAGGGTGCGCAAAGAGATGCCAAGTTCCGACGCGAGCGCAGCTCCGCTCACCGGCTGGCGGTGGCGGCGCAGCACCTGCAAGAGCGACAGCAAGCGTTCGGAGCGACTCATTGTGCGATCATACAGGACTTGCTGTCAAAAAGTGTCAGCAGTGACGCTTATTCGGTCGCCGCAGCGATCCACAAGGCTTCGATGATCATGCCCTCGCGCTCCGGCGTGTCGCCAAAGATGCGCTCGGCGAGCGCCAGGGCATTCCGGCGCAGTTCCTGTTGCTGGCGGATGATGGCGCCGAGCAGGTGGGAAAATTCCTCGCCGCCGCCGATCAGTCCGGTCTCCCGGTCGAGAAGGTCGGCGAGAAGGGCGAGGTCGTGCTCGTGGCCCAGCGTGTCGACCAGCGCCTTGGCCTCGGCGCGCTTGGCATGCATGGCCGAAGGCCAGATGCCGCGCAGCAGCGAGAGGTTCATCCAATAGGCCTGGCCCGCCTTGCGCAGTTCGTGGAAGACTTCCTCGTGCACACTGCGGTGGCAGTCGTCGCGGGCGGCGCGCCCGCGGCCGAGACCCTTGCGCCAGCCCTTTGCCAGCAGCCTGGCGGCCTTGCGCGGGCTGGAGGGAAAGGACGTGGTTTCCAGGGCGGCGATCGCGTCGTGGCAGGCCGAGATCGCGGCTGCGACCTTGTCCGGCAGATCGGTTTCGGCGAGCGCCAGCGCGTCGCGCCTTTCGGTCAATGCGGCGCGCGCATGGGAGAGGGCGTTTTTCTCCTCGTCGTTCAGCGCGTGGTTTTCGAGATAGACGACGGTCTCGATCAAAGCCGTGGCATCGCGGACGACGGATAGCGTGTGGGCGGTGTCGCGCAGCCGGGCGTTCTCCGCAGCGCGGAACGATTTCTGGTCGAGGGCCACCAGGCGGTAGAGCGAGCGCACCCGCTTGAACTTCTTGCGGGCTTCGTGGATGGCTTCGTGCAGGCCTTCGGGCTGTTCCTCCAGAGCCGCGATCGCCCGTCCGAGCTGTTCGCTCGCGACGGCCACGACCTCCTCGCCGAACGGGCGGTCCGGTCTAATTCGATACGGCATGCACGACCTCGGGCTTCAACCGTTCGGTGGCGAGCGCCTGGTTGGAATAGCGGCGGTCGCCGGTCACCTCGCGGCCGAGCCAGGCCGGCAGTTCGGGACGGTCATGCTCCGACCGCATTTCGACCTCGGCGATGACCAGCCCCTGGAAGGCGCCTTCGAACACGTCGATCTCCCAGGTGAAGCCGCCGACATCGACCGTGTAGCGAACCTTTTCGATGACGCTGCCGATCGCGAAGGTGATCATCTCGAGCGCTTCTTCGAACGGGATGTCGTATTCGAACTCGTCCCGAACAAGAGCGGTCTTGCCGAACTTGATGGTGAGTTTCGCCGTTTTCTCATTGCTCGTGCGAACGCGGATGGATCGATCGGAATTGACCGAGAGATAGGCCTGACGCATCGCGGTCGCCGACGTGGCGCGGTCGCGCCAGCTGTCATTGATCACCAGGAACTTGCGCTCGATCTCTTTCGCCATCTCGCCGCCCATCGTGAAAATCTCCAGCACCCTACCGCAGTTGCGCCGCCATGCAAACGGTCAGCATCCTTACCGCGCGCATTTGTCTCGACAATGACACAGGTTCGCGATAATCCTTGGGGCGAATTCAATCGTTTGAAATGGATGACCGGCGTGAGTGAAAAAACCGAAAAGCTCCTTTCCACCCTCAAGCTGCAGCCGGTCGTTCCGGTTCTGATCATCGAGGATGCGGCCAGTGCCGTGCCGCTCGCAAGGGCGCTGGTGGCTGGCGGTCTGAAGGCGATCGAGATCACCATGCGCACCGATGCGGCGCTGGACGCGGTTCGTCGCGTCGCCGGGGAAGTCGAGGGCGCGGTGGTCGGTGCCGGCACGATTCTCAATCCCTCGCATTTCGAGGCGGCGGTGAAGGCCGGCTCGCAGTTCATCGTCAGCCCGGGAACGACCCGCGAACTGATCCATGCGGCGCGTGCTTCCGACATCCCGCTTCTGCCGGGTGCCGCCACCGCCAGCGAAGTGATGCAGCTTCGTGAAGAAGGCTATCAGGTGCTGAAGTTTTTCCCCGCCGAGCAGGCCGGGGGGGCAGCCTATCTGAAGTCGCTGTCCTCGCCGCTCGCCGGCACGCTGTTCTGCCCGACCGGCGGCATTTCGTTGAAGAACGCCCGGGACTACCTTTCGCTGCCGAACGTGGTCTGCGTCGGCGGCTCGTGGGTCGCGCCGAAGGAAATGGTCGAGGCCGGCGACTGGGCGGGCATCACGAGGCTCGCCGCGGAAGCCTGCGCACTCGCCGGCTGACGGAAAGTTCGATCGAAGCGCGGGGACGTCTTTGTATTTTCATGATCGCCTTCTTATCTAGCAGTCGAGACTGAAACCTATGGAGACGCCCGATGTTCGACGCGAAGAAGCTGCTTGATCAATTCCTCGGTTCGCAGGTGCCGGGAACGACCGGAAGCGTGAAGCAGAAGGCCGGTGATGCGGTCCAGCTTGCCAAGGACAATCCGCTGGCGACCGGCGCGATCGCTGCCGTTCTTCTCGGCACCAAGACGGGCCGCAGCCTCGCCGGCAACGCGCTCACGCTCGGCGGGCTCGCCGCCATCGCCGGGATCGGCTACCAGGCCTACAAGAACTATCAGGCCGGCAAGTCGCCGCAGGAGGTCGCCGAGACCGAACAGAAGCTTTTGCCGCCGCCGGCCGACTCGCCGTTCAGCGTCGAGGCGCCTGCCGCCTCCAATGATTTCGCCCTGACGCTGGTGCGCGCGATGATCGCGGCAGCCAAGTCCGACGGCCATATCGATACCGCCGAACGCGCCCGCGTCATGGACAAGATCCACCTTTCCGGTCTTGGCGCGGAAGCCGAAGCCTTCCTCGAAAAGGAACTGGCCTCGCCCACCGATCTCGACGCGCTGGTCAAGGCTGCCGTCTCAGAGGAGCAGAAGGTGGAACTCTACACCGCCTCGCGGCTGGCGATCGATCCAGACAGCCGGGCCGAGCGCGGCTATCTCGACCTGCTGGCCGGCCGCCTCGGCCTTGCCGACGGTCTGGTCGACCATATCGAGGCGACCGTCTCGTCCGCCCAGGTCTGATCGGTCCTCCATCACAATGCGGCCAGTTGCCTTTGCCGGGCGGCTGGCCTAATCGTTTGCCGACACAGCAAGAGGCAAACATGCGCGATCTCTCCACATTCAAGGGCTGCCCGGCGCCGAAGCCGGTTCGTCTCGAAGGCCGTTTCGTCACCGTCGAACCCTACGACAAGGCGACGCATCTCCAGGCCCTGTGGGACGGTCTCGGCGGCATGGGGATCAATCCGCTGCTGCTTTACTTCACCAACTACGATTTCTCCGGGATCGCGGACTTCGAGAAGTGGCTGGACGCTACCCAGAGCAACTGGGGTTGGGTGCCGCACGTGTTCCGTGACAATAAGACAGGCAAGGTCGTCGGCATGGCCAGCTACATGCGCGCCGATCCGGCTAATGGCGTCGTGGAGGTTGGTGCAGTTGCTCATGGCCCGGCCATGAGCCGCACCCCGCTCGCCACCGAGGCGCACTACCTGATGGCGCGCCATGTGTTCGACGACCTCGGCTATCGCCGCTACGAATGGAAATGCCACAACGACAATGCGCCGAGCAAGACCACGGCGGAGCGCTACGGCTTCACCTTCGAGGGCGTGTTTCGCCAGCACATGCTGTCCAAGGGCAAGAACCGCGACACCGCCTGGTTCTCGATGATCGACGGCGAATGGCCGGTGATCCGCGCCGCCTTCGAGGCCTGGCTCGCGCCAGAAAACTTCGATGCCGAGGGCCGGCAGATCCGCAGGCTGGAAGACATCCGCGCCGAACTTGCCAAGGGAGCCGCAGCATGAACGCCAGCAACCGCTCGTCTGCGATCGCCGCGCTGGTCATCGTGCTCGGTTTTGGCCTCGTGCTGCTGGGGCTCCCGAAACTGGTGCTGTGGATCGGCGACTATTCGCCTGCTCTGGCGGCGGTTGTCGGCACCGTCGGCATCATGTCCTTCTTCATCGTGCTGTGGCTTCGGGCGCGTCACCAGCGGCGGCGCGACGGCAACCAGTAGGACGCCGGCCTCAGGCCTGCAGGCTCGCGGCGAGCAAGAGGGCGCCGAGTATGATCACCAGAAGTGCGCCGAAGATCTCGATCGCATTCGCCACGTGCCGCGCGGCAGGCGAGCCGGGGCCTGACAGCCGTACCGCCAGTCCCTTGGCCGAAACGGCGAGCGCCGCGAGTGCCGAGACGGTGATCGCCGTGCCGAGTGCCATGGCGAAGACCGACAATATGCCGCCGAGATAGAGCCCGTTCAGAAGGGCAAAGGTCATCACCAGCAGGGCGCCCGAGCAGGGTCGCAGGCCGACCGCGACGATCGCCGACCAGGCCTCGCGCAGGCTGAAATTCTTCGCCGACAGCATGCGTGGATCGGGCAGGTGGGTGACACCGCAATCCGGGCACACCGCGCCCGGGGCAAGCGCGTCGTGACCGTGTTCGACGGCCATGGCGCGAAAGGAAAGCCCGGTGCCGCCGGAGCGTGAGGCTATTGGTGCGTCGAACAGGGCCGCGGTCGCCGGTGCGTCGAACAGGCCGGCGCTGACCGGCGCGCTGCGCGTGAGCCACAGCGATTTCATCTTGCGTAGCAGCAGCCAGGTGCCGAAGGCGACGATCAGCCCGTAGCTGGCAATTTCCAGCGCCTGCGTCGCTTCCGTCATGGAGATGGAGGTGCCACGCAGGACCGCGTAGCCGACGCCCACGAGACCGATCGCGACGATCCCCTGCAGGAAGGCCGAGACGAAGGAAATGGCGATGCCGCGCTTCAACTCGATCTCGTTGGCGATCATGTAGGAAGAGATCACCGCCTTGCCGTGGCCGGGGCCGGCAGCGTGGAAGACGCCATAGGCGAAGGACAGGCCGATCAGCGTCCAAAGACGCGTCGGATCCTCACGCATTGCTTTGAGCGCGCCGGTCAGCGAGCGGTAGAAGGCCTGCTGGTTCTCGTTGATGAAGGCAAGCCAGCCGGCGAAGGGGCCGGTGGCCTGAAAGGAAGGCTCGGCCGTGCCGATGCCGAGCGGGGAGCCGGCATGCGCCAGCGAGACGGCCAGCAGCAGGAGCGCGACAGATGCCGTCGCCGGACGCAGGAACCGGCGGCTCAGCATGTCAATTCGAGCCGGGTGGCGAACAGCTTGCTCATGTCGGTTCCGGCCGGATCGTTGAAGAATGCCTCGGTCAGGTTCGCCTGGTTCTGCGCCATCACCTCGTCGGGGTCAGGGCGCACCACGGCGCGCTTGCATACCTTGAAGCCGTCGCCCTCCGTGGCGATGTCCTCGTCCTTGGCGAAGTCGATCGCCGTGTACATGGTCGGGTCATAGACGCCGATGGTCACCTTGCCCTTGAGCGCCAGCGCCTTTTCCGGCTTGGCGACGAAGAAGACCAGAAGTTGGTTGTCCTTGAAGTCGACATTGAACACCTCCGGCTTGACGACGGAAACGGACGCGCCGTTGCTGGTGATGGAGGTGAAGAAGCCGTAATCGGCAATCGAGGTGCGGATCGTCTCGGCGATCTCCTTCAACTCGCTGGGGTCGAGTTTCAGATCGCTGTTCTTGTCGAAATCCATCAGGACGCTGGAGGAGAAGATGTCGTCGAAGCGCCAGACATTGCGAAGTTCGGAAATCGTGCCGTCGGCGCCGGCGATCACTTCGAGGCGGGCTTCCGCGAATATGTGCGGATGGGCAAGCGCCGGCACGGGCATGCCCATGAGTGTCGCGATCACCGCCAACCTTCTTTTCATGCCCTGCCTGCCTTTGCGCCCGAATCCCGAGCCTTCTCCCTGTCTGACAATTTCGACGGAAATGGGACTTCGGTCCGGCAACGCATCTCAATGCCTGTCTAGGAAGCGTGCTGGCGAAACCAGCCGTGGAGAAAGTCGACGAAGACGCGGACCTTGGCGGGCAGGTAGCGGCGATGCGGGTAGACGGCATAGATGCCGCGATCCTTGGGCAGGTAGTCGTCGAACAGCGGCACCAGCTCGCCCGTCTCGATATACGGACGGGCGATGAAGTCGGGGATCATGGCGACGCCGAGGCCGGCGCGCGCGGCGCGCAGCGTGGCGAGCGGGCTGTTGACCTCGATCGGCCGCTGACGCTGACCGATATCGTGCCGCCCTGCGGGTCGGCGAACCGCACGCTGTTGTGCGAGCGGGAATTTGTGTCGACCAGGAAGGGCACGCGCGCCAGCTCCTGCGGGTGGATGAGCGGTCCGTACTTCGCGACGAAGGCCGGCGTGGCGCAGGCAAAGATGCGGAAATCGGACAATTTCTTGGCGATCAGGGCCGAATCATCGAGCTTGGTGATGCGGATCGCCAGATCGAAGCCCTCCTCGACCAGATCGACGAACCGGTCTTCGGCGACGATCTCCAGCGAGAGATCCGGATGCGCGGTGGCGAAGTCGATCAGCGACTGGCCGACTTCGGCGTCGATGAAGGTGCGCGGCACGGTGACCTTGAGCTTGCCCTTGAGGTCGGTGTTGTTCTCCCGCACCAGGTCCGCTAGGCTGTCGATCTCTTTCAGGATCTCAGTCGCGCTGCGGTAGTAGGTATGTCCCGCCTCGGTCATCGAGAACTGCCGCGTCGTGCGGTTCAGCAGCAGCGCGCCGAGTTCGTCTTCCAGTTCCCGCACATATTTCGACAACAAGGCCTTGGACCGCCCGGTCTTGCGGGCGGCGGCGGAAAAGCCCTCGGCTTCGACGACATCGATAAAGGCGCGGATGCGCGTCAGCGTGTCCATGGATCTCTTCCTTGCGGTACTATGCCCGAATTGTGAACACATCGGTCGGATCGTTCAATCATTTTTCTGCCCGCAGGGTCAAAAAACGCTTGATTATGACCGCGAACATTCTTATCTCCTGCTCAGCCCAAAGTCGCACGTGCCCATGGGTGTCCGCCGACCCTCGATGTGGTGAGGAAATCGGTAAGGTACCTGGAACTAACCCCTCCAGTCGCTATTCCGGCCATCCGGGAAATGCGAGGACATCTGAAGCAACGACGGTGCGGGCCTTTCTAGTCTCTTCCGGCTTTCCATCAGCCGGAGTTACTTCAGAGGCACACCATCATTGCCGGAAGTGCGGTCGGGTTATCCCACCAATCCATGGCAGACAAAGCCGAATTGACGCTCCTGGCAGGGTGTCGGTTCACTCTTCGCGCTTCGAGCGCTCGTACGGCATCAGCGTCTCCACCGGCTGGTTTCGATCGAGTTCTCGTCGTCCTTTGTCCTTCCGTATTCGGCAACGAGTCCGGGAACCTTGGAATTTGAGAGGGATAGACCCATGACCACCGCTCGTATCCTCGACTTCATCAATACCCGACGTCCCGAAGGTCCCTGCCTCGTGGTCGACCTCGACGTCGTGCGCGACAATTATTCCGCCTTCCGTCATGCCCTGCCGGACAGCGCGATCTACTATGCCGTCAAGGCGAACCCGGAGCCGCAGATCCTCAAGCTGCTCGCCTCGCTGGGCTCGAGCTTCGACTGCGCCTCTGTCGCCGAAATCCAGATGGCACTCGACGCCGGCGCGACCGCAGGCCGGATCTCCTACGGCAATACGATCAAGAAGGAACGCGACATCGCCCGCGCGCATGCGCTCGGCATCGATCTCTTCGCCGTCGACAGCCATGAGGAAGTCGAGAAGGTTGCCCGTGCAGCCCCCGGCGCCCGCGTGTTCTGCCGCGTGCTGACCGATGGCGAAGGCGCCGAATGGCCGCTTTCCCGCAAGTTCGGCTGCGTGCCGCAGATGGCCGTCGACGTGCTGGTCTACGCTCATCAACTGGGACTCGATTCGTTCGGCGTGTCCTTCCATGTCGGTTCGCAGATGACCAAGGTCGATGCCTGGGATTCGGCCCTTGCCGATGCCAAGCGCGTCTTCACCTCGCTCGCCAAGCAGGGCATTCACCTGCAGATGGTGAACATGGGTGGCGGCTTCCCGACCAAGTACCTGCGCGATATCCCGTCGGCCGAGGCCTATGGCCGCGCGATCAACGGTGCGCTGAAGAAGCACTTCGGCAATCACATCCCGCAGACCATCATCGAGCCGGGTCGCGGCATGGTGGGAAATGCCGGCGTGATCAAGGCGGAAGTCGTCCTGATCTCGAAGAAGTCGGACAACGATGCGCATCGCTGGGTCTTCCTCGACATCGGCAAGTTCGGCGGTCTGGCCGAAACCATGGACGAGGCGATCCGTTACCCGATCCGCACGGACCGCGACATGGACGAGATGGAGCCCTGCGTGCTCGCCGGCCCGACCTGCGATTCGGCCGACGTCATGTATGAGAAGAACATGTATCCGCTGCCCGTCTCGCTGACGATCGGCGACGAGGTTCTGATCGAGGGCACGGGCGCCTATACGACGACCTACTCGGCGGTCGCCTTCAACGGCTTCGAGCCGCTCAAGGCCTACGTGATCTAAGGCCTAGCTGGACTTCGCCGACCGCGCCGGTTCAACCGGCGCGGCGCAACAAACCATCATCGGAAACACTTCTTGGTACGGGAGGCCGCCATGGCCGCTGTTCTGGACGTCGTGCGCGCGTTTTTCGCGCCTGCATCTGCGCCTGCCTTTGTCATCGATAACGAAACGCCGGCCGATGTCGTCGCCCGCGAAGCCCTGCTCGATCGCGCCATGGGTGCTGATCGCCGCAAGAAGTCGTCGGAGAAGATCCGTCGGGACCGGCTGCCGGCCGAGGGACTGGCGATCGTCGCCCGCGACCGCCTCGGGCATGTGATCGGCACGGTACGGCTGTGGAACGTCGAAGCGGGCGTCTCGCGCGAAGGCCGGTCGATCGACGCGCTGCTGCTCGGGCCGCTGGCGGTCGATGCCGCGCATGAAGGCAAGGGCATCGGTTCGGCGCTGATGCGCGCCGCCATCCTCGAAGCCAAGAAGCGCGACCATGGCGCCATCCTGCTGGTCGGCGATGCCGCCTATTACGAACGCTTCGGCTTCTTTGCCGAAAAGGCGCAGTATCTCGTCATGCCGGGGCCTTTCGCCCGCGAACGTTTCCTCGCGCTCGAGCTGAAGCCCGGCTGGCTCGACGGGGCTGCCGGCATGGTGGTGGCCTCCGGTCGCAAGCTGTCGCACGCGACGTTGCGCCGGACCTCCTGAGGTCCCAAGAGACCGGCTCGCCCCCGGCGGTGCTCGATGCTTGCTTGCATCTGGAGCCGGAAGGGGTGCGGGCCTTTCATCCCGCCGTCGGGTTACGGCGGGGCAGACGTCCCCTCTCCATCCACGGAGAGGGGGCGTTTTCGCTTCTATCGAGGCCGTCCGGGATCGCGGACTTGTGTGTTCCTGAAGCGCCACCGCAGAAAAATCGACGAGACGGTGGAACAAATTGCCCCGCCAAGCTTGTTAGACTCCGTGTGACGCGTTTCGTCACGGCACAGCGCGCGTCCTGCCGATGCGGGGCAGCCTGAGAGGGAGTACAGCGATGATGAAGAAACTCGGATGGGGCGCAATCGCCCTCATCATATCCTCCACGCCGGTTCTTGCCGCGGATGCCGTCATGGAGGCTCCGGCCGTTCCGCCCGAAGTGGTCGATACCATGCCGACGTTCAGCTGGGCGGGCGGCTACATCGGCATGCATGGCGGCTACGGATGGGGCAATGGTGACTTCTACGATGGTGTCGGCTCGGCCTCGGACGATTTCGACGGCGGCCGTTTCGGCGGTTTCGTCGGCTACAACTGGGACTTCGGAACCAGTGCCATCGTCGGTCTCGAAGCCGACCTGAACTATGACTGGAACGAAAACAGCTACGGCGCGGTCGATGTCGGTACGGGCCTCAACGGCTCCGTCCGTGGCCGGGTCGGTTATGCCATGGACCGCGTCCTGCTCTATGCGGCAGGCGGCTGGACGGCGACCAATTTCTCGGTCGACGGCGGCGGCTTCGATGAAAGCGAGATGCTGCACGGCTGGACGCTCGGCGCCGGCTTTGACTACGCGATCACCGACCGCGTCTTCACCCGTCTCGAATATCGCTACAACGACTACTTCGAGAAGGAAGTGCTGGGAGTCGATACGGACTTCAACCAGCATGTGGTCAATGTCGGCATCGGCGTGAAGTTCTGATCGACGACGTTCCCTGCCAATCTCAATGCCCGGCGAACCCGAAATGGAGCGCCGGGCATGAGCGCTTGACCTGCGCCGCCGCTCAGAACCGCTCCTCGTTTTGGCGGGCAAGTTCGTCCAGCGCGTCGGAATCCGGTTCGTAAGTGCCGGTCTTCTCATTCAGGCGATAGGTCGCCGAGACGGTGCGGGCAGGGCTCGGCATCGGCTCCGTGTCGCAACTTTCCTCCACCGTCTCCTCCCGAATAGTCACCTCGACACGCAGCGCCGGGTGCGAGCCGGCCGCATCGACGCTGACCGCCGGCTCCTGCACGCGACTCAGTCCGCAGAGGCGCTCCGAAAAGGTCAGCACCGTGTCGATCGGTTTAAGGCCGCCTTCGGTGGCCAGCACGAGGCTGGTGATACGATAGCTCTGGCTGGAGTTCCAGTGAGTGCTTCGGGTCAGGAGTGCCGTGGTGTCGTCGCCGAGGTCAAGGAAGGCCGGCGGTGCGAAGCCGGATTCGCGGTCGAGGCCGACGTTGAGCGAATCGAGCAGCCGCGGTGCTTCTTCCAGGGCATAGAGCGCGAGGATCGCTGGCGCCTGCGGAACATCGCTGAACGGACCGAAGTCGAACAGGACGGCCAGTTGTTTCTTGCCTGCCCGCTCGAAGGCCACCGTCTCCACCCCGTCGAGGGCCAGGCCGTCCGGCCATTCCTTGTCGAGGTCGAAGCGTTCGGCAAAGTCGGCGTCGAGGTTCCTGCCCCTCCAGTTCATGTCGTCGGCGGCGAGATCGGGCACGAAGGTGCGCACGAGGTCGAGATAGGTCTTGTCGGTTCCGGCTACCGGTGCATCGAGGCTCTCCAGCCGGCTTTCCCCGGCGAGGGCGGAGCACGGCGTGAGCGCCAGGAGAGCAAGGGCGGCGAGGGCGAAGAAAGCATGCAACGATTGCTCGTCCGGTCTCTGTTGTCTGTTCGAGCCCATCGGAGAATCACCTCTGCGGCAATGCCGGCGGACCCTTGCGGCGTGTTCGGCGTGGGTGCTGCGAATGCCGTGACGCAGCAGGCTTTTTCAATCGTCAAGTGACGCTGTGGCCAAATTGTGACAGCCGCAGGGCAGCATCAGCATCTGTTTGATTCCTCATGCGTCTATTGATCTAGCTCAAATGCCCTTGCGTTTCTGGCGGCGTATTTTGTGCACGGCACAAGCCATTGATCTACTCAAGGAGAGACCCCATGACCAAGACCTGCACGCGGCTGATCAGCGCCCTTGCCGCAGCCACCGCATTGCTCCTCATCGGCCAGGCGGCCGGCGCGGCGGACATGACGCCTGTGGCTGAAGCGGCGCCGGATGCTCCGCTCGTGGCGGCTTCGAGCCCGTGGCAGGTCCGTGTGCGCGGTCTTGGCGTGATCTCCGAAGACAACGGCCACGTGAACGGCATTGCCGGTTCGGACCTTTCCTACAGCGATACCTACATCCCTGAACTCGACATCACCTACTACTTCACCGACAACATCGCAGCCGAACTCATCCTCGGCACGACCTATGCCAACGTCTGGGGCGAAGGTTCAATCTCTGGCCTCGGCAAGATCGGCCGCACCTGGATCCTGCCGCCGACGCTGACCCTTCAGTACCACTTCACCGATTTGGGCGCCTTCAAGCCTTATGTCGGTGCAGGCCTGAACTACACCATCTTCTACAATGAAGATGGTGCCAATGCTGCCGATCTCGACATCGACGACGCCTTCGGCGTCGCCGTCCAGGCCGGTTTCGACTACATGCTCGACGAGCATTGGGGCGTAAACTTCGACGTCAAGAAGATCTTCCTCGAGCCTGATTTCACGGCCAATGTCGGCGCCGACGTCGACGGTACCGCCAAGCTCAATCCGTGGCTGGTCGGCGCAGGCGTCACCTACCGCTTCTGATCGTCAGGATCGGATCGCAACATTGAAGGCCGGGAACGTAGCGTTCCCGGCCTTTCCTTTTGGCCGGCCGTGCGACCGGTTCAAAGGTGCAACGTTGCAAGCCGGGCATTGCCAGACGGATCGTCGGGTCGGCTGGCGGGGGTTGCAATCGCCTCGGCCGCGTACTATCCCCGCGCGGTAGCTCTCAAGGGGATGTGACGGCATGAAAATCGGTGCTCTCAGCTGGAACGGCAACAATATCGGCGACGATATCCAGAGCGTTGCCGTCATGCAGCATCTCCCCCCCGTGGATGTGTTCCTCAACCGCGACCATCTCAACAGCTATGATGGCCCCGAGACGCTGCTCGTCACCAATGGCTGGTTCCTGTCGAAGCTCGACAACTGGCCGCCGAGCCCGTCGATCAAGCCGATCTTCTTCGGTTTCCACGTGCAGAAGCACGCCAAGCCGACGATCGCGCGCCATGTCGACTATCTGAAGAAGCACCAGCCGATCGGTTGCCGCGACCAGGGCACGGTGGATTTCATCCGCTCGCTCGGCGTCGAGGCCTATCTGTCGCTGTGCAACACGCTGACCTTCAATGCGCCGGCCGACCGCGATCCGGATTCGATCTATCTCGTCGAGGCCAATCGCGACCAGCTGTCGCCGAAGCTGTTCAAGAAGGGGCTGACGGTGAAGACGGTCAGCCATCGCTTCATCGACGTTTCGGCGCAGACGCGCCTGCAATATGCCAAGGAAATCGTCGAGACCTATGGCAAGAAGGCGGCGCTGGTCGTCACCACGCGTATCCAAAGCGCAATGCCCTCCATCGCCATGGGAAATCCGGTGATCTTCGTCGTGCCGAATATCT
>JAHRYZ010000443.1 GCA_020621905.1 Rhizobium sp.
CAAGGAAGCCGATGCCGCCAAGGCCCTGATCGACCAGGGCGTGGATATCCTGACCCAGCACACCGACACCACCGCGCCGATGCAGGTCGCCGCCGAACGCGGCATCAAGGCCTTCGGCCAGGCGTCCGACATGATCAAGGCCGGACCGGAAACCCAGCTGACGGCGATCGTCGACACCTGGGGCGCCTATTACATCAAGCGCACCCAGGCACTGCTCGACGGCACCTGGAAGTCGGAACAGATCTGGGACGGCCTGAAGGACGGCATCCTGACCATGGCGCCCTACACCAACATGCCGGACGACGTGAAGGCCATGGCGCAGGACATCGAAGCCAAGATCAAGTCCGGTGAACTGCATCCGTTCACCGGCCCGATCAAGAAGCAGGACGGTTCGGACTGGCTGAAGGACGGCGAAAAGGCCGAGGACGGCGCGCTGCTCGGCATGAACTTCTACATCGCCGGCGTCGACGACAAGCTGCCGCAATAATTCCGGCTGCAATGATTTTTGAAAGGGGCGCTGCTTTGCGGCGCCCCTTTTGCTGTTGGTTCCGTTTGACGGTTGCTGCTATGAGACTGCCGTCGCTTGATCTTTTCGAATCCTGTTCTACCCGCTGGGAGTAATCATGAGCCGCAGCTGTCTCGCCGTCATCCTCGCCGCAGGCGAAAGCACCCGCATGAAGTCGTCCATGTCGAAGGTGCTGCACCCCGTGGCCGGTCTGCCGATGATCGCGCATGTGATGAAGACCATCGCATCGTCGGGCATCAGCGACGCGGCGCTGGTCGTCGGGCGCGACACGGAGAAGGTGGTGAAGGCCGGCAGCATCGGCGGCGTCAACGTTACGCCCTTCATCCAGACCGAGCGGCTGGGCACCGGCCATGCCGTGCTCGCGGCGCGCGACGCCATCGCCCGCGGCTATGACGATGTTCTCGTCGCCTATGGCGACGTGCCGCTGATCACCGCCGAACCGCTCCTGGCGGCGCGGGCGGCGCTGGCCGAGGGCAATGACGTGGCCGTCATCGGCTTCCACACCGCCCATCCCACCGGCTACGGCCGGCTGCTGGTCAAGGACGGCGAGCTGATCGCCATCCGCGAGGAGAAGGACGCCTCCGACGCCGAGCGCACGGTCACCTGGTGCAATAGCGGCCTGATGGCGATCAACGGCCGCAAGGCGCTGGAATTCCTCACCCGCATCGGCAATGCCAATGCCAAGGGCGAGTACTATCTGACGGACCTCGTCGAGATCGCCCGCTCGCTCGGCGGGCGTACCGTCGCCGTCGATGCGCCGGAAGACCAGCTGACCGGCTGCAACAACCGCGCCGAGCTCGCGGTGATCGAGCGGCTATGGCAGGAACGCCGCCGCCACGAACTGATGGTTTCGGGCGTGTCGATGATCGCGCCGGAGACGGTCTTCCTCAGCCACGACACGGAGATCGGACAGGATGCGCTGATCGAGCCGAATGTCGTGTTCGGACCGGGCGTCACCGTCGAGGGTGGCGCTGTCATCCATGCGTTTTCGCATCTGGAGGGCGCGCATGTGGCAGCCGGCGCGACCGTCGGACCCTTTGCCCGGCTGCGTCCCGGTGCCAATCTCGCCGAAGGTGCCAAGGTCGGCAATTTCTGCGAGGTCAAGAAGGCCGAGATCGGCAAGGGCGCCAAGGTCAACCACCTGAGCTATATCGGCGACGCCGTCATCGGCGCCCATGCCAATATCGGGGCGG
>JAHRYZ010000444.1 GCA_020621905.1 Rhizobium sp.
GGTTGGCGCGCGAAGCCGCCGAGCCGGCACGCGCTCCCGTTGCGAAAAAGGCACGCGCCAAATCACCGAAGAAATCGGGGGAGAAGGCTCCTGCGCTGTCTGATTGGCTGGCGGGGCAGCAGAGCGGCGGACGCCGGACCTAGGCCGGCATCAGGCCGGGACGGGCCATTGGACCATCGACCGGGTCTTGGTCGCAGCATCGTAGACCTGCACCTGAAGCATCGGGAACTTGTTCTTCAACGCCATGCCCGCCTCTTCGGCGGCCTCGACCGTATCGTGGTGCGACTTGAAGTGACCGTCCACGACCAGCGAATAGCCGGTGGTCGGCGCTTTATCGGCGCGCATGATTTTGCGCGGCTGCTGTTCTTCGACTGCTTCGATCTTCGGTTTCTTCATGCCTGGCTCCTGGATCGTGATCGATTGAACCGGATCATGATCTCGTATGGTTGGTTGAGCATGATCTCCGGGCAAACGCTACGCGTTTGTCCCGAGGGAAAACCGGTTCCCTCTTTTTCGGATCATGCTCGGGTTGCGCCCCCCTTTACACCGAACACCGGAAAAAGGCAGGAAAGTTTATTCAACCGGGGCTAATATGCCCAGCAAAAGGCGGTGAGATTGAGGTCAATCCGCCGATATGACGGGATGGTCGGGCAAGGTGCCGCCCCCATCCGATCAAAGGGAACGACATGGGTGGAATCGGGAAGAAGACCGAACGTCCCAAGAAGGACGACAGCAAATCGAAGAAGCCGCTGCCGCCGCCGGTCGAGGATGACGACATCGAGGACGGCGACATCGCCACGCCGAAGCGCGATCGCTACGGCAATGACGACGAGCCGCTGTAGAGCGGCATCAGCCGGCGTATTCGCTCCCGATGCGACGGATGCTTGCGATATCGAGCAACTGTGCGCCCCAGCCTCCTCTCGCGAGAGCAACCCCACGCCTGGGCGCGGCCAGCGGCTGCTATTGCAGCCATCGCAACCGCGGTTCGCGAGGGCTGCCATGCAGCGGCATTCATGGACAAATAACCGGCCAGGCCGATAATTTGCGCTGTCTTGCCGAGCCGTAGATTTCAACGGGGATCTGGATCCAATATGGTCGACGTTCTGGCCGCACCACAACAGGCGAAGACGCAAGGAAAGACCGATGCCTCGCTGCGCACGCTGGCCGCGATTTCGGTCGCCCATTGGGTCAGCCATTTCCATCTGTTCGTGCTGCCGATGCTGTTCCCGTTCCTGAAGGAGCAGCTCGGCGTCGGCTATATCGAGCTCGGTTTTGCCCTGACCGTGTTCGGCGTCGTCTCCGGCCTGACCCAGGCGCCGACAGGCTATCTCGCCGACCATATCGGCGCCCGCAAGGTGCTGCTGATGGGCCTCACGCTCGGCGGCTTTGCGCTGATCATGCTCGGCCTTCACCTGAGTTATTCCTGGCTGATCGTCAGCGCCGCCCTGCTGGGCTTGGCCAACAGCGTCTATCATCCGGCCGATTATGCGATCCTGTCGGCGCACATGGATGAAGCGCGGATGGGCCGCGCCTTTTCGATTCACACCTTTGCCGGTTTTCTCGGCGGCGCGATCGCGCCCGCCATCATGGCCGCGCTGGTGGCGACAGTCGGCGGCCTCGGCGCCCTGATCGTGGCCGGCGCGGTGGGGCCGCTGGTCGCGCTGCTGCTGGTCGCCGCCGGCCTTCCCGACGCCAG
>JAHRYZ010000445.1:0-212 GCA_020621905.1 Rhizobium sp.
AAAGGGGCGCGAAATCATCGCGCCCCTTTTCGTTTCATGCCGTGCGACGCCTGTGTGGCCGCTGCCGCTCAGCCGCGATGGTTCTTGGCGATCGGTTCCTGGTAGGTGAAGCCCATGTCCCAGGGGAAATAGATCCAGGTATCCTGGCTGACTTCGGTGACGAAGGTGTCGACCGTTGGCACGCCCTTCGGCTTGGCGTAGACGCAGGCGAA
>JAHRYZ010000445.1:222-1680 GCA_020621905.1 Rhizobium sp.
GTCGCCGTCTTGCCGGTATCGGTCAGGTCGTCGATGACCAGCACGCCCTGGCCACCCTCCGTGGTCAGTTCGGCGGAAATGCCCTTCAAGAGGTTCATCTCGCCCTGGCTGGTATAGTCGTGATAGGAGGCGATGCAGACCGTTTCGATCAGACGGATGTTCAACTCGCGCGAAATGATCGCCGCCGGCACCAGGCCGCCGCGGGTGATGCAGACGATGGCGCGGAAATCCTGTTTGAGGCCGGCCAGCCGCCAGGCCAGCGCCCGGGCATCGCGGTGGAACTGATCCCAGGAAACGGGAAAGGCTTTATCGGGCAGGGACATCGGTCTTGGGCTCCGCGCAGGCGTGTTTTATCAGATGCCGGCTTTCCCCGGCGGCTTCGGGACCGGCCGGTTGCGGGAATTGCGACAGCGCCGGGCCTGTGCCCGAAACGCTGATCGCGCGGACGATGCCGCGCGAAACGTGCCCGCAAGGGCCTTGGTCCTTGCCCGCTGCTATTAGCGGTAATCGAAGGGGCAAGGCAAGGGCTTGCCCCATCGCGTCAGCGCGAAAGCAGCGTCAGCGCCGTCATCGATTCGAGCACCGTGCGGGTGACGCCGCCGAACAGCACTTCCCACCAGCGCTTGTGGCTGTAGGCGCCCATGACCAGAAGGTCGATCGAGCTGTCGGACAGACGGTTCGCGATCGCCGCAGACGCCGGCAGATGGTCCGCTTCCTGGCACACGACGGTGATCTTGACGCCATGGCGCGCCAGCGTCGCGGCAATTTCGGCGCCGGCCATGGCGGCCGACTGGGTGCGGGTTTCCGGCGGATCGACGGAAAAGACCTCGACGGATTCGGCAGCCTTGAGGAAGGGCAGGGCGTCGAAGGTGGCGCGGGCCGCCTCGCGCGAGCCGTTCCAGGCGATGAGCACGCGCTTGATCGGCTTCGGCTCCTTCAGGATGTAGGGAACCAGCATGACCGGGCGGCCGCTCTCGAACAGGAAGTTCTCGAGGTCGGCACGGCTCTCCGACAGAATGGTGTTCTCTCCCTGCGCGGCGATCACCAGGTCGCAATTGCGGGCGCTGTCGATCAGCGAGGAGGCGTTGAAGCCGGCGGACGAGACGAAGCTGCGCCACTCATAGGAGGTGCCGTTGCGTTCGGCCCGTTCGCGGAAGATCTTTTCGACGTCGAGCGTCTCGGCATGGGCCATGTCCTGCAACGCCTGGACCGTCGACGGATCGGGGATTTCCATCGGCGCGACCAGCGGGACCGTGGCGAGCGCCTCGGCATGCAGGCCGATCACATGCGACTGGAACTGTTCGGCGAGTGAAATGGAAAAATCAGTAATTTGCTGCGCGTTCTTCGGGGTATCCAAGACGGCGAGAATGGTTTTGTAGCCCATAATTATCTCCCTCGAGCGGTGATGGTCCATCCCGCATGATCGATTAATGGCGACAATCCTTGGGACCTTCCTTG
>JAHRYZ010000011.1:0-34421 GCA_020621905.1 Rhizobium sp.
TCCGAAAACAGGATACCGTTATTGGCGATGATGCCGACCGGATAGCCGAAGATATGGGCGAAGCCGCAGACCAGCGTCGTGCCGTAAAGCGCCTTGAACTCGTCGAATTCCGATCCATCGACAATTCGGGCGATCACTTCGCGCACCTCGAAGGGCTTGCGAGTATCGTCGGGCACGATGCCGTGCAGGTCTTCCGCCGGATAGAGCGGTTCTACGGGTTGTCGGATCTCGAGATCGACGCGTTTCGGCCGGTTGAGCGTGCGAACGATCCCGCGCGCCAGCGCCAGCGCGTGGCGATCGTCACTGGCATAGTGGTCGGTGACGCCGGAGACGCGCGAATGGACGTCGGCTCCGCCCAGTTCCTCGGCCGTCACCACTTCGCCGGTCGCCGCCTTCACCAGCGGTGGCCCGCCGAGGAAGATCGTGCCCTGGTTTTTTACGATGATCGACTGGTCGCTCATGGCCGGCACATAGGCGCCGCCCGCCGTGCAACTGCCCATGACCACGGCGATCTGCGGAATGCCCTCCGCCGACAGGGTCGCCTGATTGTAGAAGATACGGCCGAAATGCTCGCGATCGGGAAAAACCTCGTCCTGCCGGGGCAGGTTGGCGCCGCCCGAATCGACGAGGTAGAGGCAGGGTAGGCGGTTCTCGCGGGCAATCTCCTGGGCGCGCAGGTGCTTCTTCACGGTGAGCGGATAATAGGTGCCACCCTTTACGGTCGGATCGTTGGCGACGATCATGCATTCGCGACCGCTCACGCGCCCGATGCCGGTGAGGATACCCGCGGCCGGCACGGCTTCGTCATAGACGCCGTAGGCGGCGAATTGCGACAGCTCCAGGAACGGGGTGCCGGGATCGAGAAGCCCGTCGATGCGATCACGGGGCAGAAGCTTGCCGCGCGACAGGTGCCGGTGGCGCGCCGTCTCTCCGCCACCGAGCGCGATCTCGGCGACCCGCGATCTCAGATCCTTGACAAGGCCGCGCATGAAGGCGGTATTGGCATGGTAGGTCTCGTCGCGGGCGAGCGTGGATTTGAGCTGCATCGTCATCCCCTCACGCATTGCTCTTGAACAGTTCGCGGCCGATCAGCATGCGGCGGATCTCGCTGGTGCCGGCGCCGATCTCGTAGAGCTTGGCGTCGCGCAACAGGCGGCCGGCCGCGCTGTCGTTCATGTAGCCGGTCCCGCCCAGGAGCTGGATGCCGTCGAGGGCGACCTGGGTTGCCCGCTCGGCGGCGAAGAGGATGGCGCCCGCCGCATCCTGCCGGGTGATCCGGCCGTTGTCGCAGGCCCGCGCCACCGCATAGACATAGGCGCGCGAGGCGTTCATCGCCGTATACATGTCGGCGATCTTGCCCTGCACCAGCTGGAACTCGCCGATCGGCTTGCCGAACTGGCGTCGCTCCCGGCTGTAGGGCAGGACGAGGTCGAAGGCCGCCTGCAATGCCGATCGGGCCGGCCGCCAGCACAGCGCGCTCGAAATCGAGCCCGCTCATCAGCACGGTGACGCCGTCATCCACCTTGCCGAGCACGTTTTCCGCCGGCACTTCGCACTCCTCGAAGACCAGTTCCGAGGTCGGCGATCCACGCATGCCGAGCTTGTCGAGCTTCTGACCGGGGCGAAATCCCTTGAACCCCTTCTCGACGATGAAGGCGGTGATTCCGCGCGGCCCGGCGGCCATGTCGGTCTTGGCGTAGACCACCAGCGTGTCGGCCTCATGACCGTTGGTGATCCACATCTTGGTGCCATTCAGCACGTAGAAGTCGCCCTTGCGCTCGGCCTTCAGCCGCATCGACACCACGTCGGACCCGGCTTCGGTCTCGCTCATGGCCAGCGAGCCGACATGGTCTCCGGAGATGAGCATGGGCAGATAGCGCCGCTTCTGCCCGGGCGTTCCCCAGCGATGGATCTGGTTGACGCAGAGATTGGAATGCGCCCCGTAGGAGAGGCCGATGGAGGCCGAGGCCCGGCTGATCTCTTCCATCGCCACGCAATGCGCGAGATAGCCCATATCGGCCCCGCCATAGTCCTCGGAAACCGTGATGCCGTGCAGGCCGAGTGCACCCATCGCCGGCCAGAGGGCACGGGGAAAGCGATCCTCCCGGTCGATCTCGTCTGCCAGCGGCGCAATCCGGTCCTGGGCGAACCGCCTAACACTGTCGCGCAAGGCGGCGATCTCCTCCCCGAGATCGACGTCGAAGACTGCCGCGAGGTCCTGGCTCATGGTTTAACTCCTCCTCCCGACGGATGACGACGCAGCCGTCTCCTGCGTTGAAAGCGGCCGGCGTCTCCTCCACGCCGGCTGCCGTATTCTATGCCGCTTCGCCTCCGGTGAAAGCCGCCGAACGGCGCACGAAGGTCTTGATGGCAAAATTGGACTGGATGCGGGCCACGCCCGGAACCGTGGTCAGGAAATCGAGAAGCTGCTGGTAGTGCGGCAGGTCACGCACCATGGCATGGATCAGATAATCCGTATTGCCGCTGGTCTGGTAGCCGCCGACCACTTCCGGAAGGGAGGAGACGCTCTGCTCGAAGGTCGTCAGCACGTCCTTGATCTGCCGTTCGAGCGTCACCGAGATGAACACGCCCATCGTGCCGAGCAGGCGGTTCTCGTCGAACACCGCGGTATATCCGCGGATGATCTGCGCGTCTTCCAGCTTGCGCACGCGCCGGAGCGTCGGCGTAATCGAAAGTCCGATCCGGGAGGCGAGGTCGCGCCAGCTGATCCGCCCGTCCTCGCTGAGGGCATGCAGGATTTTCTGATCGAAACCGTCGAGCTCTTCCATGGATCAAACGATCTACAGTTTTCCGTAATGATGGAACAAAGATACCGAGATCGGCATTTCTGTCAATCAGAATAGCTTTGAAACGAATTCTGGATAGTGATAGCGTTTGCCAGCGCCTGCATCGACAGTTCATCTGAACTCCGCTGCGGCGATGTATTCAGGCTTGGAGGAGCCGGATGCGGGCAAGGTTCTTTCCAAGGAGGTGGAAAGTGGCTGAGCATGATTCTGTCTCTATTGTCGGTTCCACCCCTGCCGCCTTCCGGACGAGACCGGATGGTACCGCAGATGCGTACGCCGTCGTGACGCATTCGGCGCTTCGGCCGCATGGCCTCGGGTGGAACCCGCGCGCCGACCTGGCCGCAAGCACCGCGACCGCCATCGCCATGAAGGGTGACTGAAGAGCAGGAAATGTAAGTTCGCCGCCTGGAGGAGGTGGTCACGTGAGGAGGAAACACAGGGCATGACCGAGAGCACGCGTTTGAGCCTGCATGTACCGGAACCCGCCGTCCGTCCGGGCGACCAGCCGGATTTTTCCAATGTCAGCATTCCAAGGGCCGGATCGGTGCCGCGGCCGGAAATCGACGCCGCCGCCGAGACCATGCGCGAACTCGCCTATTCGATCATTCGCGTGCTCAACCAGGAAGGCGAAGCCGTCGGCCCCTGGGCCGGGCTGCTGTCCGACGAGGAACTGCTCGCCGGGCTCCGGCACATGATGATGCTGCGCGCCTTCGATGCGCGCATGCTGATGGCGCAGCGCCAGGGCAAGACATCCTTCTACATGCAGCACCTCGGCGAGGAGGCCGTCAGCTGCGCCTTCCGCAAGGCGCTGTTGAAGGGCGACATGAATTTTCCCACCTATCGCCAGGCCGGATTGTTGATCGCCGACGACTATCCGCTTGTGACGATGATGAACCAGATCTTCTCCAACGAGGCGGATCCGCTGCACGGCCGGCAGATGCCCGTGCTCCATTCGTCGAAGGCGCACGGCTTCTTCACGGTGTCGGGCAATCTCGCCACGCAGTTCGTGCAGGCGGTCGGATGGGCCATGGCCTCGGCGATCAAGGGCGACACGAAGATCGCCGCCGCCTGGATCGGCGACGGATCGACCGCCGAATCGGATTTTCATTCGGCGCTGGTCTTTGCCTCCACCTACAAGGCGCCGGTCGTTCTCAACGTCGTCAACAACCAGTGGGCCATCTCCACCTTCCAGGGCATTGCCCGGGGTGGGTCCGGCACCTTTGCCGCCCGCGGTCTGGGTTTCGGTATTCCGGCGCTCAGGGTCGACGGCAATGACTATCTCGCGGTCCATGCGGTCGCCCGCTGGGCGGTCGAGCGGGCGCGACGCAACCTCGGCCCGACGCTCGTCGAATATGTCACCTATCGCGTCGGCGGCCATTCGACCTCCGACGATCCGAGCGCCTATAGGCCCAAGACCGAATCGGAAGCATGGCCGCTCGGTGACCCGATTCTCAGGCTGAAGAAGCATCTGATCGTGCGCGGCGTCTGGTCCGAGGAGCGGCATGTGCAGGCCGAGGCGGAGATCATGGACGAGGTGATCAGGGCGCAGAAGGAGGCCGAGAGCCACGGCACGCTGCATGCCGGCGGCAAGCCGCCGCTGCGCGACATCTTCGAAGGGGTCTATGCCGAAATCCCGCCCCATCTGCAACGGCAACGCAAGATGGCGGGGTGCTGAGATGACCAGAATGACAATGATTGAGGCGGTCCGCAGCGCCATGGACGTGTCGATGGCGCGCGACGACGATGTCGTCGTTTTCGGCGAGGACGTCGGCTATTTCGGCGGGGTGTTCCGCGCCACCCAGGGGCTGCAGGCGAAATACGGCCGGACGCGCTGCTTCGACACGCCGATCAGCGAATCCGGCATCGTCGGCACCGCCATCGGCATGGCGGCCTATGGCCTGAAGCCCTGCGTCGAGATCCAGTTCGCCGACTACATGTATCCCGCCTATGACCAGATCACCCAGGAGGCGGCGCGCATCCGCTACCGCTCCAACGGCGATTTCACCTGCCCGATCGTTCTGCGCATGCCGACCGGCGGCGGGATCTTCGGTGGCCAGACGCACAGCCAGAGTCCGGAGGCCCTGTTCACCCATGTCTGCGGCCTGAAGGTCATCGTTCCGTCGAACCCGGTCGATGCCAAGGGCCTGTTGATCTCGGCGATCGAAGATCCGGATCCGGTGATCTTTCTCGAGCCGAAACGCCTCTACAACGGGCCGTTCGACGGCCATCACGACCGGCCGGTGGTTCCCTGGTCGGCCCATGCGCTCGGCGACGTTCCCGATGGCCACTATACCGTGCCGTTCGGCAAGGCCGAGATCAGACGGCCCGGCACTGACGTCACCGTGATCGCCTACGGCACCATGGTGCATGTGGCCCTGGCGGCTGCCGAGGAGACCGGTATCGACGCGGAAGTCATCGACCTTCGAAGCCTGTTGCCGCTCGATCTCGACACGATCGTCGAATCCGTTTCGAAGACCGGCCGCTGCGTGATGGTCCATGAGGCGACGCTCACCTCGGGCTTTGGGGCGGAAGTGGTCGCCCTCGTGCAGGAGCATTGCTTCTACCATCTGGAAGTGCCGGTCATACGCGTCGCCGGCTGGGACACGCCTTATCCCCATGCCCAGGAATGGGACTATTTCCCCGGACCTCTGCGCGTCGGCAAGGCGCTCCAAGACATCATGAAAGGCTAAGCCATGAGCGAATATGTTCTCCATATGCCCGATGTCGGCGAAGGTGTCGCCGAGGCCGAACTGGTCGAATGGCATGTGAAACCCGGTGATCCCGTCCGGGAGGACACGGTGCTGGCCGCCGTGATGACCGACAAGGCGACGGTGGAGATCCCGTCTCCCGTGGCGGGTGTCGTGACCTGGCTTGCCGCCGAAGTGGGCGACCTGATCGCGGTCAAGGCGCCGCTGGTGCGGATCGAGATTGCTGATGAAGCGGCAGAGCCGGTGTCGGTTGAGGAACAGCCGACGGCAGAGGCCGTCGAAACGGAGGCGCCCGTCGACAGTGCGGTTGAAGCGGTCTCGCCGCAAACCGCATCGTTAGCGACACCGGCCGCCGAGCCTACTTCAAAGCCGCTGGCCGCTCCAGCGGTGCGCCACCGGGCGGAGCAGGCGGGCATCGATCTCGGCCAGGTGGCGGGGACGGGGCCGGACGGTCGGATCATGCATGAGGACCTCGATCGCCTGCTGTCGGCCGGCGCGCCGCCTTCAGGCACGATGGCCGGCCTCGCCCGAAGGACAGGCGTCGAGGAAATCAGGATCACCGGGATGCGGCGCAAGATCGCCGAGAGGATGGCCCTTTCGGTCTCGCGCATTCCCCACATCACCTATGTCGAGGAAGTCGACGTCACCGCTCTCGAGGAGCTTCGCACCGTGATGAACGGCAGGCGAAAGCCGGATCAGCCGAAGCTGACCATCCTGCCCTTTCTCATGCGGGCGCTGGTGAAGGCGGTGGAGGAGCAGCCGGCGATGAACGCCACCTTCGACGACGAGGCGGGCGTGATTTCCCGCCACGGCGCCGTGCATATCGGCATCGCCACCAGACGCCGCCGGGCTGTCCGTGCCGGTCGTCCGCCACGCGGAGGCCCGCAGCCTGTGGGATTGCGCCGCCGAACTGACAGCGTCGCCGAGGCGGCGCGAAGCGGCAGGCCCAACGCGAGAACTCACCGGCTCGACGATCACCATCGTTCGCTCGGTTCGCTGGGCGGTATCGTCTCGACCCGATCATCAATCACCCGGAGGTGGCGATCATCGGCGTCAACAAGATCGCCACGCGGCCGGTCTGGGATGGAAAGGGCCAGTTCCTGCCCCGCAAGATGATGAACCTGTCGTCCAGCTTCGACCATCGCGTGATCGACGGCTGGGATGCGGCGACCTTCATCCAGCGGCTCAGAGCGCTGATCGAGGCACCTGCACTGATCTTCGTCGAGGGCTGATGCCCGTTGCCGAACATCAGCCTGCGTCGGGGATTGCCGGCGCAGGTCAGCGCCGGCGCAGAGATCGGAGCGTTCGTTGGGCGCCTATGTGCTCTTGGCCTCGGATCCAGGGTGGTCCGGCGGGCGGTCGAGTTTCCTGTCCGCCACAAGGCGCACCAGCCAGTCGACGAAGACCCGAACCTTGTTGCTGAGGTGGCGGTTCGGTGGATAGACGATGTAGAGCGGAATGGGCTCCGTGCGCCATTCGGGTAGCACGCGAACGAGGTCGCCCTTTGCCAACGCGTCCGAAACCATGAAGTAGGGCATCGGAGAAATGCCCAGCCCGTTCAGCGCCGCCGTCAGGTAGCTGCGGGCGTCATTCACCGCGATGACGTAACGGGCGTTGATTTCGAGCTTTTCACCGGCCCGTTCGAAGTCGAACGCCATCGCGCGATTGTTCTGGGCCATGAAATAGCTCACGCAGTGGTGGGCATCCTCCAGTTCGGAAGGGTGCTGCGGGTGCCGTGCTTTTCCAGGTAACTGGCGCGGCGCAGGTCACCACGGAGACTTCGGTGACCTGACGGGCGATCAGCGACTGGTCGGCTGAACGCCGGCGCGAAGCGCACAGTCGACGTTTTCGGCAAGATAGTCGACGGGACGGTCGCCCACGCCAAGATCGACGCGGATATCCGGGAAACGCGCGTGAAAGTCGTGCAGGGCCGGAATGACGATCCCGTCGGCGAAGGCGCCCGCCATCTCCACCCGTAGCCGGCCGCTCGGCGACAGGTGCGAACTGGACAGGCTGGTGTCGAGCTCGTCGAGCTGGGAGATGATCTGCGTCGCCCTCTCATAGTAGAGCGCGCCATCCGTCGTCACCATGACGCGCCGCGTGGTGCGGTTCAGCAGCTTGGTGTGAAGATGCGCCTCCAGGCCCTGGATGAGATTGGTCACCGTGGCCTTGGGCAGGCTGAGCGCTTCGGCGGCGCGGGTAAAATTGCCCATCTCCACCACCCGGACGAAGGCGCGCATGGCCGATAGCTGATCCATGTGACGATTCCTGTCAGTATGCGACGCGGTATTGTTCGAGATATCGAACAGTGTTCTCACATTTGTGAGCTTGTTCGGTTTTGGGAATAAAGTACATTGGGTTTCAAGAAAAGCAAAGTGTCGACGGATAGCCAAGCCCACAATTGTCGGTCACGTGGCGATTGAATCGCATCCTTGCGTTTGAAATCTTGTCGATCCTGGTGGCCTCTTGCGCGACATTCGTGAATGTCCGTGGCGGCCGACCAACAAGGAAAGGTCCATGAGATGCGCGTTCCGCATTATCTGCCCGTGCCGGGGATGTTCTTCGTGAGCTTGTGCCTGGTGGCATTGCGTCCGGAGTGAGCGGTCCGATGCCGGTCGAGATCAAGGATATGACGCTGGACAATGTGGCCGTCGGCCGCATCGCCGTGCGGGTCTATCAGGGTGCGGATTATGGCAAGGGTCCGCCGGTCCTGATCTATTTTCACGGCGGTGCGTTTCGCCATACCGGACTGGTCGATTGCCCGATGGCGGAATGCCTGGCGGGTACCGGCGCAATCGTTGTGGTGCCGGACTACAATGCCCTCGGGTCGGTCTTCCCCAAACCGCTCGAGGTCGGATTTTCGGTCTTCTCCTATATGGCGAAGAAGCGTGCCGGCTTCGGCGATCGCAAGTCCCTGCTGCTTGTCGGCGGTTCGGAGGCGGGCGGCAATATCGCCGCCGCGGTTACGCTCAAGGCTCGCGACCATCTTGCCGACGAACTGGACGGTCAGGTGCTGGTCTCGCCGCTGCTCGACCCCTTCATGGGGACGCCTTCGTTTCGCAAGGCGGAGGCGATCGGCATGCGGGATCTCTGGGCGGAAGGATGGAGCCACTATCTGAGCGGCGGCATCTGCCACCCTTATGCAGCCCCGTCCGCCTGTTCGCGACTGTCGGGAATTGCGCCGGCGCTCCTGCTGACATCGCAGGACGACCCGCTTCTCGACGAGACGCTGATCTATGCCCAGCGACTGAAGAGCGCGGGCGTCGAGGTTCGACAGCATGTCCTTCCCGCCGGGACAGGCTGGCCATCGGTGTATGGCGGAAAAACGGAGGAAACCCCGAATTGGCAGGAAAGCGCAAGCAGCCAGTTCGCGAGTTTCGTGCGCGACATCGGCATTCAGAGATCAGAGATCTGATTTGAAGACCCTTTAGAAGACTTAGAGCATTTGACCACACGCGGCGCCCCAAGGCCGCAAGGAGCTAGACGATGACAAGGAAAGCAAAGCGCTGGGCCCTCGCGGGCACCGGCCTGGGACTGGCTGCGTCCATTTCGGCAGCCGCATTGTTCCTCGATCTGCCGTACAGCAAGGCAGCCGCGGAGACGGAAGACGCGGGTGCCGCTGCCGCCGCCCCGCCGGCGACGCCGGTCACGGTGGCCGTGGTGAAGAGCCGCGACGTCACCACCTGGCAGGAGTTCTCCGGGCGGCTGGAAGCCGTCGACCGCGTCGAGATCCGCCCCCGTGTCGGCGGCGCGATCCAGTCCGTGAATTTCCGCGAAGGCGCGTTGGTGAAGGCCGGAGACCTCCTCTTCACCATCGATCCCGCGCCTTATGAGGCGACCGTTGCCCAGGCAGCCGGGCAGGTCGCCTCCGCGGAAGCCAAGGTGGCGCTGGCGAATACGGAACTCGAACGCGGCCGCCGGCTTGCGAGCAACCGCACGATCTCACAGAGCGATCTGGACCAGCGCCAGAACGCGGTCGCCGAAGCCGAAGCGGCTTTGAAGACGGCCCAGGCCGTCCTTCGTTCCGCGGTGCTGGAGCTCGACTACACCAAGGTCCGCGCCCCGGTATCCGGCCGCGCCGGCAAGGTGGCGATCACCGCGGGCAACCTCGTTGCCGCCGGATCCACCTCCTCGGCGCTGACGACGCTGGTATCGGCCGACCCGATCTATGCCAGCTTCAACGCCAGCGAGGAAATCGTCGCGCGGGCGCTGTCCAGGCTGCCGGCGACCGATGGCGCGCTACCGCCGATCGACCAGATTCCGGTGGAGATCGGCACGCTCGCCGACGAGGGCACGCCGATAAAGGGCAAGCTGCAACTGATCGGCAACGAGGTGGATGCGTCGAGCGGCACCATTGCGGTCCGCGCCGTGATCGACAATCCGCGAGGTCTGTTGATCCCGGGCCAGTTCGTGCGCATCCGCATGGGCGACCCACGACCGGACAGGAAGATCCTCGTCAGCGAACGGGCGATCGGAACCGACCAGGACAAGAAGTTCGTCTTCGTCGTCGATGCCGAAAACAAGGTGACCTATCGGCCGGTCGAACTCGGCAGCAGTGCCGATGGCGAGCGGATCGTCGTGAGCGGGCTTGCCGATGGCGACAAGGTGATCGTCAACGGACTGCAGCGCGTGCGTCCGGGCGCGCTGGTTGACCCGCAGACCAAAGAGGCCGTCGCGGTCGTGAACTGACGGGCGGGCGGGGCGCCGACGCCCCGCCTCTTTCCGCATTGCATCTGATCCGCTGGCGGACCTCGGTCCACCGGCCCGGGTTGCATTGTCAAGATTTCACCCTGGAGAGGGCTTCGAAATGAGTATTTCCCGCTTCTTCGTCGACCGGCCGGTGTTCGCTGCCGTCCTGTCGATCCTGATCGTCGTCGCAGGCCTGATCGGCATGCGGTCGCTGCCGATTTCGGAATATCCGGAGGTCGTGCCGCCGTCCATCGTGGTGCGCGCGGTCTATCCCGGCGCCAACCCCGTGGTCATCTCCGAGACGGTGGCAACCCCGCTCGAGGAGCAGATCAACGGCGTCGACGACATGCTGTATATGAACAGCCAGGCAACGTCCGACGGCGTGCTGACGCTGACCGTCACCTTCAAGCTCGGAACCGATCCGGACAAGGCCCAGCAGCTCGTCCAGAACCGTGTCTCGCAGGCCGAACCGCGCCTGCCGGCGGAGGTTCGCGCGCTCGGGGTCACCACCGTCAAGAGCTCGCCGGACTTCATCATGGTGGTGAACCTGGTCTCGACCACCGACCGCTACGACGTGACCTATCTGCGCAACTACGCGACGCTGAACATCAAGGACCGTCTCGCCCGCATCGAGGGCGCCGGCCAGGTTCAGGTCTTCGGTGCCGGCGACTACGCCATGCGCATCTGGATCGATCCGCAGAAGGCGGCCGAACACGCTCTGGCCGCCAGCGACATCACCAATGCTATCCGCCAGCAGAACGTGCAGGCCGCGGCCGGCATCATCGGCGCATCGCCGAGCCCGAGCGGCGTCGAACTTCAGCTCAACGTCAACGCCCAGGGACGTCTCAGCACGCCGGAGGAATTCGGCGAGATCATCGTCAAGACGGGCAATGAGGGCGAGATCACGCGCCTCAAGGACGTCGCCCGCATCGAGATGGGCGCGGCCGACTATACGCTGCGTTCGCTGCTCGACGGCCAGCCGGCGGTGGCGATTGCCGTGCTGCAGGCGCCCGGTTCGAACGCCATCGAGATCGCCGACAACGTGCGCGCCACCATGGACCAGCTCCAGCTCGCCATGCCCGACGGCGTGAAATACGAGATCGTCTACGACACCACCGAATTCGTGCGCGCGTCGATCGAGAAGGTCGTCGACACGCTTCTGGAGGCGGTTGCCCTCGTCGTTCTCGTCGTCATCCTCTTCCTGCAAACCTGGCGCGCGTCGATCATCCCGCTGATCGCGGTTCCGGTTTCGATCATCGGCACCTTTGCCGTGATGTATGCCTTCGGCTTCTCGATCAATGCGCTGACGCTGTTCGGGCTGGTGCTCGCCATCGGCATCGTGGTGGACGACGCGATCGTCGTCGTGGAAAACGTCGAGCGTAATATCGAGAACGGGCTGACGCCGCGAGAGGCGACCTATCGCGCGATGCGGGAAGTCTCCGGGCCGATCATCGCCATCGCACTGGTGCTGGTCGCCGTCTTCGTCCCGCTGGCCTTCATCAGCGGGCTTTCCGGCCAGTTCTATCGCCAGTTTGCGCTGACGATCGCCATCTCGACCGTGATCTCGGCCGTCAACTCGCTCACCCTGTCCCCGGCTTTGGCAGCCCCTGCTTAGGATCACCATGCGCCCAAGGACTGGCGGACTCCGCCATGGATCGCGTCTTCGGCTGGTTCTTCCGCAGTTTCAACCGGGCCTTCGGCGCCGCATCGAACGGCTACAGCCGCGGCGTCGGCGGCTCCTGTCGCGCAAGTCGCTGGTCATGGTCGTCTATCTCGCGCTGATCGGCGCCACCTATACCGTCTTCAATGCTGTTCCGGGCGGCTTCGTCCCGGCGCAGGACAAGCAGTATCTCATCGGCTTTGCGCAATTGCCGGACGGTGCGACGCTCGATCGGACGGAAGAGGTGATCAAGCGCATGAGCGACATCGCGCTGGAACAGCCGGGCGTGGCTCATGCCATCGCCTTCCCCGGTCTGTCGATCAACGGTTTCACCATCGGCTCCAATTCGGGCATCGTCTTTGCGGTTCTCGACGATTTCGCCGAGCGCACGACGCCCGAGCTGTCCGGCGGTGCCATCGCCATGCAGCTGAACCAGAAGTTCGCCGGTATCCAGGACGCCTTCATCGCCATGTTCCCGCCGCCGCCGGTCAACGGCCTCGGCTCCACGGGCGGTTTCAAGCTGCAGATCGAGGACCGTGCCGGTCTCGGCTATCAGGCGCTGGACGAGGCGACCAAGGCGTTCCTCGGCAAGGCGTACCAGACGCCGGAGCTTGCGGGCCTGTTCTCCAGCTTCCAGATCAACGTGCCGCAGCTCTATGCCGACCTCGACCGCTCGAAGGCGGAACAGCTCGGCGTGTCGGTGACGGACGTGTTCGAAACGCTGCAGATCTATCTCGGCTCGCTCTACGTGAACGACTTCAATGCCTTCGGCCGAACCTACAGTGTCCGCGTGCAGGCCGATGCCGCCTTCCGGGCGAGGCCCGAGGATATCGGTCAGTTGCAGGTTCGTTCGCGCAGCGGGCAGATGATCCCGCTTTCGGCCCTGCTGAAGGTCGACAGCACCACGGGGCCGGAGCGCACCACGCGCTATAACGGCTTCCTCGCTGCCGACATCAATGGTGGTCCGGCGCCGGGCTTCTCGTCTGGGCAGGCGCAGGCGGCGGTCGAGCGCATCGCAGACGAAACGCTGCCGAACGGCATCACGTTCGAATGGACGGACCTGACCTACCAGCAGATCCTGGCCGGCAATTCGAGCATCGTCGTCTTTCCGCTCGCCCTGCTGCTCGTCTATCTCGTGCTGGCCGCCCAATACGAGAGCCTGACCTTGCCGATCGCGATCATCATGATCGTGCCGATGGGCGTGCTCGCAGCGCTGGCGGGGGTCTGGTACACGGGCGGGGACAACAACATCTTCACCCAGATCGGCCTCATGGTGCTCGTGGGGCTGTCGGCGAAAAACGCGATCCTGATCGTCGAATTCGCCCGGGAACTGGAGTTCGAGGGTCGAACGCCGGTCCAGGCCGCGATCGAGGCGAGCCGGCTTCGCCTGCGGCCGATCCTGATGACGTCCATGGCCTTCATCATGGGTGTCGTGCCTTTGGTGATTTCGACCGGTGCCGGTGCGGAAATGCGCGCGGCGATGGGGCTGGCGGTGTTTTCCGGCATGATCGGCGTCACCTTCTTCGGCATCTTCATGACGCCGGTCTTCTACGTGCTCCTGCGTCGGATTACCGGCAATCGTGCGCTGGTGCATCACAATCAGGACGTGGTGGCCGCAGAGGCAGCGGAGAGCCGTCGCATCGCGGCGGAGTAGGATGCTTGACGACGACGCAAAAGGAGGCCCGGCGACGGGCCTCCTTTTGCCGTTTCACCGGCATATGACTTGACGCGCGGTGCCGTTGCCGTCGCAACGAGTGGTGCGGCCGGTGGATCGGGGCGCCATGTTTGACACAGAGGGGAAAACTTGGCAGCACTGCCTGACGAGAGGGCAATGCGACATGACACGGCGAGGCGAAACGCACACCAGGCTTGACGATGCGGCACGGGCCGGCTGGCTCTACTACGTCGCCGGGCGGACCCAGGACGAGATCGCCGCCGCCATGGGCATTTCCCGCCAGAGCGCCCAGCGCCTCGTTTCGCTCGCGGTCGCCGAAAAGCTGATCAAGGTTCGCCTGGACCATCCGATCGCGGTCTGCATGGAGCTTGCCGAGGCGGTCAAGGCGAAGTACGGGCTGAAGCGGGTCGAGGTGGTGCCGACTGATCCTGGCTCCGATTCGGCCACTGTCGGCGTGGCCGAGGCAGGTGCCGCCGAGCTCGAGCGCTGGCTGAAGCAGCCGGACCCGCTCGTCATCGGCATGGGCACCGGGCGAACCCTACGCGCCATGGTCGACCAGCTGCCGCCGATGGAGTGCCCGCAGCACAAGATCGTATCGCTCACCGGCAATATCAGCCCGGACGGTTCGGCCGCCTATTTCAACGTCATCTATTCGATGGCCGATGCGGTGAAGGCGCCGCATTTTCCCATGCCTCTGCCCGTCATCGTCTCGTCCCGCGAAGAGCGGGACCTGCTACACCGCCAGCCGCTGGTGGCGCCGACAATAGAGCTCGGCCGGCGATCGAACATCACCTTCGTCGGTATCGGCGAAATGGGCGCCCGGGCGCCGCTGCTGGTGGACGGCTTCCTGCGGCAGGACGAAATGGATGAGCTGCTGGCCGCCGGGGCCGCCGGCGAGATCTGCGGCTGGATCTTCGGGGCGGACGGCAGGCTTCTCGACCATCCGGTCAACGAGCGCGTCGCCAGTATCGCCATCCCGTCGCGGGAGACTGCGGTGGTGATCGGCGTGGCGCGGGGAAGGCGCAAGCTGCAGGCCATCCGGGCCGCCGCGATGGGCGGACATATCAACGGCCTCATCACCGACGAAGACGCGGCCCGTCATCTGCTCGCCCGCTGAGCACATTCTCACCAAGATTTTTCCATTTCAATTCAACGGCGTGACCCGGCTCTTCGGCAATGCAGCATGGATTCTGCATTGACTTTCGGCGCGCGCATGTGAGTAATTGCCCATGAGCCAAGCAAATGCTCATTCTTTCTGGGAGGAAGACATGAATTTGAAGACACTTCTGCTGGGCGCATGCTCGGCACTCGCGCTCACGGGCATCGCCTCGGCCGAAACCCTGACGATCGCGACCGTCAACAACGGCGACATGATCCGCATGCAGGGTCTGACCTCGGAGTTCACCGCCAAGAACCCGGACATCCAGGTCGAGTGGGTCACGCTCGAGAGAACGTTCTGCGCGAACGCGTCACGACGGACATCGCCACCAAGGGCGGCCAGTATGACGTGATGACGATCGGCACCTATGAAGTTCCGATCTGGGCCAAGCAGGGCTGGCTTCTGCCGCTCGACAATCTCGGAGCCGACTACGACGTCGACGACCTGCTGCCCGCGATCCGTTCGGGCCTCACCGGCGACGACGGCAAGCTCTATGCCGCGCCGTTCTACGGCGAAAGCTCGATGGTCATGTACCGCAAGGACCTGATCGAAAAGGCCGGGCTCACCATGCCCGACGCGCCGACCTGGGAATTCATCAATGAAGCGGCCCGCAAGATGACCGACCGTGCGACCGGCATCAACGGCATCTGCCTGCGCGGCAAGGCGGGCTGGGGCGAGAACATGGCCTTCCTGACGGCCACGTCCAATGCCTTTGGCGCCCGCTGGTTCGACGAGAACTGGAAGCCGCAGTTCGACCAGCCGGAATGGAAGAACACGCTCGACATGTATGTGAAGCTGATGAATGATGCCGGCCCGCAGGGCGCGTCGTCCAACGGCTTCAACGAGAACCTGGCGCTGTTCCAGCAGGGCAAGTGCGGCATGTGGATCGACGCCACGGTGGCGGCCTCCTTCGTCACCAACCCGAAGGACTCGACGGTCGCCGACAAGGTCGGTTTCGCGCTCGCTCCCGACACCGGCCTCGGCAAGCGCGGCAACTGGCTCTGGGCCTGGAACCTCGCCGTCCCGGCGGGCTCGCAGAAGGCCGAAGCGGCCGAGAAGTTCATCGCCTGGGCAACCGGCAAGGAATACGCGAACCTCGTCGCTTCCAAGGAGGGCTGGGCCAACGTCCCCCCGGGCACGCGCACCTCGCTCTATGAAAACCCGGAATACCAGAAGGCAGCCCCGTTCGCGAAGATGACGCTGGACTCGATCAATGCCGCCGATCCGAAGAACCCGTCCGTCAAGCCGGTTCCCTATGTCGGCGTGCAGTTCGTGGCGATCCGAATTCCAGGGCCTCGGCACCACGGTCGGCCAGCTCTTCTCGACAGCGCTTGCCGGCCAGATGACGGTCGACGACGCCCTCGCTCAGGCCCGCAGCCGCCGAACGCGAAATGACCGCGCCGGCTACATCAAATAAGCTCCTCCCGCGCATGCGCCGCCGGACCGAGTTCGGGCGGCGCCCAATCGGCATTCCGCTCGAAGTCGGCATCGGCGGCAAGGCCTGTGGCTTTCGCCGCATGGCCGTCTGCCGAAACCGGCAGCGGACGGCCGATCGGCCGCAATGAAGAGCCATGCCGCACGCGTCGCAGAGCACGCGGCTTCAGGATGGGATTGACCATGGCTACGCAAAACACCCAGACGCTTGCCCGCATCATGATGGCACCTTCCGTCGGTTTGCTGCTGATCTGGATGATCGTGCCGCTGGCAATGACCCTGTGGTTCTCGTTCCAGAACTACAATCTGCTGAACCCGGCCAATGTCAGTTTCGGCGGCTTGTTCAACTACCGCTTCTTCTACACGGACCCGGCCTTCTTCCAGTCGATCTTCAACACGCTGACCATTGTCGGCGGCGTGCTGCTGATCACCATCGTCGGCGGTATCGCCATCGCGCTTCTGCTCGACCAGCCGATCTTCGGCCAGGGTCTGGTCCGCATCATGATCATCTCGCCCTTCTTCGTGATGCCGCCGGTCGCCGCGCTGGTGTGGAAGAACATGATCATGCATCCGGGCTACGGCGTGCTCGCCGACATCAACCGGGCATTGGGATTGCAGCCGGTCGACTGGTTCGCCCAATATCCACTGCTGTCGATCATTATCATCGTCGCCTGGCAATGGCTGCCGTTCGCCACGCTGATCCTGCTGACCGCGCTGCAGTCGCTCGACGGCGAGCAGAAGGAAGCCGCCGAGATGGACGGGGCGAACTTCATCAACCAGTTCATCTATCTCGTCCTGCCGCACCTCGCCCGGGCGATCACGGTCGTGATCCTGATCCAGACCATCTTCCTGCTCGGCGTCTATGCGGAAATCCTCGTCACCACCAATGGCGGCCCCGGCTACGCCTCCACCAACCTTGCCTTCCTGATCTATCGCACCGCGCTGCTCGGCTATGACGTGGGCGGCGCATCGGCAGGCGGCATCATCGCGGTCATCCTTGCCAATATCGTCGCCTTCTTCCTGATGCGCGCGGTCGGCAAGAACCTGGACCGCTGAGGAGAACGATCATGGCACGCGCAGTCACCACCCGCCGCAGGATCGCCCTGACCGTCCTTGCCTGGACGGTCGCCCTGGTGATCTTCTTCCCGATCCTCTACACGATCCTCACCAGCATCAAGACCGAGACCGAGGCGATCCAGGGCTTCGACCTGATCCCCTCCTTCACGCTCGAGAACTACGTCACGGTCCAGACCCAGAGGGACTATTTCAAGCCGTTCATGAACTCGGTGGTGATTTCGGTCGGTTCGACCCTGCTCGCCCTGATCATCGCCATCCCGGCGGCATGGGCCATGGCGTTCTCGCCGACCAAGCGCACCAAGGACATCCTGATGTGGATGCTCTCCACCAAGATGATGCCGGCGGTCGCCGTGCTGGTGCCGATCTACCTCTTGTTCCGCGACTTCGGCCTGCTCGACAGCCGCATCGGCCTGACCGTCATGCTGATGCTGATCAATCTGCCGATCGTGGTGTGGATGCTCTACACCTATTTCCGCGAAATCCCGGGTGAGATCCTCGAAGCGGCGCGCATGGACGGAGCTTCGCTGCTCAACGAAATCGTCACGTGCTGACCCCGATGGCGGTTCCCGGCATCGCCTCGACCATGCTCCTCAACGTCATCCTCGCCTGGAACGAGTCGTTCTGGACCATCCGGTTGACCACGACGAATGCGGCGCCCCTGACCGCGTTCATCGCCTCCTTCTCCAGTCCGCAGGGGCTTTTCTGGGCGAAGCTCTCGGCCGCTTCGACGCTGGCGATCGCACCGATCGTCATCCTCGGCTGGTTCAGCCAAAAGCAATTGGTCCGCGGCCTGACCTTCGGCGCCGTCAAGTAAGGAACAACGACCATGGGCAGCATCAAGCTCGAAAACGTCTGCAAGACCTTTGGCGAGGTCTCCGTCATTCCCTCGATCGACCTCGAGATCAACAATGGCGAATTCGCCGTCTTCGTCGGGCCCTCCGGCTGCGGCAAGTCCACGCTTCTGCGGCTGATCGCCGGCCTCGAGGATGTGTCCGGCGGCCGCATCCTGATCGACGGCGTCGACGCCACCGACAAGGCGCCGTCGCAGCGCGGCCTTGCCATGGTGTTCCAGTCCTATGCGCTCTATCCGCATATGAGCGTGCGGTCGAACATCGGCTTCCCCCTGAAGATGGCCAAGGTCGATCCGGCGGAGATCAGCCGCAAGGTCGAAGAGGCGGCGAAGATCCTCAACCTCACCGACTATCTCGACCGCAAGCCGCGCAACCTCTCCGGCGGCCAGCGCCAGCGCGTCGCCATCGGCCGCGCCATCGTGCGTTCGCCCGAATGCTTCCTGTTCGACGAGCCGCTGTCAAACCTCGATGCGTCGCTGCGCGTCAACATGCGCCTGGAGATTTCCGAACTGCACCAGAAGCTCGGCGCGACTTCGATCTACGTCACCCATGACCAGGTCGAGGCCATGACCATGGCCGACAAGATCGTCGTCCTCAACAAGGGCCGCATCGAGCAGGTGGGCTCCCCGCTCGAACTCTATCGCAACCCGGCCAATCTGTTCGTCGCCGGCTTCATCGGTTCGCCCAAAATGAATCTTCTGGGCGGCGGCGTGGCGCAGCAGCATGGAGCCCACACGATCGGCATTCGTCCGGAGCATGTCACGCTTTCCAGCACCGAGGGTGCCTGGAAGGGCAAGGTAACGGTCGCCGAGCATCTGGGTTCCGACACCTTCCTGCATGTCGATGTCGACGGCGTCGGTCACGTCACGGCGCGTGCCAGCGGAGAAATGCCGGTCCGCCACGGCGACATCGTCTACATCACGCCCGACATCGCCCGCCTGCATCGCTTCAACGACAAAGGCCTGGCGCAATGACCGGCAGGCTGGAGGGAAAGTCCGCGATCATCACCGGATCGGCGCGCGGGATTGGCCGTGCCTTCGCCGAAGCCTATGTGCGCGAAGGGGCAAGGGTCGCCATTGCCGACATCGACTTTGACCGTGCGAGCGAGACGGCGACCGCGATCGGTCCCGCCGCCTATGCCGTCCGGCTCGACGTCACCGACCAGGCCTCGATCGACACGGCGGTAAAGACCGTCGAGCAGACGGCGGGCGGGATCGACATCCTGGTCAACAATGCCGCCCTTTTCGATCTCGCACCGATCGTCGAGATCACCCGGGCAAGCTACGACCGGCTGTTTGCCATCAATGTCGCCGGGTCGCTGTTCATGCTGCAGGCGGTCGCCCGATCGATGATCGCGGCCGGCCGCGGCGGCAAGATCATCAACATGGCAAGCCAGGCCGGGCGGCGCGGCGAGGCGCTTGTCGCCGTCTACTGCGCCACCAAGGCGGCGATCATCTCGCTCACCCAGTCCGCCGGCCTCGACCTCATCAAGCACGGCATCAACGTCAATGCCATCGCCCCCGGCGTGGTGGACGGCGAGCACTGGGACGGCGTCGATGCGCTGTTTGCCCGCTACGAGAACCTGCCACCCGGCGAGAAGAAGCGGCAGGTCGGTGCGGCCGTGCCGTTCGGGCGGATGGGAACCGCCCAGGACCTGACGGGAATGGCGATCTTCCTCGCCACCCCGGAGGCCGAGTACATCGTCGCCCAGACCTACAATGTCGATGGCGGCAACTGGATGAGCTGACGGTCGCGCACGCGACCATCCGGCTTTACCGATCGAGGACAATGACATGACCTGCAAGCTTTCCCTGGCCAGCCTTCCCGAAATCGCCGCCACGGCGGCGGTGCCGGCCTATCGCCGCGACCAGCTTACGCCGGGCATCCTGCATTTCGGGGTCGGCAACTTCCACCGCGCCCACCAGGCGATCTACCTGCACGAGCTGTTCAATCTCGGCCGGGATCTGGACTTCGCCATCGTCGGGGCCGGCGTCATGCCCTCGGATCGGTTGATGAAGGAAAAGCTCGCGGCGCAGGACTATCTGACCACCGTCGTGGAGCAGGACAACAATCGCAGTGCGGCGACCGTGACCGGTCCGATGATCGACATCCTGACCGCGCCCGACTACGACAAGATCATAGCCGCGCTCGCGGACCCAGCGATCCGCATCGTCTCGATGACGATCACCGAGGGCTATTTCATCGATCCGGCCACCGGCGCCTTCGATCCGAAGCATCCGGCCATGGTCGCCGATGCGGCCGACCCCGCGCACCCGAAGAGCGTGTTCGGCCTGATCATCGCCGGCCTCAAGGCGCGCCGTGCCGCCGGCCTGCCGCCGTTCACGATGATGTGTTGCGACAACATTCCGGGCAATGGCGAAGTGACCGAGGCGACCGTCACCGGGCTGGCAAAACTCTCCGATCCGGATTTCGCCCACTGGATCCACGAGAACGTCGCCTTCCCCAACTCCATGGTCGACCGCATCACGCCGGCGACCGGCGAGCGCGAGATTTCCATCACCCGCGACACCTACGCGATCGAGGACAACTGGCCTGTATTCTGCGAGGAGTTCAAGCAATGGGTCATGGAAGACAAGTTTCCGCTCGGCCGACCCGCGCTGGAAGAGGTCGGCGTCACCTTCGTCGCCGATGTCGCGCCCTATGAGCTGATGAAGCTGCGCATCCTCAATGGCGCCATGCGGCGATCGCCTATCCGCGGCGCTGATGGACATCTATTTCGTCCATGAGGCGATGGAGAACCCGCTGGTGAAGGCCTTCCTGGAAAAGCTGGAGCGGACGAGATCATCCCGATCGCCGCCGGTGCCGAACACCGACCTGAACGACTATTTCCAGCTGATCGACCGGCGTTTCTCCAATCCCAAGATCGGCGACACCATTCCGCGTCTTGCGCAGGACGGTTCCAACCGCCAGCCGAAATTCATCCTGCCATCCACCGCCGACCGGCTGGCGAGGGGGCTGGACGTCGTCGGCCTGGCGCTGGTCTCGGCGCTCTGGTGCCGCTATTTCGAAGGCCAGTCGGACAGCGGCAAGGCGATCACCTTCAACGACCCCAATGCCGAGCGCCTGCACGCGACCGCGCTCCGTTCGAAGCAGGAGCCCCTTGCATTTCTGGAACTATCGGACATCTTCGGCAGTGTCGGCACGGATCCGCTGTTCCGGCAACGCTTCGCCACCGCGCTGAATTCGCTGCGCAGCGTCGGCACGGCGGAGACGCTGAAGCGGTATCTGGAAGGACAATTGCGCTGAACGGCCTCGATGAAACCACCCCGGGCGCGGCCAAGCCGCTGATCATCTTCGACTGCGACGGGGTTCTGGTCGACAGCGAGCCGATCTCGCTGGCGGTTCTCATGGAGATGCTGGGCGATTCGGGGATTTCCATCGGGCTGGAAAGGGCGTCCGCCCTCTTCCTCGGACGCAGCCTCGCTTCGATGGTCAAGACGGCCGAAGAGGAATACGGCCTTGCGATCGACGATGCCTTCCTGAGCGCGATGCGGCAGAAGCTCTATGCGCGGTTCCGGGCCGAGCTGCGGCCGACGGCCGGCATCATCGCGGCGCTGGAGGCGCTCGAGGCGGAGGGTATCGCCTGGTGCGTCGCCTCCTCCTCGCAGCCGGAGCGGATCGAGCTTTCGCTGACGGTCACGGGCATCCGCCCGCGATTCGATCCGCCGATCTTCTCGGCGACCATGGTCGAGCGGGGCAAGCCGGCACCCGACCTGTTCCTCCATGCCGCCCAGCGTATGGGACGGCCTCCCCGCGAATGCGTCGTGATCGAAGACAGTCCCGCCGGCATCATGGCGGCGCGCGCGGCGCAGATGCGGGTGCTTGCCTATACCGGCGGATCGCATACCGGCCTTGCCGACTACCGGGCCGAACTGGAGAGGCTGAAACCGGAAACCCAGTTTGACGCCATGGCCGATTTGCTTCACCTTGTCCTCCCGGCCGGGAGACCGAGAGACAATCCTGATGCATGACTACATCATCGCGGTGGACGTTGGGACGGGCAGTGCCCGGGCCGGCCTGTTTGACCTCAGTGGCGTGCAGATCGCCCGTGACGTTGCACCGATCTCGCTCGCCCAGCCGCGCGAAAGACACCTCGAACAGGACAGCGAGGAGATCTGGGCGGCCGTCTGCCGCACGGTCCGTTCGGTCGTGGACAAGGCCGGTATCGCGCCCGACGCGGTGCGCGCCATCGGCTTCGATGCGACCTGCTCGCTGGTCGTGCGTGATCGTCAGGGCAAGCCGCTGTCGATTTCGACCACCGGCCGCGCCAATCTGGACACGCTTTTGTGGATGGACCACCGGGCGGTGGAACAGGCGGAGCGCTGCAATGCCACCGGCGATCCGCTGCTCGATCGCTATGGCGGCCGCCTGTCCGCCGAAATGCAGGTACCGAAGCTCCTGTGGCTGAAGGAGGAGATGCCGGACACCTGGGAACGGGCCGGCTTCATGTTCGACCTGTCCGACTATCTCACATGGCGGGCCACGGGCTCGACCAAACGCGGGCACTCGCCGCTCGCCTCCAAATGGGGCTTTGGGCCACAGGCGCCGGGCGAGGCGCCTGGCGATTTCTACGCGCTGGTCGGGGTCGAGGACGTGGTCGAGCGCGCGGCCCTGCCGGAGAGCACTCTGGTAGCCACCGAGGTGGTGGGTAATCTGTCGGTGGAGGCGGCCGATCAGCTGGGGCTGACCATCGGCTGCTGCGTCGCTCCGGGCCTGGTCGACGCCTATGCCGGCACGATCGCCCTCTTCAGCCTTCCGGACGTACTCTCCGAAGACCGGCTGGAAACGCATCTGGCGCTGATCGCCGGAACGTCGAGCTGCGTGGTGCAGCTGACGCGGCAAAGCGTGCAGGCCGAGGGATGCTGGGGCGCCTTTCGCGACGTGGCGATCGCGGGCTTGTGGCTGACGGAGGCCGGTCAGTCGGCATCCGGCGCGCTGCTCGACCACATCCTGCAGACCCATCCCGCCGGCGGAGATCCCAGCCGGGCACGGCATGCGCAGATCCTCGACCATGTCGCCGAACGCATCGCGGCGGAGGGCCCGGGTTACGGCCTGCCGATTCATGTGCTTCCCGATTTTCACGGCACTCGATCGCCGACGACCGATCCCGGTCTCACCGGCAGCCTGACGGGCATGACGCTCGATCGCAGTTTCGAGAGCCTGTGCCGCCTCTATTGGCGCACCTGCGTGGCGCTCGCCTGCGGCATTCGCCACATCATCGCCCATATGCCGGGCGAGCCGGGCCGCGTCGCCACGCTGGCGATAGCCGGCGGCTTTTCGAACCACCCGCTCATCCCGCAGCTCTATGCCGATGCCATCGGCTGCACCGTGCTGACGCCGGTCGATCAGGACGCCGTGCTGCTGGGGACCGCCCAGCATGCGGCGGTCACTGCCGGCCTCTTTGCCGACATGGCGGCGGCGGGTTCCGCCATGACGATCCGCATGCGCTCCACCGCGCCCAATCCCGCGCGGCGGAATTTCTACGAACGGGACTATGCGGCGCTGATGACGATGATGCGCCATCGGGCCGAGCTTGCACTTCTTCAGGACGGTGACAGTCTGGGGCTTCACGAGGCCGAGTGAGGACGACCGCCGGATCATGCGGATAGCGGCTTCACTTGCGGGTCAGCTCGCGCGCTTTCTCGATCCGTCATTTCCGCCGGGGGCAGAGACCTTCACAATGCCATGGTGTCGATGGTTCGGCCGAGACGCAGATGCTCGCCGGCGGACGTCACCAGATCGACGGCGACCTCCGGCTGGCGGTCGAGGATGGAGCGCATGTGCTCGAGGTTGATCAGGCTGAAGGCCGTCGAATAGCCGTCGGCGGTGGTCGCGTCGGGGGCAATGACGGTGAGGCGCCGGTAGCGCGGCGGCACGCTGCCCTGACGGGGATCGAGGATGTGGCTGAAACGGCCGGCGGGATCGAAGCGGAAGCCGGAGAAGGCGGAGGTGGCGATCGCGCGGTCGATCAGCGGGATCACCGTCTCGCCCGCCCGATCGGCCTGGGTTTCGGCAATGCCGATGCGCCAGGGCGAACCGTCTGGCTGTGCACCGATCGCGCGGCCCTCGCCCATGTCGACGAGGCTGCTGTCGATGCCTTCTTCTCGCAGCAGCGCGACCACCCGGTCGGTGACATAGCCCTGGGCGATGCCGTTCAGTGTCAGCGCCATGCCGCGCCGGGCAAAGGCGATGCGGTCGGGGTTGAAGCGCACGGCGCCGAAATCGACAAGCGCCTTTGCTCGCTCCATATCGGCGGCGGATGGTCCGGAGGCTGCGGCGTCAGGCCTGGCGAAATGGCGGGCATAGACGGCAAAGAGCGGCTGCACGCTGGGGTCGAAGGCGCCTCCGGTCATTTCGAAAACGGTCCGGCTGGCCTCAAGCACCTGAACCAGATCCTGCGGCGGCATGGCGAGCGCGCCCATACGGTTCAGCTCACACAGCGCCGATGTGTCGCGATAGAGGCTGAGAATCGATTCCAGCCGTTCGACCTCTGCCACGGCGCGGCGGACGAGGGCCTCGGCTCTCGTCCTGTCGGGATGATTGAGGATCAGTGTCGCGGGGGCTCCCAGCGCCTGGCCCTTCCAGACGACAGGATCCGTTGCGGCTAAGGCCGGGCCGGCAGAAGCCATGAGCGGCAGCCCGGCGGCCGCGGCCATGATGCAGATCGCCCGGCGGCGCGTGAAGGTGTCAGCCATGATCGTGTCCCTCTGCGTTCTCGCTGGTACCTTCTGGATCGAATGCGGAACCGTCCGTCGGCGCGTCACTGCCGAAGCCTAGGATATAGTCCTTCGGCATGTCGTCGAACCTGACCAAGCGGCCGCCATGCTTTTCGGCGAAGGATTTCGCGTCCGCTTCCACGGAGAAGGGAACGGCTTCCTCGGTGCCCATGCCGCCGCGCTGGGCGCTGCCAATGACGAAGAATGCTTTCTTCGCATCAATCCAGTTTTCCGCTCCCGGCTCGTCCCAGCTCGGCGCCTTGCTCATGTCGGACACGTAGATCGCCGCGATGTCGCGCGGCTCTTCCGGCAGCATGGTGAAGGCGAGGGTGTCGCGCGCGGAGGAGAACCAGATGGCCTCGGGGATCTGCTGCAGGATGATCGCCCTGGGGCCGGCATGTTCCAGCACATTCATGCCGCAGTAGCGGCCATGGCCTCTTCGGTCAGCGCGAAGGGCGGCGGCATGGCGGCTTCGTCTCCGCCGCTGCAGGCAGAAAGCAGGAGCGAGGCGGCAAGCGCGCCATGGCGATGGAAAGTCTCATACTTCCTCCTCGAAAGATGACGGTCGCACAGCCGAGAGGCACGATCGTCAGAGTGTCAGTGCTGCGATCAGCGCAGGTGCGGTGAGGCCCGTATGGGCGGCGATGCCTCCCATGCCCGACAGCGCGCCGGCATTGCCCGATCCGAGATTGAGCAGCCGGTAGGCGTCCGTCGGGTTGGCGAGCAGAAGAAGGTCGAGCAACAAGGCGGGCACGGCCTGGCCCTTGGCGGCGACCAGTCCCCCGAGCAGCGCCATGTCGTAGATCAGCACGAAGAACAGCCAGATGCCGATGGCGATTCCGCCCGCCGTGCTGCGCTCGCTGACCAACGTGCTGGTGAGGTAGCCGACGGCGAGGAATACGGCGCCGAGCAGGACGGAGGAGCCGATCATGGACAGGAAGGCGCGCCAGCTGTCGATCGCGATATCAGCGCCGGTCACCGTCAGGGCGGCCGCCGCCGCGCCATAGCCGATCGCCGTGGCGAAAGCGAGGATGGCGAGATGGCCGAGGAACTTGCCGAAGATCACCTCGCTGCGGCCGATCGGATAGCTCAGCAGCAGGACCATGGTGCCGCGCTCGGACTCGCCGACGATCGCATCGTGCGACAGGAGGAGCGCGATCAGCGGCACGAGGAAGATGGTGAGGCTCGACAGGCTGACGATCACCACGTCGAGGCGATTGACGCCGACATTGCCGGTAGGCGCGCTTCCGAGGAAGGACAGGGTGAGCGCCAGCGCCGCAAGCAGCAGGGTCGTCGCCAGAACCCAGCGGTTGCGCAGGCCCTCCTGGATCTCCTTACGGGCGATGATGAGGATGTTCGTCATGCCGGTGACTGCCCTTCAAGAAAATGCGCATAAAGCTCGTCGAGCGTCGGTTCGGCGACCGTCAGCGCTGCGAGAAGGGACGGGTCCGCCGTCATGTCATGGAGCAGGGCGATCTTATCTTCGGGTGCCACGTCGGTCTCGAAAATTCCGCCTGCCGTCCGTTTCCAGTCGGTGGCTCCCCGGGTCCAGCCGGGCGAGGCATCCCCGGCGGCGAGCCTGACGCCGATGCGCGTCGGCAGCCGGGCGATGTGGCGCAACTCGTCGAGCGTGCCGTCGGCGATCTTGACGCCGCGATTGACGATGATGACGCGATCCGCCCGATCCTCGAGTTCGGTCAGCGCGTGCGAGGACAGAAGCACGGTGGCGCCGCCGGCGCGAAGGTCGGTGATCAGATCGTAGAAATTGCGGCGCAGCGCCGGGTCGAGACCGCTGGTCGGCTCGTCCAGCAAGAGCACGCGCGGCTCGCCGAGCAGCGCCTGGGCGAGACCGAGACGCTGGCGCATGCCCTTGGAATAGGTGCGTACCGGCCGGTCGGCCGCTTCCTGGGCCAGGCCCACGCGCTCGAACAGGGCGTCGGCGGAGGAGAGTTCCACCCGCTTCAGCCGGGCATAGAAGGCGAGCGTCTCGCGTCCGGTCAGCGCCATGTGGAAGGAGACGCTTTCGGGCAGATAGCCGAGCCGCTGGCGAACATGGAAATCGCCGCGGGCCGGATCCTCGCCGAGCACGCTGACGGTTCCAGTCGTCGGGCGGATCAGGCCGAGCATGAGCTTGATCAGCGTCGTCTTGCCGGCACCGTTGTGGCCGACGAGCGCGATCGTTTCGCCGGCGTTCAAGGTGAAGGTCACGTCCTTCACCGCCTGAACTGGGCCATAGCGTTTGGACACGCCGGCGGTGGTTACCGTCGCCGTCATTGGATCGCCTTCTTCGCTGCCATAGGCGCCATCAGGGGATGGCTGTCGACCACGCCGCCGGGCAGGAGCGCCGGAAACTGGGCCTGGGCCCAGCGGATCACCTGGACCGCGGGACTCGACATCAGGATCTTCGCCTGCGGCGAGGTCCACAGCACCTGGTCGATCAGGTCGTTCGGCCGATAGGGATTGTCGGCGATGCCGTCGCCGTCGAGATCGAAGGCCGGATTGTCGCTCCAGTAGTTGCCGCGGCCCTCGTTCGACCAGTCGAGATAGCGCGTGCCGACATATTTGACCTGGTTGCGGTTGTTGATGAAGGCGTTGCCCGTCATCGTATTGCCTTCCGAGCCCGCGGTGAAATGGATGCCGATCGCGCAGTTCTCGAACAGGTTGCCGAGGAAGCGGTTCTTGTTGGCATTGTAGATGAAGACGCATTTTTCCGGGCCGAGGCGTTCGCCGTTCGCGGCGACGACGGCATCGTCCGTCGTCTTCGGCAAGCCGTGCTCGCCGGATTGCGTTCCGGCGGAAAGCCAGCGGTCGACCGGCTGCATCCGGCCGATGACCGTGTTGTCGCGCACCTCGGAACTCTTGGCGGTGTTGAGCAACAGGCCGTGGTCACGGTCCCCGTCGGAGAGATTCCCAATGATCTTGAGCCGGCTGGAATACATGATCGCATAGCCGACGGAGTTGCGGGTGGAGACGTTGTCGCTCACTTCGCTGTCATCGGTATACATGTAGTGGATGGCAAAGCGCAGGTCGCTGAACCGGTTGTGACTGAAGACGTTGCGCTTGCTGGCCATGGTGGCGATCCCGTCGCGGCCGAAGCGGATCTCGTTGCCGAGCACCTTGGCGCCGGGCGCATTCCAGATGGTCACGCCGCTGCCTGCCTCGCTCATGCGTCCGCTCTGGAGGCCGGTGATGCGGTTGTTGCGCGCAATGGAGTCCACCGCGCCGTAGAGGTAGATGCCGAAGAGATTGTCCGTGACGCTGTTGTCCTCGATGATTGCGCCGGTCGCGGCCTGGCCGGCATAAATGCCGGAATCCCGGGTGGTGAGATCGCGGCCCGAGCCGCTGACGGAAAGCCCACGCACGGTTACGCCCGCGGCCTCGATCGTCACCACGCTGCCCTTGCCATTGCCGGCAATCGCCGCGCCCGGCCTGCCCGCGATGACCAGAGGCTTGTCGATGGTGATCGGTCCGGCAAAGACGCCCGGCTCGAGGGTGAGCACGTCGCCGGCGGCCGCCCCGGCGATGATTTCCTGCAATGCGGGACCGTTCGGCGAGACCGCGAGGTCCGCCGCCCAGGCCATGGCTGGAAGGGCGGCCAGGGTGGCCGCCATTCCAAATCGTGTCGTCAGGAGACGAGCAATCATCATGCCGCCTTCGGTTCGACGAACATGCGGCCCTTCATCTCCATGTGCATGGCATGGCAGAACCACGAGCAATAATACCACCAGACACCCGGCTTGTTGGCCTTGAAGGTGACCGAGGCGGTGGCCTGCGGTCCGACCTCCATGTTGATGCCGTAGTTGATGATGGCGAAGCCGTGGGTCAGGTCTTCCACCTCGTCGATATTGGTGACGTAGACGGTGACCTCGTCGCCCTGCTTGACCTGGAAGCTTTCCAGTCCGAAGGCCGGAGCGACCGAGGTCATGTAGACGCGCACCTTGTCGCCGTCGCGGATGACCGTGCTGTCGGCCATCAGGTCGACGCTGTCGATCTTGGCCTGGGCGACCGCATCGGCGAAGAACGGGTCGTTGCGATCCCAGACATGCACCGGGTTGATCTTCGAGGCGTGCACGATGGTGGCGTCATGCGGTTCGGCGAAGGACGGACCGTCGTGGACGATGACCATCTCGTCGCCGGAAATGTCGATCAGCTGGTCGTTCTCCGGCTTCAGCGGGCCGACGTTCAGGTAGCGGTCCTTGGAGAACTTGTTGAGCGAGACCAGCCACTTGCCATCGGCTTCCTTGGTCTGGCCCATGGAGGTATGGTTATGGCCCGGCTGGTAGTGCACGTCGAGCTTCTGGCGGATCGGATCGACCTTCTCGCCGGCATAGGCCTTTCTGGCGTCCTCGATGTTCCACTTGCACACCTGGCTGTCGATGAACAGCGTGGTATAGGCATTGCCCTTGCCGTCATAGGCCGTGTGCAACGGCCCGAGACCGAGTTCCGGCTCGGCCACGACGCAGTCGCGCGGCTTGATCTTGTCGTCGAACAGGTCGTCGAACTTGCGCACGTCGAACACCGTGACGGTCGGCGACAGCTTGCCGTTGGCGACGACGTGGATGCCGTCCGGCGCTGTGTTGATGCCGTGCGGGCTGTTGGAGACCGGGATGTAGCGCGTGTAGGGCGAGCCATGGCGGCCGTCGATGACCGGAACGCCGCCCATCTCCTTGAAGTCGCCCTTGGCCACGGCCTCTTCGATCCGCTTCAGGTTGAAGACGACGATCCAGTCCTGCTCGTTGCCCATCATCTCGGCGAGATTGACGCCTTCTTCCGAATTATAGCAGGTCGCGAAGGCGTATTTGCCCTGGTAGTCGGCGTCGACATTGTCGAGATTGCCGTCGATCATGACCTGCCAGGCGACCTTCATCGTCTCGCCGTCCACCGCGGTGAAGATGGCGTGATACTGCTTGTGGTCGTCGAGGATTTTGCCGTCGTTCGGGATCGGCACGCGGTCTTCGCCATTGGCGAAGACATAGCCGGTCTTCGGATATTTCTGCACGCGCAGGCCGTGGACCGTGTGCTGGTTCGGCAGCTGGATGATCTTGTCGCACTTCATCACGTCGAGGCGAATGCGGCAGACGCGCGTATTGGCCTTGTCGTTGGCATAGAGATAGCGGCCGTCATAGGTGCCGTCGGTGAAGGAGAGATGCGGGTGGTGAAGGTCGCCGTTCTGGAAGATGCCGCCGCGATCCGCCATGAATTCACGGTCTTCCGGCAACATGCCATCCATCAGGATCTTGCGGCTCTCGTTGGTCTGGCCCCAGCCGGTGGCGCTGCAGCGGTTGAACACCGGAATGCGCATGAGTTCGCGCATCGACGGCAGGCCGACGATGCGGACTTCGCCTGACTGACCGCTGGAGAAGAAGGTATAATATTCATCCAGTTCGCCGGGTTTGACTTCATAGCTGTGCTCATCCGAGCCTTGAGCCGCCGCCGGCGTGGCTGAGCCGCCGGTAAGGCTGATCGCTCCCCCGACGGTCGCCGCACCTGCTGCCGCCACGAAAGCCGTGGAACCCAGCATCTGGCGCCGGTTCAAGCGCATCTGGTTCTCTTCGTTTGACATGATTGCCTCTCCTTGGCTGGTTGATCACGCAGTCTGTTCGGCGCCGCCGGCCTTGCCGATGGGTGCGCCATTATGGGTGACGGCGACCTTGGCCGGGGCCTCGCCCCGGGACGTCGACGTCGAAAGGGCCGAGAACTTCTCCCGCTTCAGTCGCACCTGGATCATGTGCGGACAGCGGTGGTCGTCGTGGTAGAGTTCCTGGCAGTGCATGCAGTAGATGCACTCGTTGACGTTGATCTGCCCCTCCGGATGAATCGACTGGACGGGACATTCCTTGGCGCAACGCTGGCAGGGCGAACCGCATTCGGGATAGCGCTTCAGCCATTCGAACATGCGGATGCGGCCGGGGATGGCGAGTGCGGCGCCGAGCGGGCAGAGATAACGGCAGTAGAAGCGCTCGATGAACAGGCCGGCCGACAGCATGGTGAGCGCGAAGATGACGAAGGGCCATTCGCGGGCGAATTTCAGCACGATCGCGGTCTTGAACGGCTCGACCTCCGAGAACATCTCGGCGAGCGCCAGCGAATAGAGCGACAGACCGAACAGGGCGAGGAAGATGATGTACTTGATCGGCCAAAGGCGTTCGTGCAGGCCCCAGGGCAGGCGGATCTGCGGCACCTTCAGCCATTGCGCGACATTGTTGGTCAGTTCCTGGAGTGCGCCGAAGGGGCAGAGCCAGCCGCAGAACGGTCCGCGGCCCCAGAACAGCAGTCCCGCAGCGACCGAGGCCCAGAGAATGAAGATCAGCGGCGCCGACAGGAAGAACTCCCAGTTGAAGCCGGTCATCAGCGAGTTGGCGAAGGTCAGCACGTTGACCACCGACAACTGGGCATTGGCGTACCAGCCGAGCCAGACGAGCGTGAACAGGAGATAGCCGCGGCGAACCCAGGCAAACAGCCTTGGACGCTTCACCAGCCAGTCCTGGAAGAAGAAGATACCGGTCAGCACGAGGAGCGCTGCAATGGTGATGCCGATGTTGATGCGGTTCATGTCCCAGATGCGCATCCAGAGCGGCTGGCCGTCGGCGATCTGCTGGTCCGTCAGCCTGTCGCCGCCGGGAGCCGGCGCCTGATCGGCACCTGGCGCCGGAACGGCCGTGGCCTGGGGCGCCGCCGGTGCTGGGAGCTTCTCGACGGTCACATATTTGTCGGGCAGGATGTAGGACAGGTTGTAGGGCAGGACCGCCTTGTTGCGCCCCTCGGCGCTGCGCTGCACCAGCATCTGCAATTCGAAGGGCTGGGTGACGTCGAAGGCGAATTCGGACGGCACCACGAACAGCGCGATTTCGCGCAGGCGCGGCGCGCCGTCGGCGGCAAGGGCGGGAATGCGGGTATGGTCCCGGTCGCGGAAGCGCACGCCCTGGCCGCTCTGCAGCAGCTCGATCCGGTCGAAGATGCCGCCGCGCACATAGCCCGAGCCCTTGAACGAATAGGCGCCTTCGCCGGCGACGAGAATGGCCGACTGCCCGGGCTTCAGCTTGTGGACCAGACGGTCGTAGGCGGCGTCGCCGAGCAGGGACCGGCCGATCGTTGGAACGCTGACGGGCGCGAGATAGAGGTCGATGAAGCGGTCCTGTGGCGTCTTCGTCTCCGGCTTGTCGGCCGAGATCGTCTGTCCCGCCTGGCGGAAGGCGTCGGAGACCTCGCCCACGGTCATGCGCAGGCTGCGCACCGAGCCGTCGCCGAGCAGCGTCTGCCAGTTGGCGGTTTCGGTCTTCGACAGGTCGAGCTTGCGAATTTCGGTCGCGGCCGCCACGCCGGTCGCCAGGTCCACGCCGAGGCGATTGCTGCGAATGAGCTGGACGGCGGCACGCGATACGCTGTCGCCCATGACCAGCACGGTGACAGTTGCGCCGCTGACGATGTCGACCTGCGGTGGGCGCTCGGCGCCCGAGGCGACGCGGCCCATGTCCTTGTCGATCAGGGCATTCATGGAGGCGACGACCTTTTCCTCCGGAATGCCGATCAGGACGATCGGCTCCTTGTGGTCGACCAGCTTGAAGCCGCGGATCACGCCCTTTGGATCGATGCCGACGACGATATGGATCGGCTTGCCCGAATAGCCGATGGCGCTGGAGAAGTCGGAATTGAGATAGGCATAGCCAAGCAGTTCGTCGCCGCGCATGACCGGCGCGATCGCCGGATCGCCGCTCAGGTCGCCGAATCGGTCGGCTCCGTCGAAAAGCTCGCCGGGCTCGACCTTTTCCAGATAGGCGCCGAGCTGGCCGGCCGTATGGCCGGGAGATGCGAAGGCGAAGACCGCCATGATGGCGACCAGCAGGACCGCAAACCGGGTCAGAAGCGAACGGATGCGGTGCTGAAGTGTCGCGCTCTCTATCATCGGCCTCGTCTTTTTATGGGATCTGCTCGTGGCGTAACGCGGTGTTTATGCAGTCTAATGTAAAAACTCTTTGATTCAAAACAAATATAGAGAAGGTATCTTTTGTGCATGATATGCAGGCTGAGCGAGACGAGAGCGAAGCGGGGGAGTGCCATGACGGACATCAGAGATGAGCCATGGGCCGTCGAATCAATGGATGCGCTGCTGGCGCTCGCCCGGGCGATGGAGCAGGAGGCGATCACCGGCTATGTGGCGCTTGCCGAGCGCATGCGACACGAGGGCCGTCCGGATCTCGCGGCCGTCTTCGAGGTCCTGACGGCGGAGGAGGAGGGGCATCTCGGCAATGTCGACCGCTGGATCGCGCAGTCGGACGTCGCCATCCCGCCCGCGGTCGCCCTGCATGAGCCGATGTTCGACGACGAAGGCACCGCGCTCGTGGCGCCGGAGTTGCTCAATTCCTACCGTGCCTTTTCCATGGCGGTTCGCAACGAGGAACGTGCCTTCGTCTTGTGGACCTATGTGTCGGCGCATGCGCCGTCCGAGGAGATCCGCCAGGCGGCGGAGCGCATGGCGAGGGAGGAACTGGGCCATGTCGCGACGCTCAGGCGCGAGCGGCGCCGGGCCTTCCACGATCTGCGCCGCTCCGGCGTGAGGCCGGTGCGCGGCGAGATCGCCGCCCTTGAGCTTCGCCTTTCGGACCACCTGGAGGGACGTGCGATCCGGGCGACGGCCAAGGATGCGGGGCGGTTTCGCGATCTGGCTGTGGAGGCGCAGGCGCGCAGTGCAGCCGCTGCCGCACACCCCTTCGGACCGACGCCTGTGCTCGACCTCGTGCCGGAGAGCGTGGAGGCGCGGCCGGTGCCGTTGTGTGAACTGTTGCTCGACTGCTATCTCGACCTGGCCGAGCGCGAAAAGGACGAGGACTCCCGACTGCGGGCCCAGGCTTGTGCAGGCGGGCTGATCGCTTGTCTCCACGCGGTCAGGACCTAGGCTGCCACCAAGAGCGGCCGGACGCAGCGGCTGTCCAGATCCATCTGCGGCGGATGGCGAAGTCTCATGCCGCTCTGGAGAAACCGAAATCCTCTGGCGTCAAGGTCAGTTCGGCCAGCGTATGGCGATCGAGAACGTTCAGGAAGGCGCCAAGCGCCTCGCCGAGCACCCCGCGCAGCCGGCATCCCCTGGTGATGCGGCACTTGTTGCCCGGTCCCATGCATTCGACGACTGCAAAATCGGATTCCGTGGCCCGAACCAGATCGCCGATGGTGATGGATTCGGCCGGTCGCGCCAAGGAAAGGCCGCCGGAGCGCCCGCGCGAAGCCTTGAGGAAGCCTTCACGAACCAGCAATTGCGCGACCTTCATCAGGTGGGCACGGGAGATGTCATAGGCTTTTGCGGTTTCTTCGATGGTGATGCGCCGATCAGCGTGGGTGGCGGCCATCATCATCAGCCGCAGACCATAGTCGGAAAAGCGCGTCAGCTGCATTGAGAAGTCTGTGCCATTCGTCATCACGTCGTCACAGGATTGTGCCGCGCAACAAATATATATTATTCGCTATTCTTTCTTGTCAATTGCTGCGCGAAAAACCGTGTAGGTGCCGGTGTCTTGCGATCGGTCGATCGGCAACCCGCATTCCCTGCTCAGCGAAGTGCGGCATGTGCGAAAGGTGAACATGTGAGGTCCTTGGCAAGACCTGGTTAAGGTTTTCTTTCTATTAACGGGA
>JAHRYZ010000011.1:34431-36787 GCA_020621905.1 Rhizobium sp.
TGTGACAGCTTGTTTGATGGTCTGGCGTAACATGCAATTTCCCCCCTTCCGTATCTCGGTTTCCAATCCCAGCAATGTCGATCCCGATAGCGATCAGGCGCATGCGGCACTGCGTGCCGATACGGCCGGTGCCGATGCCCGGCCGCCGGCGCAGCCGGTCCCCGATGCCGTGATTCTGGACCCGGAAAAGCTTCCTGTCTGGCAGCGGGCCTTCATCCTGGGACCGAACGTGCGCTTCGGGCGGACGCCCGGCCCGGCCGTTCTGAAGGGAGAGTCCGTGGAGGGCGCGGCCCAGCAAGGGTCGGCCGGTCCCAAGGCGCCGGCCGGTCCGGCCGCTCCCGGGACCGATGCCGACATCCAGACAGTCCCATCGGCCAACTATGTCAGCGGGCGCAGCAATCCGGTGTTTGCGCCGCCGGCCAAGATCGACGGCTCGCCCGTCGGGGATCTGCAGCGGCAGATCGCCGAAGCGCTCTCGCAGGGACCTGAGGCAATCGACTCTCGCCAAACCGTGCCCGCTGAAAGGCATCTGGCGCCGGGGCTTGTCCTGCCGCCCCGCACGGGAGCGCCGCTGAGGGTGCCGCCGCGGGCGCCCCGTGAACCGCTGCGCGCCGAGACGCCCCCGCCGATCGCCCGGAACCCGGTCCGGTCGGCGGCCGTCACCCAGACCGCGACCGTCTCGCCACCCGTTGCCGAGCGTCCCGCTGCTGCCATGGTGCCGGCAGCGCCTGCTGTCGGGATCGAGACGAAGGCGGAGGTTGCCGCCACTCAAGCGCCCGTCCGGCCTGCGCCGCCGCAATCGCCTGCCGCATCGGCACGTCCGTTCACGGTCATTCCCGATCACCTGCTCTGGGAAATGATGAGCCTCGGCGCCTCGGAGGCGGCAGAACCGCGCGCCGTATCGCGCGTCACGAGAACGCCGCCGGTGCCGCAGCCCGCTCCCGTTCCGGCCGCCCCGACTGTCGCGCCCGTCATTGCGACGGTGGTGCGGATGGCGCCGCCTTCCGGTTCGGTCGCTGTTCCAACGCCCGTGCCGGCGCCGAAGTCTTTTTCGCCCATCAGCAATCTTCCCGCGGTGGAAGCTCCCTCGGCCGTCCACCTGTACCGGCATGTCGAGCTGCGCCGTCCGGCTCAGCCGACGGTCCCGGCCCCGGTTGCGGACACCGCGCCCGTCGCGGTCGAAACCGTTGAGGAGAGCGCCGTTTCGAAAGCCGTTGCCCCGATGGACGCTGCCTTTGTCCGCTCGGCCGCAAGGCGCGCGCCGGGGCCGCTGTCCTTCATCCAGACGGAGGACTATCTGTTCCCCTCCGTCGAACTGCTGCAGGCCGCCGGCCCGCGCCAGGCCGGCATGATGAGCCAGGAGGCGCTTGAACAGAGCGCGGGGCTGCTGGAGAGCATTCTCGAGGATTTCGGGGTCAAGGGCGAGATCATCGACGTGCGCCCGGGTCCCGTCGTCACCCTCTATGAGTTCGAGCCGGCGCCGGGGGTCAAGTCCTCGCGCGTCATCAATCTGTCGGATGATATCGCCCGCTCCATGTCGGCGCTTTCGGCGCGCGTCGCGGTCGTTCCCGGCCGCAACGTGATCGGCATCGAACTGCCCAATGCCGAGCGCGAAACCGTGTTCCTGCGCGAACTGATCGAGAGCAGCAGCTATGTCGGCACCGACTTCCGCCTGCCGCTCTGCCTCGGCAAGACGATCGGTGGAGAGCCGGTGATCGCCGAACTGGCGAAGATGCCGCATCTGCTCGTCGCCGGCACGACCGGGTCGGGCAAGTCGGTGGCGATCAACACCATGATCCTGTCGCTGATCTACAATCTGCGGCCCGAGGAATGCCGGTTGATCATGGTCGACCCGAAAATGCTGGAGCTCTCCGCCTATGACGGCATTCCGCATCTTCTGACCCCCGTCGTCACCGATCCGAAGAAGGCGGTGCTGGCGCTGAAATGGGCCGTGCGCGAGATGGAGGAGCGCTATCGCAAGATGTCGCGGCTCGGCGTGCGCAATATCGACGGCTTCAACGCCCGCGTGGCGGAAGCCCGCGCCCGGGGCGAGACGATCATGCTCCCCGTTCCCGTCGGCTTCGACAAGGGCACGGGCGAGCCGGTCTTCGAGGACCAGGAACTCGATCTTTCGGCACTGCCCTATATCGTCGTCATCGTCGATGAGATGGCCGACCTGATGATGGTCGCCGGCAAGGAGATCGAAGGGGCGATCCAGCGGCTTGCCCAGATGGCGCGCGCGGCGGGCATCCATCTGATCATGGCGACGCAGCGCCCCTCGGTCGACGTCATTACCGGCACGATCAAGGCCAACTTCCCGACCCGCATCTCCTTCCAGGTGACCTCGAAGATCGAC
>JAHRYZ010000446.1 GCA_020621905.1 Rhizobium sp.
GGCATTGTCCCTGGCGCCGCCGCCCGTGGTCATAGAGATCGCCACGAACAGACCGTTGACTATGACGCCGAGCAGCGTGGCGCCGAGTGCGGCAAAAGCCGAGGCCTTGGAGCCGGAAATCAGCAGCACGCCGAAATAGACGACCAACGGAGCGAGGACCGGCAGCAGCGAGGGAATGATCATTTCCCGGATCGCAGCCTTGGTCAGCATGTCGACAGCCCGGCCGTAGTCAGGCTTGACCGTTCCCAGCATGATGCCGGGGTTCTCGCGGAACTGGCGGCGCACTTCCTCGACGATCGAACCGGCTGCCCGGCCGACCGCTGTCATGGCGATGCCGCCGAACAGGTAGGGGATGAGACCGCCGAAGATCAGGCCGGCCACGACATAGGGGTTGGACAGGCTGAAGGAAATGTCGCCCATGTTGGCGAAGTACGGATACTTGTCGCTGTTGGCGGCAAAGAACTGCAGGTCGTTCGAATAGGCGGCGAACAGAACCAGCGCGCCAAGACCGGCCGAACCGATTGCGTAGCCCTTGGTGACCGCCTTGGTCGTATTGCCGACCGCGTCGAGCGCGTCGGTCGACTTGCGCACTTCCGACGGCAGGCCGGCCATTTCGGCAATGCCGCCGGCATTGTCGGTAACGGGGCCGAAGGCGTCGAGCGCCACGATCATGCCGGCGAGGCCGAGCATGGTGGTCACGGCGATCGCGGTGCCGAACAGGCCGGCAAGCTGGTAGGTCGAGATGATGCCGCCGACGATGACGATCGCCGGAAGCGCCGTCGATTCCAGCGAAACGGCTAGACCCTGGATGACGTTGGTGCCGTGGCCGGTGACCGAGGCCTGGGCGATCGAGTTGACCGGCCGCTTGTTGGTCCCGGTATAGTATTCGGTGATGACGACGATCAGCGCGGTGACCACGAGGCCGAGAATGCCGCAGAAGAACAGGTTCCAGCCGGTGATGTCCATTCCGGCGACAGTGCCGATCGAGCCCCAGCCGATGGTCAGCGAGGTCGCCGCACCCAGGCCGAGGATCGACAGCGCGCCGGTGACGATGAGGCCCTTGTAGAGGGCGCCCATGATCGAGCCGTTGGTGCCGAGCTTGACGAAGAAGGTGCCGATGATCGAGGTGATGATGCAGGCGCCGCAGATGGCGAGCGGATAGATCATCGCGATGTCGAGGACGGCTGAATCGGCAAAGAAGATGGCGGCCAGAACCATGGTGGCGACGACCGAGACCGCATAGGTCTCGAACAGGTCGGCGGCCATGCCGGCGCAGTCGCCGACGTTGTCGCCGACGTTGTCGGCGATGGTGGCCGGGTTGCGCGGATCGTCTTCGGGAATGCCGGCCTCGACCTTGCCGACGAGATCGCCGCCGACGTCGGCGCCCTTGGTGAAGATGCCGCCGCCGAGACGCGCGAAGATCGAGATCAGCGAAGCGCCGAAGCCAAGAGCGACCAGCGCATCGACCACGGTGCGGCTGTTGGCGGCCAGCCCCAGAACCTGCGTGAGATAGGCGAAATAGATGGTGACGCCGAGCAGCGCGAGACCCGCGACCAGCATGCCGGTGATGGCGCCGGCCTTGAAGGCGAGTTCAAGTCCGCCGGCCAGCGATACCGTCGCGGCCTGCGCGGTGCGCACGTTGGCGCGCACCGAGACGTTCATGCCGATGA
>JAHRYZ010000012.1 GCA_020621905.1 Rhizobium sp.
GCCCTGGTTCCAGAAGATGCCGAACATGATCCATTCGACGGCTTTTTCAATGTCGCTGTCGGCGAAGACGACGAAGGGCGACTTGCCCCCGAGTTCGAGGCTGACATTCTTGATGTCGCGGGCGGCAGCCGCCATGATCTTCGCGCCGGTCGGCACCGAGCCGGTGAAGGCAAGCTTGTCGACACCCGGATGCTCGGACAGCGGCCGGCCGGCATCGGGGCCGAGGCCGGTCACGACATTGAGCACGCCGGCCGGCAGCCCCACCTCCTCGGCGATGGCGGCGAGTTCGAGTGCCGTCAGCGGGGTGAGTTCGGAGGGTTTCAACACCATGGTGCATCCCGCGGCAAGCGCCGGCGCGACCTTCCATGAGGCCATCAGCATCGGGTAGTTCCACGGAATGATCGCGCCGGCGACGCCGATCGGCTCGCGCACGACTTTCGAGGAAAAGCGCGGCTCGGAGAGTCTGATCGGCTCCTCCGGGTTTTCGTCCAGCTCTTCCGCCAGCTTGGCGTAGAAGGAGAAACAGCCGGCGGTATCTTCCATGTCCCAGACGGCTTCCGGCAAGGGCTTGCCGTTGTCGATGACTTCCAGGCGACCCAATTCCTGCTTGCGTTCCAGAATCTTCTCGGCCATGGCGCGCAGGTATCTGGCGCGCTCGGCTCCGCTCATCCTCGGCCAGGGACCGGTGTCGAAGGCCCGCCTGGCGGCCTTGACCGCCAGGTCGATGTCCTCGGCCGTGCCGGCCGGCGCCTGGTGGATGACTTCTTCCGTTGCCGGATTGACGACCGGGAAGGTGCCGCCCTTGACGGGTGCCAGCCACTGACCGTCGATGAAAAGCTTGTGCTTCATTTTTTCCCCTTCTTGGCTTTTGGTTCTTGCGCAGGCGACGGGGCAAAACCCGGTCAGCCTGTGACTTTGAGGATCGCCTCGGCGGCGCGGGTCGCCCCGGCAAAGGCCTGCATCTTGCGGGCATTGTCCCTGAGGCGGGCCTGCATGGCGCGGTCGGAGAGAAGCCCGCCGATGACGTCTGCCAGTTCGTCCGGCGACCAGTCGTAGCGATGGAGCATCCTGCCGACACCGGTTTCCTCGGCGCGGCGCGCATTGTCGTGTCCGTCCCAGCAATAGGGCATCACCAGCGACGGAACGCCGTAATAGAGCGCCTCGCAGAAGCTGTTATTGCCGCCGTGGTGGATGAAGAGGCTCGACTGTTCGACCACCGATGGCTGCGGGAACCAGCTGTCGATGAAGACATTGTCCGGCACTTGCACATATTCGTCCCGCCAATGGCCGGCATTGACGAGGAAGCGATAGGGCAGGGTGGCGAAGACGTCGATCATCCGCCGCAGCATGTCGACATCCATGGCACCCAGCGAACCGAAGCTGGTCAGCACGAGTTCCGCATCATTGTGGCTGGCAAAACGCGGCACCTGATAGGGCGTTTCGCGCCGCACGCAGCCGTCCAGGAAGACGAAACGCTCGGGGTCGAGCGGTTCGGCGCGGCGATGGCGGATGATCTCGGGCGCGAGCAGCAGGTTGAGATCGGGCGAGGCGTCGAGAAACAGGGGTGCGGCGGGCGGCTTCAAGCCGCACTCGCTCATGAACGCGGAGAGCCGCTTGTGGGAGGCGGCCGTCACCTTGTCATAGGCTGCGGAAAAGGCCTTCCAGTCCGCGCCCGGCGTTTCGCCGAGACCCGACAGATAGGGCGGCACCAGCGGGTCGGGGATTTCGGTCTCGGCACAGGACACGACGCGGATCCACGGCACGCCAGCCGTCGCGATCGCCGGAAACATCACCACGTTGTCGAGCACGATCGCATCGGGCTTCAGCCTTGCCAGCAATTGGCGCAGCGGATCCTCGACGCCGATCGCCGTCTCGACGATGGCGTCCCAGGTCGGCCCGACATAAGAGGTGAGCTGTTCGAAGGGCGATTGCCGGAAGGCATCCTGGTGGCGGCTGATGAAGTCGTTCCAGTCGGTCGTCTGGGCCGGACCGCTCTCGCCTAGCTGATATTCGGCAAAGCCATATTCGGCGAAGACGCCGATGAAACCCGGATGACAGATGAAGACGGGCCGGGCGCCGAGCCGGCGCAGCTCCTGGGCGATGCCGACGCAGTTGAGGGCGGCGCCGTAGCTTGCTTCGGGGAACAGGGCGATGGTCTTTTGTGCTGCCATGGATTTGTTTTTGCTGGCCTTATCGCGAAACGAGCTTGAAGGCGGGAGGGACGCCGCGGCCGGCGAGGCGCGGCCTCAGCGATTGCGACAGCTGTATATGCACACGCATCAGATCGGCGGCAAGCTCCATCTGGCCGCGCTCGATCTGCTCGAGAATCTGGATATGTTCGAGATTGGACTGCATCAGCCGGTAGGTGTTCACGTGGCCCGCCGCGGCATTGGCGCGGCGCCGGCGATGGTGGTTGGTCAGGGCTTCCGCCATGAAGGGATTGCCGCAGCCCCGCGCCACCAGCATGTGGAAGTCGAAATCGGTGCGCTCGAACAGTTTGCGGTCGAAATCCGCCTCGCTCATGCTCCTGAGGATGAGCATGGACTGCCTCAGCGAGGTCAGCGCCGGCAGGTCGCGGCGGAATTCGGGCAGGGTCAGTGCCAGCGGCTCGGTCGCCAGCCGGAACTCGTAGGACTTGGCGACCGCATCGGCGCCCAGCGCAAACTGCTTCAGCAGCCATTGCTGGCCGGCACCGCGTTCGGCCAGATTATCCTCGGAGAGTTTTTGTAGCGCGTTTTGTACCGTCTGGCGGGAGACGTCATAGCGCCGCTGCAGTCCGGCAACCGTCTGCGCCTCGGCAATCCGGCCGGCGGAGAGGTCGCGCAGGATGGCGCTGTAGATCTCCGTTTCTCCATCGCTTTCGCCGACGTCGTCGAGCCGCGCGATGGCCACCGGATCGACGGCGAGCAGAAAGCCGCCATCGGCATCGGCGGTCACCAGTTCACGCTCCGCAAGGACATGAAGCGCCTTGCGGACCGGTGTTCGCGAGACATTGCAGTGCGAGGCGAGCGCCTGCTCGGCTGGCCGTTCGCCGGGCGACATGCCGCGCTCGCTGGCGAAATCCAGTATTCTTTGCGCCAATTCCACATGGCGGTGATGAATGCGTCCCGGCTCTGTCGCCATGCCCCACCTGTCTCTCACAAAGGCCGCATGCTGACCTTAGCCGGCTCTTTTCGCAAGCCTTTCCCTGTCAATTCTGGCAGCAGTTGAGAAAATGTAAATTCCCTATTGACGTATTTTTTTTATAAATAATACTGTTCACCAACGGCGACACGAGATCGGGACACCGACGCCTCGCCGAATGAGGTTGGAACAATCATCAAAAATAGGGAGAGATCCGTGCGAACGAAAAGCGGATACGCCAGAACCAGCGCCTTTGCCGTCAAACTGCTCGCCGCAACCGTACTCGCCGGCAGCGCCGGTGTCGCCAACGCGGCCGATCTCGTCATCTCGAACTGGGATGGCTACATGGCGAAGGACATCGCCGAGAGCTTCAAGGCCGCAACCGGCCTCGAAATCGAAGTGGTGAACCACGCCACGAACGAAGAAATCATGGGCAAGCTGATGGCGAGCCAGGGCAAGGGCTATGACGTCGTCTTCGTCTCGTCGCCCTTCGCCGAGATTCTCAACCATCAGGGTCTGGTCGAGCCGCTCGATGGCGCCGCCATTCCGAACCTCGCCAACCTCTATCCCGAGGCGGTCAATCTCGCCTACGACCCGGGCAATGTCTATTCGGTGCCCTATACCTGGGGCACGACCGGCCTGTGCTATCGCTCCGATCTGGTCAAGACCGCGCCCGACAGCTGGATGAACCTGCTGGCCCCGTCCGACGACATCAAGGGCAAGACCACGATGCTGGCGACCGATCGCTGGCTGATGGCGGCGGGCGAGCTCGCCAAGGGCTATTCGGTCAACGAAGCGGACCCGGTGAAGATCGCCGAGGTCAAGGATCTGCTGATCCAGGCGAAGAAGACGCTGCTCGCCTATGACGACACGACCTTCTATTCCAAGCTGGTATCGGGCGAAGCCTCGCTCGTGCATGCCTGGGACGGCTGGTGCAATTACGGCATCACCGAGAACAAGGACATCAAGTTCGTCGTGCCGAAGGAAGGCTCCGATCTCTGGGTCGACACGATCGTCGTGATGAAGAACTCGGAGAAGAAGGATGCGGCGATGAAGTTCATCAACTTCATCCTCGACGCCTCCAACCATGCCTGGGCTGCCGAAAACATCCTCTACAAGGTGCCGAACCGCGCTGCGATGGAGAGCCTCGACAAGGCGCTGATCGATCAATACCCGAACATGGGCATGACGCCGACTGAACTGACCAAGTACGAACTGCTGCGCGATCTGGGGGCGGCCCAGAAGGACTATTCTCGCGCCGTCAGCGAGATCAAGGCCGCGAACTAAGGCCTTAAGCGGAGAAGACCCGAACACTGCAAGACGATGGGGGAGATGTCGGTCTCCCTCATCGCCACCCCTTCGGCTGCCGCGCTCCCTTGCCGGTCGTCATGGCAATCCCTCGTCTGGAACTCGTGCATGTCCTATCAGTCCGCCCGATCGAACCTGCTTACCGCGCCGGCCGTCGCCTGGCTCGTGGCGTTCATGGTGGCGCCGTGCCTGCTGATCCTGTCATACGCCTTCTTCCAGCGCGGCATGTGGGGCGGCATCGAATATACCTTCACGCTTGAAAACTTCGCCCGCGTCGTCGATCCGCTCTATGCGAAGATCTTCCTCACTTCGGCGCGCATCGCCGGTCTTGCGACGCTGCTGGCCATCCTGATCGCCTATCCGGCGGCCTATGCGATCAGCCGTGCGCCGCGCATGCGCCAGCCCATGCTGCTGTTTTTTGCCGTTCTGCCGTTCTGGAGCAATTATCTGATCCGCACCTATGCCTGGATGGTGCTGCTCAACCGCGAAGGCCTGATCAACAACCTTTTGCGCTGGTTCGGCTATCAAGGCGAGCCGCTGTCGCTGCTCTACACGGAAGGTGCGGTCATCGTCGGCCTCGTCTACAACTACCTGCCCTTCGTGATCCTGGCGATCTATTCGACGCTGTCGCGGCTCAACCCCGAGCTGATGGAAGCCTCCCGCGATCTCGGCGGCGGGCCGATCCGGACCTTCTGGCGCGTCACCCTGCCGCTCACCCTGCCGGGCGTGGCTGCCGGCGGTGTCTTCGTCTTCGTCCTGTCGATCGGCAATTTCGTGACGCCCGCGCTGCTTGGCGGCGGCCGCTTCCAGATGATCGGCAACGTGGTCTACGACCAGTTCCTCACCGCTAACGACTGGCCCTTCGGTGCAGCCCTCGGTCTCGTGCTGATCGCCATCATGATCCTCCTCCTGATGCTGCAGGCCCGGGCGACCGCGCGTGCCAGCGGCGAGCGCGGGAGGGCGGACGCATGAGAATGGCAAATTCCTCGCGCCTGCCCGGCCGTCTCGTCCTGCTTGCCGTCTTCGGCTTTCTCTACCTGCCGATCGCGGTCCTGGTGGCGCTGTCGTTCAACGAGGCGGGCCTGCCGACAAGCTGGTCCGGCTTCTCGTTCAAGTGGTACGCCGCGCTCGCCGGCAATGGCGAGATCCTCGGGGCGGCCTGGAATACGCTGGTCGTCGCGGTGTTCGCGACGCTGATCTCGACGGCGCTCGGCACGCTTTTGGCGCTCGGCATGGAGACACGGCGCCGCAAGAGCACGGGGCTCGAGGCTCTCGCGTTTGCGCCCATGGTCATTCCGGACATCGTGCTTGCCGTCGCACTCCTCACCTTCTTCTCGCTGCTCAACGTGACGCTTGGCCTGCACACGATCATCATCAGCCACGTGATCTTCGACCTCGCCTTCGTGAGTTCGGTGGTCCGGGCGCGGCTCAAGCATTTCGACTATTCGATCGTCGAGGCTTCCCGCGATCTCGGCGCCTCGGGCTGGACGACCTTCTGGCGGGTGACGTTCCCGGTACTCCTGCCGGCGATCATCGCCGGGGGGCTGCTGGCCTTCACGCTCTCGGTCGACGAGTTCATCATCGCCTTCTTCACCGCCGGCGCCGGCCGTTCCTCGATCACCCTGCCGATCCAGATCTACTCGATGATCCGTTTCGGCATCACGCCGGAAATCAACGCCCTCGCCACGATCGTCATGGGGGTGAGCGCGCTTGCGCTGCTCATCTCCCAATGGCTCAACAAAGAACAGATGCAATGACCGACGCGCCCCATTCCCACGAGCCGATCCTGACGATCGACGGCCTCCACAAGAGCTTCGGCCCGGTGAACGCTGTGGACCACGTGTCGCTGGAGATCCGCAAGAACGAATTCTTCGCGCTGCTCGGCCCCTCCGGCTGCGGCAAGACCACGCTTTTGCGCATGCTGGCCGGTTTCGAGACGCCGACCGGCGGGCGCATCCTCCTGGAAGGCAATGACATCTCCGCTTTGCCGCCGGAAAAGCGGCCGCTCAACCTGATGTTCCAGTCCTATGCGCTCTTCCCACACATGACGGTCGCCAAGAACCTCGCCTACGGGCTTGAGATGGACCGGTTGCCGAAGGCGGAAATATCCCGCCGCGTCGAGGAGATCATGGCGGTGACCGACCTTGGCCAGTTCGCCGGCCGCAAGCCCGACCAGCTGTCGGGCGGACAGAAGCAGCGCGTTGCGCTGGCGCGCGCTCTGGTCAAGCGCCCGAAGGTGCTGCTGCTCGACGAACCGCTCGGCGCGCTCGACAAGAAACTGCGCGAACGCATGCAGCTCGAACTGAAGCGCCTGCAGCACGAGGTCGGCATCACCTTCATCATCGTCACCCACGACCAGGAAGAGGCCCTGGTCATGGCCGACCGGATGGCGATCCTGAAGGACGGCAAGCTGCTGCAATGCGGATCGCCCGAGGCCGTCTACGAAACGCCGGCCGACCGCTTCGTCGCCAACTTCATCGGCGTGATGAACTTCATCGAAGGTGCGGTCGGCAACGACGGCAATTTCGCTGCCGACGGACTAAACCTGGCGGTCGGAACCGACATCCGTGGTGCTGCGACGCTTGCCGTGCGGCCCGAGAACATCACGGTGACGGCAGGCGGCGCCGGCAGCGCAGGAAAGATTGTCGACATGGCCTATCACGGTCTCGACCGTGTCCTGCACGTCAAGATCGCCGCCAGTGCAACGCCGCTGCAGGTTCGGGTTCCGGCCAATGCCGCCGTGCCGCACACCGTCGGCGACACCATTCACATCGCGATCGACCCGGATCGCACCCGGCTATTCAAGAACTAAAAAATGAAGGGGAACCCCATGTCGCAAAAGACAATCGCATTCTTTCCAGAAGCCGCCTTCGGACCGGCGCTGAATTCCGTCGGTATCGCGCAGGCCATCGAGGCGCTTGGTCACAAGGCCGTCTTCCTGTCCGATCCGGGTTTCGTCTCGGTCTATCAGGGCTATGGTTTCGAGGCCCATCCGGTGAATCTCTCCGAGCCGATGCCGCCGGAGCAGATGGCGAAGTTCTGGGAAGACTTCATCAACGGCCACATTCCGAACTTCCGCAAGAGCCCCTACGACCAGATCGACAACTATGTGAAGGACTGCTGGACGGCGATCGTCGACAGCGCCAAATGGGCGGAAAAGGACCTCCCGGGCGTGCTGGCCAGGATCAAGCCGGACCTGATCTGCGTCGACAACGTCATCCTGTTTCCGGCCATCAAGCATTTCGGCAAGCCGTGGGTGCGCATCATCTCCTGCTCGGAAAACGAGATCGAGGATCCCAAGATCCCGCCGCATCTCTCCGGCTGTGGCGCCAAGGATTATGCCTGCCATGCGGCCTATCGCGACCATTTCAACGAGGTCATCAAGCCGATCCATGACGACTTCAACGAATTCCTGACATCGACCGGCGAGGACGCCTATCCGATCGGCCAGTTCTTCGAGGCCTCGCCCTTCATGAACCTGCTGCTCTATCCGGAGCCGGTGAAATTCGAGCGCGAACACCCGCTGAACCCGAGCCAGTTCCAGTATCTCGAAGGCTGCGTGCGCTCGGAAAAGCCCTACGAAGTGCCGGTCTTCAAGGCCAACAACGACAAGCCGCTGCTCTATGTCAGCTTCGGCAGCCTCGGCGCCGGCGACACGGATCTGCTGAAGCGGATCATCGCAACGGTCGGCAAGCTGCCGTACCGCGCTCTGGTCAATGTCGGCGACTACAAGGACCAGTACGAAAACCTGCCCGACAACGTCATCGTCGAGAGCTGGTTCCCGCAGCCATCTGTCATCCCGCTCGTCGACGCCGTGATCCATCACGGCGGCAACAACTCCTTCACCGAGTGCCTCTACTTCGGCAAGCCGGCGATCATCATGCCCTATGTCTGGGACGGCCACGACAACGCGACCCGCGTCGACGAGACAGGCCACGGCTTCAAGATGCCGCGATACGACTGGACCGACGCGGAACTGGCGGCAAAGATCGACCACATGATCAACGACCCGGCGATGAAGGCCAAGCTCGCCGCTGCCGCAAAGCACATGCAGAGCCAGAACGGGCCGCAGAAGGCAGCCGGTATTCTCGACGAACTGGTGAAGACCGGGAAATACAATGGTTGAGACGCTGAATACGACGGCCCCGCACATCCACGGCGCCACGACCTTCGACGACCTCGTCGACTGGGGCGTGCAGTCGGATGCGATCGAGGGTGCTTCGAAATCGACCGGCCGCCTGCTGTTCAAGGGGCCGAACAACCAACCGGAAACCGGCATCTGGGTCTGCACGCCCGGGCGCTGGCGGCTGTCGATCCCGCGCGACGAGTTCTGCCACTTCGTCGCCGGCTCTGCGACCTACCGGTCGGACGACGGCGAGGTGATCGACGTCACCCCCGGCACCGCCGTGATGTTCAAGGCCGGCTGGACCGGCGAATGCACGGTCCACGAGACCATGCGCAACATCTACATGCTGGCCTGAGCCGGCCCACTCGAAAGGACATGACCATGACCACCGCACCTTTGATGCGCAATCCGCTCGAACAGACCGATCTCGTCGACTGGGGCATCATCCCGACCATGATCGAGGGCGAGAGCCACGTCTCCGGCCGGCTGATCCACAAGGGCCCGAACGGCGAGAGCGAATGCGGGCTCTGGGTCTGCACGCCGGGCAAGTGGGAGTGCCACGTGACCCGCGACGAGTTCTGCCACTTCCTCGAAGGCCGCAGCACCTATGTGCACGAGTCGGGCGAGGTGATCGAGATTACGCCGGATACGGCAGCCTTCTTCCCCAAGGACTGGAAGGGCGTCTGCACCGTCCATGAGACGATCAAGAAGGTCTACATGATCCGCTGAACAGCGGAACGAAACGCCGCCCTGGCGGCCGTTCGAGGCAAGAGATTGACCATGCTGCAAAGCCAAACGCTGCCGGACGCGCGCCGGGAGTTCATTGCCGCGCATTTCGACGCGACACCGGAGGCAAGGGCGCTGCCGGCGGATGCCTCGCCGCGCCGCTATTACCGGATCGAGGTCGCGCCGAAGCTGTTGATGGAGGTCGAGCCCGGCACGCCGGACTTCGAGGCCTTTGTTCGCATCAGCCGACATCTGAACGCGCTCGGGTTGTCGGCGCCGAAGGTCTTTTCGGTGGATTTCGAGCGCGGGCTGGCGCTGATCGAGGATTTCGGCCACGGCACCTTCACCCGGCTTCTTGGCGCCAGCCATTCGGAAGAAAAGCTTTACGGCCTGGCCGTCGATGCGCTGATCCACCTGCATGAGGCACCTGGCGCAGCCCGGATCGATGTGCCGGCCTATGACCATGGTCCGCTGTTCGAAGAACTCGCCATGTTCACCGACTGGTTCGTGCCGCAATGCGCGCCGGGCTGTGACGCGGCCGTCTTCAAGGACCGGTTCCTCGGCCTATGGAAGTCCGCGCTTACCGATGTGGCGGAAAGCCGCGACGCGCTGGTGCTGCGTGACTATCACGTCGACAATCTGATGGTGATCGGAGACCGCCAGGGCGTCGCCGCCTGCGGGCTGCTCGATTTCCAGGACGCGCTGATCGGCTCGGCGGCCTATGACCTCGTGTCGCTGACCCAGGACGCCCGGCGCGACATCGATCCCGCGCTGGAGGAACGACTGATCGAACGGTACTTCGCCGGACGACCATGCCTCGACCGTCAGCGCTTCCTCACCGAATACTGGCTGCTCGCCGCCCATCGGCACACGAAGATCCTCGGCAATTTCGAGCGATTGTCGAAGCGCGACGGCAAGCACGGTTATCTGATCCATCTGCCGCGCGTCGCGCGTCTACTCGACAAGGCGCTGATGCGCGCCGGCCTCGATGATATCCGCGCCGTCATGGACGCGGCACTTCCCTCCTGGCGCGACCACGCACCGGTCGCGCCGAATTCCTCTCCGACTTCCGAAGCAGGCAGGACGCCATGAGCGCTTATGACATTTCCAAGCCCACCTATTTTGCGGCGGGAGAATACAGACGCAGTCTCGGCCGGATCATCGACGTGATCGATCCTGCCCGGATCGAGAAGGTCGGGGTGATCACCGAGGTCACCGAGGACGAGCTTTCCGCCACGCTGGATGCCGCAACGGCCGCCCAGCGCAAGTGGAAGGTTCTCGACGCCAAGACCCGCGCCTCCATCCTGCACAAGGTGGCCAACCGCATCGAGGCGACCGACATGCGGCGCTGTGCCGAGATCATGTCGCGCGAAATGGGCAAGCCCTATCCGGAAGCGATCGGCGAGGTGGCCAACTGCGCCGGCGCTTTCCGCTATTTCGCCGAAATGGCGCGCGACGAGGCGGGCAAGATCGCCGGCACCACGCAGACCGGCTCCTTCCAGTTCGCACGCTACGAGCCGCTGGGCTTGTCCGTCCACATCATGCCGTTCAACTTCCCGATCCTTCTGATGTGCTGGACGGTCGCGGCCTCGCTGGCCTCGGGCAACGGCTGCATCATCAAACCGGCACCGGCCACGACGCTGTCGACGCTCGAATTCATGCAGATCTTCGCCGACCTGCCGGAGGGCCTGATCGCCTGCCTGCCGGGCGGCGTGGCGCTGGCCGAGGCGCTGATCGCCTCGCCGAAGACCCATGCGGTGGCATTCACCGGCTCGGTTGCCGCCGGACGGGCGGTCGCCATCGCCGCGGCCGGCCAGATGAAGCCAGCTGTGATCGAGGCCGGCGGTTCCGATCCGATGATCATCACCGCCAACGCTCCCCTCGACGTTGCCGCCGCCGGCGCGGTCACCGCCGCCTTCCACATGTCCGGCCAGGTGTGCACCTCGGCCGAGCGCTTCTTCGTGGTCGACGCTGTGCATGACGATTTCATCGCGAAATTCGTCGCCGAGACCAAACGTCTGCGCATTGGCAATGGTCTCAGCAAGGCCGAGATCGGGCCGCTCGTTTCCGAAGCCGCCCGCGCCAAGGTCACCCGGCTGGTGGAGGACGCGGTCGCGAAGGGCGCCAAGGTCGAGATCGGCGGACGAATCCCGCCGTCCGAGCCGGTCGGCTGGTTCTACGAACCGACCATCCTCACCGGCTGCACGTCCGACATGGCGATCATGCAGGAGGAGTGCTTCGGACCCGTCGCCGCCGTCATGCGGGTCGGGGATTTCGACCAGGCGATCGAGAAGGCGAACGACAGCGAATTCGGCCTTGGCGCCTCGGTTTTCACCACCTCTCTTCAAGAAGCGATGGGAGCGGCGGAGCGGCTGGAGGCCGGCATGGTCTGGGTCAACAATCCGCTGATCGACAATGACGCGTTGCCTTTCGGAGGCTGGAAGAAATCCGGTATCGGCCGGGAGTTGTCCAAGCTCGGGCTCGACACCTTCCGCCGGTCCAAGATGGTAATCATCGACCACAACCCGGTGCGCCAGGAGTGGTGGTATCCCTATCCGGATGCGTGGTTCTACGAAACGGGCGGCCGCAAGCACGCGTCAAGGGCGCTTCGGCCCCGAACAGATTTCATGACAAGAGGAATTTCGAAATGATCATCACCCTTCTCGGCGGCGCGGGCTTCATGGGCGCCGGCATTGTCCGCGACCTCGTCTCCGACCGCGCCATCGTCGACATCACGAAGATCCGCGTCTGCGATGCGGCGCGCGACAAGATGGAAGCGCTAAAGGAAGAGCTCGGCGATGCGCGCCTGGAACTGGTTGACCTCAACGTGACCGATCCGGCCGCGCTCAATGCCGCGATTGCCGGTGCCGACATCTGCATCAATTGCGTGCCGACCCTGCTCGGCTTCCAGATGGCAATCTTCGAAGCGGCGCTTGCGGCCAAGGTGCCCTATATCGACCTCGGCGGGCTTGGCACCTTCACGGTCAAGCAACTGGCCGAACACGACCGTTTCAAGGCGGCAGGCGTGACCGCCGTGATCGGCGTCGGTGCCGATCCGGGCATGTCGAACGTGATCTGCCGGGCAGTGGCCGACGAGTTGGACGAGATCGACAAGATCAACCTCTACTGGGCCGCGGAACTGGTCGGCGACGAAAACCCGGTTCTCGTTCCGCCCTACAGCGTCTCGACAGTGCTCGCCGAATATGCCCATGAGAGCACGCAGTTCTACGAGGGCAAGCATGTGACCTGCCCGCCGATGAGCGGCAGCGAGTTCCTCGACCTGCCGGAACCCTGGGGACGCTGCGAATTCATGCACTCTCCGCATTCCGAGCAACTGACCGTGCCGCTGGCCGACGGCATCAAGGAAAAGGGCATCAAGGAATTCTCCTGGAAGCTGCACCTGCCGCATCGTGAACACGAGGCCTGGGTGGGTCTGGTCAAGGCCGGCTTCGGCGACTTCAACGATCCGGTCGAAGTGGGGGGTGTCAAGGTTCGCCCGCTCGACGTGCTGAACAAGGTGATCGAACGCAATATCAAGAAGAATGCGGCCAAGATCCCGGCGCAGGACAGTCACGAGATCCACTTTGCCATCGGCAAGGGTCGCAAGAACGGCGTCGAAACGACGGTGACGGTCGAGGTCGTGGTCAAGCCGGATGCGATGTACGCGCCTTACGTCGACGCCTGCACATCGATGAACGGCTCGATCGCCGCGCAGCTGATCCTCGCCAATCCGAAGAGGCCGGGCGTCTGGGCGCCGGAAGAATATTTCGACGTCGCGGCCTATTTCAAGGAACTGGAAAAGCGCAAGTTCATCATCAACAAGCGCGTCGACGCATAGGGCATATCGAGCCAAAGTCAGATTCCACGGAACCGGGGAGGCGGCGACGCCTCACCCGGCTCTCGCTTTGGAGATGGCGGTACCTGTGGTTACTCGGGGCGCCGAAGACGGACGGCTCTAGTTGTGTCGCTGCGGCTTGCGGGCCAGCCAGTGCTCGAGGTCGGCCTCGGCCCGTTCCAGAGCATTGTAGTTGAGCAACTTGCGCAGGAGCGCCACGGTGACTGCGCGGGCACGCAGGTTGAAGCGGCCTTCTTCCGCTTCTTCGCCGACCGGCTGGTAGACGCCAAGCTTTTCGTAGAGCTGCTGCAGGCGGTTCTGAACGCTGCGAAGCGAGAGGTTGCGGCGCTTGGCGATGGCGCGGTCGGTCAGACCCAGCGCGATGTCGACCAGGATCTCGTATTCGGATTCGCTGAAGCCGCGGGCATGGCCGAGGCTCTTCTGCTGCAGGCCCCGTACTTCACGGTCGATCACGCATTGCGCCTCGATGAAGATCGAACGGAGCGCCAGCCTCAGCCGTTCATCGGAGGCCGACTTCAGCACATAGCCATAGGCCGCCCCATCCGGCACGATGCGCGAGATGCCGCGGACATTGGCCTCGTCGGCATAGTTCGACCAAAACAGGATGCGGGTGTCGGGACGCTCCTTCCAGATGGTGCGGGCCGCCTCGATGCCGTTTCGCGGGCTCATCTGCAGGTCCATGACGATGTGCTCGGAGCGGTGTTCGCGGGCCAGTTTCTCGCCGACCAGTCCGTTTTCAGCCTCGAATACGGTATCGCATTCCGGCAGGGCGGAACGCACGGCCTCGTTGAGATAGGCCCGGTGCAGCGCATCGTCCTCGACGATCAGAACCTTCATTCTGCAACCTCCTGTTCCGGCATGGGCAAAGTGACGCGGACAAAGGTCTCGCCATGCTCGCGGCCATAGGTGAACCCGGCGGAGATCAGCCGCGCGCGGGTGCGCATGTTTTCCAGACCGCTGCCGGGGCGGCGGGCGACCTTGCCGATGCCGATGCCGTTGTCGCGGATTTCCAGCAGCATTTCGCCCGGCGGGCAGTCGAGGCGAACGGAGATCCGGTCGCCCTGCGCGTGGCGAATGGCGTTGTTGATTGCCTCCTGGGCGATGCGGAAGAGGGCGACGCGCACGGAATGGCCGAGCCGGTCGGTCGCTCCCTCGGTATGGTCGAGGAGCTGGTGTTCGATCGTCAGCCCGCTGTCGCGCACCGATCGCTCCAGATGGTTCTCGATCGCATCGGCAAGACCGAACAGCTGGAGAACGGAAGGGCGTGCCTCCTCGATGATCTGGCGCAGGTCCTGCATCGAGTGCTGCAGGCTGCGAAACAGCGGCTCCAGCGTCTCGCCGCTGATCGTCGGCATCAGGCTCAGCCGCTCCAGGCGCTTGGCGAAACGGGTAAGGTCGGCCAGCGTCTGGTCGTGCAGGTCCATGCCGATGCGCTGGCGCTCGGCTTCGAGCGCTTCGGTCAGCCGCAGCGCACCAAGACGCAACCCCTCCTCGCGGGCCCGGGCCTCAGCCTCGACGATCGCCGAACGCTTGGCCTGGTCGGCGGCCCTCAGCGCAAAGAAGTAGGGCGCGAGCAGGTCAGCGATCGAACGGGCCTTGGTAATGTCCGCTGGGGTATAAAAGTTCGGCTGCAGGCTGGAGCAGGACAGCGCGCCGATGGTTTCGCCCTGTACCTTGAGCGCGACATGCAGCCGGCTGCGCAAGCCGTGTTCGAAGATCGGGTGCGAAAAGGCGCCGGAGAAGTTGAATGTCGGGTCGGTGCTGGCATCGGCGGTCAGCATTTCGTCCACCTCTCCCATCAGCAGATCGCGGAGCGGGCTGTTGGCGATGAGCGCCGCGGACATCTTGCTCCATGCCGTCTCGAAGCCGCTTTCATAGGCCGTGTGATAGGTGCTTCCGGGCGTGATGATGCAGACGTCCATGTGATCGTTGGGAATGATCAGGTTGATTTCCATGGCCACTGCGCGTATGGCGGAATGGAAATCGAGTTGGCCGGCAAGCAGGCGCGAGATCGCCAGGTACTGGCCGAACAACGAGGCCGAGGCGTCTTCCAGCATTGGTATTCCTCCCCGGTTTCAAGGCTCCCTCCAGAGCCGTGAAACCAACTTACTTCGCACCCATTAGCGCGAAAACCGGTCGTCGCGTCTTGCGAACATCCGCAAATCGCTTGCGGGATCCCGCAGTCTCCCTGCTCGTATCCGTCTATACAGCTTTTTCGATTTCCTCCATCCTGCTTTTCACTGAGGCGCCAGTCCTCAGTGGAGGAACATTTCCGGGCCAGCCGTTGAGGAGCGGTCCCGGAGATCCGCCGGACCGCTCCGGCATTCAGGGAGAGAGACATGACCATCAGGAAACTACTCCTGGCGTCGGCTGCGATCGTGTGCGCGGCCATGCCAATTTCGGCCCATGCCGACACGTCGACCAAGAAGATCGCGCTTTCCAACAACTACGCCGGCAATTCCTGGCGTCAGGCCATGCTGACGAGCTGGGACAAGGTCACCAAGGAAGCGGTGAAGGCCGGCATCGTCGCCGCAGCCGATCCGTTCACCACCGCCGAAAACCAGGCGACCGAACAGGCCGCGCAGATCCAGAACATGATCCTGGAAGGCTATGACGCCATCGTCGTCAACGCTGCCTCCCCGACCGCGCTCAACGGCGCCGTCAAGGAAGCCTGCGATGCCGGCATCACCGTCGTTTCCTTCGACGGCATCGTCACCGAGCCTTGCGCTTGGCGCATTGCTGTCGACTTCAAGGAAATGGGCCGCAGCCAGGTCGAATACCTGTCGAAGAAGATCCCGAACGGCGGCAACCTGCTTGAAATCCGCGGCCTCGCAGGCGTCTTCGTCGATGACGAAATCTCCGCCGGCATCCATGAGGGCGTGAAGCAGTACCCGCAGTTCAAGATCGCCGGTTCGGTCCATGGCGACTGGGCGCAGGACGTCGCCCAGCGCGCTGTCGCCGGCATCCTGCCGAGCCTGCCGGAAATCGCCGCGGTCGTGACCCAGGGCGGTGACGGCTATGGCGCCGCGCAGGCCTTCGACGCGGCCAAGCGCCCGATCCCGACCATCGTCATGGGCAACCGCGAGGACGAACTGCAGTGGTGGAAGAAGCAGAAGGATGCCAACGGCTATGAGACCATGTCGGTCTCGATCGCGCCGGGCGTCTCGACGCTCGCCTTCTGGGTCGCCCAGCAGATCCTCGACGGCAAGGAAGTGAAGAAGGACCTCGTGGTTCCCTTCCTGCGCATCGATCAGGACAATCTCGAGAAGAACCTCGAGACCACCGAAAAGGGCGGTGTGGCCAACGTCGAATACTCGCTCGAGGACGCCCAGGCGGTCATCGCCGGCAAGTGACGGTATCATCACGGCGGAGCTTCACGCCGCCGTGATCTCCCGCCACCCGGCGCCCCCAACCTGGCGCCGGGTGGTCATTTCATGAATCTTTCGGACAGGCAGTGGCCAAGGGCATGAGTATTGAAGCCGAACAGCAGGCGGTCGTCTCCGCGCGCGGGATCAGGGTCGAGTTCGGCGCGGTCAAGGCGCTCGACGGCGTCGATCTGACGATCCTGCCGGGCGAGGCGGTCGGGCTGGTCGGCCACAACGGCGCCGGCAAATCGACCATCGTCAACGTCATCAATGGCGGCCTCCCGCCGCACCAGGGCACGATCGCCTATGGCGGGGTGGACGGGGCCGGCGGCATTGCCACGGCGCGCGCCGGCGGCGTGCGATGTGTGTTCCAGGAACTGTCGCTCTGCCCGAACCTCACCATTGTCGAGAACACCCGCGTCATGCATGCGGGGCTATCCGGTTTCGGCTGGCGCAAGCGGGCGCTGTCGCTGATCCGCGCGAAACTCGACGAGATCTTTCCCGGCAATCACATCGACTGCACGGCGACCGTCGGAGAACTGTCGATCGCCGAGCGGCAGATGGTGGAGATCGCCATCACCTTAGCCGCCGTCACCGACGCGCCGCGGCTGGTGATCCTGGACGAGCCGACATCGTCGCTCGATGCAGGCCTGGCCGAACAGTTGCTCGCCCATGTCCGCCGCTTCGTCGCCTCCGGCGGCGCGGTGCTGCTCATCTCCCATATTCTCGGCGAGATCCTGTCGACCTCCAGCCGCATCGTGGTGATGAAGGACGGTCGGGTCGTGACCTCGCGGCCGGCGGCCGAATTCACCGTGAACAGTCTCGTGGAAGCCATGGGCAGCGTCGTCAAGGAGCGGACCCGTGGCGCCAGGATCAGGACCGAAGCCGATTTTTCGATCGAGCGCGCGCCACAGGCCGGATCGCCGATCGGTTTCAAGGCGCGCAAGGGCGAAATCATCGGGCTTGCCGGCCTCGGTGGCCATGGCCAGACCGACATGCTGCTCGATCTCTTCCGCGACCACAGCGGCAACTGGTTGCCCGGCCACGGCGATGCGGTCGCCTTCGTCGCCGGCGACCGCGCGCTGAACGGCACTTTCCCGCTGTGGGCATCCTCAAACCTGTCGGTCGGCAGCTGCCGTCTTGCGCGGCTCTGGGCGATCGACGGCGGGAGCGAAACGGCGCTCGGCGCGGACTGGAAAAGCCGCATGGAAATACGCACGCCCGACATGGGCAATCCCATTCTCTCGCTGTCGGGCGGCAATCAGCAGAAGGTGCTTTTCGCCCGGGCGCTCGCCACGAAGGCCGAGATCGTGCTGATGGACGACCCGATGCGCGGCGTCGACATCGGCACCAAGCAGGAGGTCTATGCGATCCTCAGAGCAGAGGCCGAAGGTGGCCGGACCTTCATCTGGTATTCGACCGAAATGGACGAAATCTGCCTGTGCGACCGGGTCTATGTGTTCCGGGACGGCGGGATCGTCGCCGAACTGACGGACGACGAGATCGACGAGAGCCACGTGCTCGCAGCCTCCTTCTCGGGAGAGGCCGCATGAAGGGCGTTTCCGTCAATACGCTGAGGCTTGTCATTCCTGCGGCCTCACTCGCGATCCTGCTCGCGGCGGTGTTCTATATCCAGCCGCGCGCCATGAGTTATACCGGGCTCAACCTGCTGTTCAATCTCGCCGTGCCGATCGCGCTCGCCACCATCGCGCAGATGCTGATCATGGCGGTCAACGATCTCGATCTGTCGATCGGCACCTTCGTCAGCTTCGCCGCCTGCGTGACGGCCGTTTACATGCCGACGGAGCCGGCCACGGCCATCGCCATTCTTGCCGCGGCCGTGGTGACCTATGCGGCGCTCGGCATGATCATCCACCTGCGGGACCTGCCCTCGATCGTCGTCACGCTCGGCATGAGCTTCGTCTGGGGCGGGCTTGCGGTCATCATCCTGCCGGCTCCCGGCGGTGAGGCGCCGATCTGGCTGCGGGCCGTGATGGTGTCCAAGCCGCCCTTCGTGCCGATGGCGATCATCGCCAGCCTGCTGATCGCGCTCGTCGCCCACCTTCTCGTCATGCGCACCACCTTCGGCGTGCTGATGCGCGGCGTCGGCGGCAATGCCCGCTCGGTCGCACGCGCCGGCTGGTCGGTGCTGTGGATCAAGGGCGCGACCTATGCGGCGGCCGGCTTCTTCGCCATCCTGTCCGGCATCGCGCTCGTCGGCCTCGCCACCTCGGCGGATGCCAATATCGCGCTGCGCTATACGCTGCTGTCGATCGCCGGCGTCATCCTCGGTGGCGGCGAGTTCGTCGGCGGGCGCGTTTCGCCGGTCGGTGCGGTCATCGGTGCACTGACGCTGACGCTTGCCGGTTCGTTCCTCTCCTTCCTGCGCATTTCGCCCGACTGGCAGATTGGCGCCCAGGGAGCGATCCTCATCATCGTGCTCGGGCTCAGGCTGGTGCTTAATCGCCGCGGCCAGGAGGAGAAGCAGCCATGACCCGCGTAACCGCGCTCTTCAGCAAGGCCTGGATCTGGTCCTTCGTCGCCGCAATCGCCACCTGGATCGTCACCGTACTGTTCACCGGCGGTGCCAGCTCGGCCGGGCTCTCCCAGGCCGCCTTCACTTTCGCCGCCTTCTCGGTCATTGTCGGCCTCGGGCAGATGCTGGTCATCACGCTCGGACCGGGCAATGTCGACCTCTCGGTGCCGTCCACCATGACGCTGTCGGGCACCATTGCGCTCAAGCTGATGGACGGACAGGATTCGCTGATCCTCCTCGGTTTCCTCGTCGCCATCCTGATCGGTATGGTCATCGGCGTGCTCAACTATGCGCTGATCAAGCTGCTCAGGATCCCGCCGATCATCGCCACGCTGTCGATGAGCTTCATCGTCCAGTCCTCGGCCATCTGGTACAATCGCGGCCTCAGGATCAAGCCACCGGAAATGCTGGCGCAGTTCACCACCTCGACCAGCTTCGGCATTCCCAACATTGCGCTCGTCGCGCTGCTGCTTTCCGTTGCCGTCTGGTGGCTGCTGGACCGGGCGATCTTCGGCCGCTGGATCTCGGCGATCGGCCAGAGCCGGTTCGCCGCCCGCATGGCCGGTATCCCGGTCGACGGCTCGCGCCTCCTGACCTACGTGCTCTGTGCGGTGCTGGCAGCGATCTGCGGCTATCTGCTGGCGAGCTTTTCCGGCGGCGCGGCGCTCAACATGGGTTCGGAATACCTGCTGATGTCGATCGCCGTGGTAGTCATCGGCGGTTCGGCGGTCGCCGGCGGCAATTCCAACGTTCCGGGCATCTGGGGCGCCTCGCTCTTCATGTTCCTGGTCGTCTCGATGCTCAACACCTACGGCTTCGGCGCCGGCATCCGACTGATCCTGACCGGCCTCATCATCATCACCGTGATCCTGGTCGCGAGCCGACCGCCGCGGGGAGCAAGATGAACATCCATCTCCTCCAATTCCACATGTCTGCGGAACGACTGCCATGACGACTGCCCCTTCATCGATCTACGAGATCCACGACCCGCGCTTCCGCCACCTGATCGTCGTCAGCGCCGAGTTGGAGGAACTCTATTCCGGCTGCCGCTGGGCAGAGGGTCCGGTCTGGTTCGCCGATCTCAACTGCCTGCTGTTCAGCGACATTCCCAACCAGCGCATGCTGCGCTATTCGCCGGGCCATGGCGTGTCGGTGTTTCGTGAGCCGTCGAACTTTGCCAACGGAAATACGCGCGACCGCCAGGGACGGCTCGTTACCTGCGAGCATGGCGGACGGCGCGTGACGCGGACGGAAATCGACGGAAGCATCACGGTGCTGGCCGACCAGTTTGGGGGCAAGCGGCTCAACGCCCCGAACGATGTCGTGGTGAAGTCCGACGGCAGCGTCTGGTTCAGCGATCCGACCTACGGCATCCTGTCCGACTACGAAGGCTACAAGGCCGAACCGGAACTGCCGAACCGCAACGTCTTCCGGCTTGATCCGCAGAGCGGTGCGCTTTCCGCCGTCGTTGACGATTTTCGCCAGCCCAACGGTCTTGCCTTTTCGCCCGACGAGAAGCGGCTCTATGTTGCCGATTCCGCGCAGAGCCATGACGAGACGGCGCCGAGCCACATTCGCGTCTTCGACGTCGTCGACGGGTCGCGGCTGACAAACGGGCGGGTGTTCTGCAATCTGGACAATGGCATTCCGGACGGCTTTCGTGTCGATACCCTGGGCAATGTCTGGACCAGCGCCGGCGACGGGGTGCATTGCTGCGCCGGACGGCACGCTGCTCGGCAAGATCCTGGTGCCGCAGACGGTGGCGAACCTGACCTTCGGCGGGCCGCGCCGCAATCGACTGTTCATCACCGCCACACGTTCGCTCTATGCGGTCTATACAACGGCCAGCGGCGCCCAATATCCATGAGGCGAGCCCGCAATGGCGGGCGCCGAACCTTAAACGTCCGCATCGCTTTCGCCAGGGAGCCCGGCCATGACCACTGCAGTTTCGCCGATCATCATCCTGAATCCCGCCGACGACGTGGGCGTCGCCCGCAAGGTGATCCCCGCCGGTGCGCCGGCCGGGCCGGAAGGCCTGTTTGCCAGGGTCCAGATCGGCCGCGGCCACAAGATCGCGCTGCATGCCATCGCCAAGGGCAAGGAAGTCCTGAAGTTCGGCCAGGTGATCGGGGTCGCGTCGGAATCGATCGCAGCGGGTGACCATGTGCATCTGCACAACCTTCAAATGATCGATTCGCTTAATGCCTACGAATTCGGCGGCGTGCCCGGCCCGGTCCTCCTGCCGGAGGCCGAGCGGCGCACCTTCATGGGCTTCAACCGCGGCGTCGGCGGCATCGGGACCCGCAATTACATCGGCATCATCTCCTCGGTGAACTGTTCGGCGACCGTCTCGCGCTACGTGGCGGAGCATTTCAACCGGCATCACGGGCTCGAGGGTTTTCCCAATGTCGACGGCGTGGTCGCACTGACCCACGGAGGCGGCTGTGCCATCAATACCAAGTCCGAAGGCTACGAGATCCTGACGCGGACCATCCAGGGCTATGCCCGCCATCCGAATTTCGGCGGCATCCTGATGATCGGGCTCGGCCGAGACCAACCAGATCGCGCCCATCCTGAGCACTACAAGCTCGCCGAAGGCGCTGCTGAAGACCATGACGATCCAGCACAGGCGGGACCCGCAAGACCATCGACGCCGCCTGCGAGGCGATCAAGGAGATCTGCTCGTCAATGCGGTCGGCCGCACGGAACAACCCTGTCCGGCATCAAGCTCGCGCTCGAATGCGGCAGCTCGACGGCTATTCGGCATTTCGGCAATCGGCGCTCAGCAGTGCCTCGACCTTCTGGTGCGGAACGGCGGAACCTCGGTGCTTGCCGAAACACCGGAGATCTACGGCGCCGAACATCTGCTCACCCGCCGCGCGGTCAGCCCGGCGGTGGCGAAGAAGCTGCTCGACCGGATCGAATGGTGGCGTCAGTACACCGCCCGCAACGGCGACGAACTCAACAACAATCCCTCCTTCGGCAACAAGCTCGGCGGGCTCACCACCATTCTGGAGAAGTCTCTGGGCGCCGTCGCCAAAGGCGGGTCGATGCCGCTTTCGGCGGTCTACGAATATGCCGAGATGGTGACCGAGCCCGGTTTCGTCTTCATGGATACGCCCGGCTATGATCCGGTGGCCGTGACGGGTCAGGTGGCGGGCGGCTGCAATGTCATCTGTTTCACCACCGGCCGCGGATCGGTCTCCGGCTTCAAGCCGGCGCCCTGCATCAAGATCGCCACCAATTCCGAAATGTACCGCCACATGGAGGACGACATGGACCTCAACTGCGGCGACATCGTTACGGGCGAGGATACGATCGAGGCCGCCGGCCGGCGGATCTTCGAGGAGGTGATCGCAGTCGCTTCCGGCAAGAAGACGCGCAGCGAGGAATTCGAATACGGCGACAACGAATTCGTACCGTGGCAGGTCGGCGCCGTAACCTGAGGAAGGGGCGAATACCGGCAGTCGCGACTGTCCTCCCGTACCGCGTCCTCTATAGTCGAACGTGGTCTGCTTCGTGCCGTGGTGACGGGGAGGGAGACGCAAACGGAAACCGGGAGTACAGGCTTGAAGAATCCGCTGTTCAGCCTTGAAGGCAAGACCGCCCTCGTGACTGGTTCATCGCGCGGGCTGGGCTTGGCGATCGCCACGGGGCTCGCCGAAGCAGGTGCGCGGCTGGTGCTGAACGGCATGGATGCCGACCGCCTGGCGATGACAGCGGACGTCCTGCGTTCGCAAGGGCATGTCGTACTCGTCGAACCCTTCGACGTCACCGACGAAGCCGCCGTCGTTGCAGCCTTCCAGAGTCTCGACGCCGAAGGTGTCCCGATCGACATTCTCGTCAACAATGCCGGCATCCAGCTGCGCAAGCCGCTCGTCGAGCTTGAGGCCGAGGAATGGCGGCGGGTGATCGACACCAACCTGACCAGCGCCTTCTTCGTCGGCCGCGAGGCGGCCAAGCGCATGATCCCGCGCGGTCAGGGCAAGATCGTCAATATCGGCTCGCTGATGAGCGCCTTTGCCCGTCCGACGGTCGCACCCTACACGGCAGCGAAAGGTGGCATCAAGCTCCTGACCCAGTCGATGGCGGCCGAGTGGGCCGAGCACGGCATCCAGGCCAATGCCATCGGCCCGGGCTACATGCTGACCGACATGAACGAGGCGCTCACCAGCAATCCGCCGTTCGATGCCTGGGTAAAGGGACGCACGCCCTCGCGCCGCTGGGGGCGCCCGGAGGAACTGGTGGGAGCCGCCGTCTTCCTTGCCTCGTCCGCTTCCGACTATGTCAACGGGCAGATCATCTATGTCGACGGCGGCATGAGCGCCGTGCTCTGAGACGCAGAAACGCCGCCGAACCTAAGGTATCGGCGGCGTCGATGATGTCGTCCTGACCTGTCAGGCAGCGCGGCGCGGCAGTTTCCAGTTCGGCCGCGGAAAATGGCAGGTGTAGCCGTTCGGAATGCGCTCCAGATAATCCTGGTGCTCCGGTTCCGCTTCCCAGAAATCGCCGACGGGCTCGACTTCGGTCACCACCTTGCCGGGCCACAGGCCTGACGCGTTGACGTCGGCGATGGTATCCTCGGCCACGCGCTTCTGCTCGTCGCTGGTGTAGTAGATCGCCGAGCGATAGCTCATGCCGACGTCATTGCCCTGACGGTTCGGCGTGGTCGGGTCATGGATCTGGAAGAAGAACTCCAGCAGGTCGCGATAGCTGATCTTCGACGGATCGAAAGTGATCTCGATGCCTTCGGCATGGGTACCGTGGTTGCGGTAGGTGGCGTTGGCCACGTCGCCGCCGGTGTAGCCGACGCGGGTGGCGAGAACGCCGGGCATCCTGCGGATCAACTGCTGCATGCCCCAGAAGCATCCGCCAGCCAGTACGGCGCGTTCGGTGTTTGTCGTCATGCCATCCTCCTTCCGTGTGGGTTCCGCCCTTAGATGGGGCGTGCGGCCCGCAACGTCAAACGCGCGGGCCGCAGGGCCCGAGGATGGGATCGCGGAAGGGCTCCCGCGTCCCGCGGGGCGGCAGTGGTTGTGACGCGGTGGCGTCCTGGCGATCTGACGGAAGTCGTCCGCGCCCTTGATCGTCGCGCCCTCGGAGAGCTGCGTGACGGTCTGGCGATAGATCCGCTGCCACGGGGTCGCGTCGGCGGGCACCTTGGGGATGCCTTCGCCCTTGCGACGCTCGATCTCGGCCTCGTCCACCAGCATGTCGCAATGACCCTCGTTGAAGTCGATGCGGATGATGTCGCCGGTTCTCACCCAGGCGAGACCGCCACCGGCCGCACTTTCCGGAGAGGCGTTGAGAATCGACGGGCTGTCGGCGGTGCCTGACTGACGGCCGTCGCCGATCGTCGGCAGGCTCATGATGCCCTTCTTCAGTAGGTGATCCGGCGGCTGCATGTTGACCACTTCGGCCGATCCCGGCCAGCCGAGCGGCCGGCGCCGCGGATCACCAGGATCGTGTTCTCGTCGATGTCGAGTTCGGGATCGTTGATGCGCTTGTGGTAGTCCTCTGAACCATCGAACACGACCGCCTTGCCGTCGAACACGCCTTCCCTGCCGGGCTCGCACAGATAGCGCTCGCGGAAGCCTTCCGACACGACGCTCATCTTCATGATGGCGAAGTCGAACAGATTGCCCTTCAGCACCAGGAAACCGGCGCGTTCGCGCATCGGCGCGTCGTAGGGCTTGATGACTTCGCGGTCGTCGGATTCGCGGCCCTGCAGGTTGTCGGCCATGGTCTTGCCGGTGACCGTCGGACAGGAGCCGTCGAGCTTGCCGGCATTCAGCAGTTCCCACATGATCGCCGGTACGCCGCCGGCGCGGTGGAAGCGCTCGCCGAGATAGGCGCCGGCCGGCTGGACATTGGCTAGCAGCGGAATGTCGAAGCCGTGCACCTGCCAGTCGTCCGGGTGCAGTTCGACGCCGGCGTGCCTCGCCATGGCGGCGAGATGCGGCTGCGCATTGGTCGAGCCGCCGATCGCCGAATTGACCTTGATGGCGTTGAGGAAGGCGGCGCGGGTCAGGATGTCGGACGGCTTGATGTCCTGAAGGACCAGTTCCACGGCGCGACGGCCGGTGCGATAGGCCATCTGGCCGCGCTCGCGGTAGGCGGCCGGAATGGCGGCGCAGCCGGTCAGGGACATGCCGAGCGCCTCGGCCATGGCGTTCATCGTCGAGGCCGTGCCCATGGTGTTGCAGTGGCCGACCGAGGGGGCAGAATCGAGCGCCGCCTCAAGGAATTCCTCGCGGGTGATCTCGCCCGCGGCAAGCTTGCGGCGCGAGCGCCAGATCACGGTGCCGGAGCCGACCAGATCGCCGTCATGCCAGCCGTCGAGCATCGGACCGCCGGAGAAGACGATGGCCGGCAGGTCGACGGTGGAGGCGGCCATCAGCGCCGAGGGCGTGGTCTTGTCGCAGCCGGTGGTGAGGATGACCCCATCGAGCGGGTAGCCGTAGAGGATTTCGACCAGGCCCAGATAGGCGAGGTTGCGGTCGAGCGCCGCGGTCGGACGCTTGCAGTTCTCGAACAACGGATGGGTGGGAAACTCGATCGGAATGCCGCCGGCGTCGCGAATGCCGTCGCGCAGGCGCTTGGCGAGGTCGAGGTGGTGGCGGTTGCAGGGATTGAGGTCGCTGCCCGACTGGGCAATGCCGATGATCGGCTTGCCCGAACGCAGCTCTTCCGGCGTCGTGCCGTAGTTCATGAAGCGCTCGAGATAGAGCGCGGTCAGATCGATATGGTCGGGATTGTCGAACCAGTTCTGGGAGCGCAGGCGTCGGCCGGTCTTGTTTCCTTCGCTCATTGGTTCTCCTCCCGCTGGCGATGATTGATCTTTTCGAGATGCAGCAGCAGCCCACTATGGTCTTTCTCACCGCCGCCGTCTGCGACGAATTCGCGGAATTCGTCGCGCACCTTGGCGGTGAGCGGCAGCTCGAGGCTGAACAGGTCAGCCATGGCGGCGACCGCGTCGAGGTCTTTTAGCTGCAGCCGCGACGGGCCGCCCGGCGCGAAGCTGCGGCTGACCATTCGGCCGCCATGCAGGTCGAGGATGCGGCTCTCGGCAAAGCCGCCGCGGATCGCGTCGCGGAATTTCTCGCGGCTCGCGCCACCGGCCTCGACCAGGATCATGGCTTCGGCGACGGCACCGATGGTGATCGCGACGATCTGCTGGTTGGCGAGCTTGCAGATCTGGCCGGCGCCCGAGGGGCCGACATGGGTCACCCGTCCCAGCGCCGCAAAGACGTCTGCGAGGCTGTCGACAATGGCCGCATCGCCGCCCGCCATGATGGCCAGCGTTCCCGCCTCGGCGCCGACCACGCCGCCGGACACGGGCGCATCGATATGGTGTACCTGCCGCTTGGCCAGCGTTTCGGAATGCTCGCGGGCGATCGGCGGGGCGATCGACGAGGTGTCGACGACGATGGCGCCGGGCTTCAGGGCGTCGGCGACGCCCTGGTCGAACAGAACATCCGTCACCGCCTTGCCGTCGCTCAGCATGGTGAAGACGATGTCGGCACCGCGTACAGCGTCGGCAGCCGTGGGGGAAACGGTCGCGCCGTCGGCGGACAGGGTTTCCGCCTTGGACAGGTCACGGTTCCAGACGGTGACGGTGAGGCCGGCCTTGAGAAGACGACGCGCCATCGGCGCGCCCATCAAGCCGGTGCCGAGAAAGGCGATCCGGCGCGAGCCCCGTCCTGTGCTGGCGGCGGAGGTCACAGCTTTCCCCCCAGTTCGTCTTCGATGTGCACGCGGATGATCTCGTCGAACGAGTTTTCGGCGGTGAAGCCGAGCTCGCGGGCGCGCTTGGCCTCGAAGCCCGGAGCCCAGCCGGCGCACATGCGCATGACCATCTCGTCCGGTTCGCGGCGGATGAGGCTGACCGCCTTGTCGCCGGCAACGCGCCGCAGCGCCTCGATTTGCTCACCGACCGTTGCGCTGAGGCCCGGCATGGAGAGGTTGCGGCGCGGGCCGACCTTCTCGACGTCGATCGTCGCACCGTGGATCAGGAAGCCGACGGCTGAGCGGGGCGACGCGTGCCAGTGGCGCACGTCGTCGGAGACGGGAAGAACGGCTTCCTGGCCGACCAGTGGTTCGCGCAGGATGTTGGAGAAGAAGCCGGAGGCTGCCTTGTTCGGCTTGCCCGGTCGAATGCAGATGGTCGGAAGACGGACGCCGATGCCGTCGAAGAAGCCGCGGCGCGAATAGTCCGACAGCAGAAGCTCGCAGATGGCCTTCTGGGTGCCGTAGCTGGTGAGCGGCGTGGTGTGGAATTCGTCCGGGATCGGATAGGGCAGGGGCGCGCCGAAGACGGCGATCGACGAGGTGAAGACGACCCGCGGCTTGTAGCCGTCCTGGCCGTTGGCGATGCGGATGGCGTCGAACAGGTAGCGTGTACCGTCGAGATTGATGCGATAGCCCTTCTCGAAATCCATCTCGGCCTCGCCCGAGACGATGGCCGCGAGATGGAAGATCGCGTCCGGGCGGTCGGCGATCAGGCGCTCGGCTTCACCGGGTGCGGAAAGGTCGACGGTTTCCAGCGTCACCTTACCGGTGAAACCGGCTGGAGCGTCGGGCGTGACCACGTCCACCAGGGTCATGGCGTCGATCGCCTTGCCGCCGAGCGTGCCGTCGCGCGTCAGGCGATCGGCGAGTTTGCGGCCGACCATTCCCGCGGCGCCAATGATCAGGATATGCATGGATTTCCTCCTCCTGCAGGGCCTGTCGCTCCGATTTGACGAATGACAAGCCGCTCAAAACAAATATTGTAAGGTTGTCTGATAACCTTATATGATAAGTTTGAAAACAGAATAATTGGCAATCCCCATCGCTGACGCTAGCAGAGTTTGGCGGGGTGGGGCACTCGGAGAATGCGACCTTGATCGGACGGAGCGGAGCGGTAGCGGCAGCGGATGACCAGCAGGAGGCACTCGTCCGGGCACTTGGCCCGGACATGGTTCTGGTTGGTGATGAGGTCGGGCGCTATTGCCGCGACTGGCATGGGGACGTGACGACCGGTGCGGTTGCCGTCCTCAGGCCCCGGACCACCGACGAGGTCGCGGCGGCCGTCAAGGCTTGCGCGTCTCTCGGCCTCTCGATCGTTCCGCAGGGCGGCAATACCGGCCTGGTGCTCGGCGCCGTTCCGGACCAGCCGGGCAGCCAGGTCGTGCTCAGCCTCGAACGCATGACGGCGATCCGGCGCATCGACGCGGACGATTTTTCGGCCGTGGTCGAGGCAGGCTGCATTCTCTCGGAATTCAAGGATGCGGTGGCGCGCGAGGGCATGTTCTTCCCGTTGGCGCTCGGCGCTCAGGGTTCCTGCCGGATCGGTGGCAATGTCTCCACCAATGCAGGCGGCATCAACGTGCTGCGCCATGGCATGACGCGGGAACTGGTGCTCGGCCTGGAAGTAGTGCTGCCGGACGGCACGGTCTTCGACGGACTGTCGACGCTGCGCAAGGACAATCGCGGCATCGATCTCAAGCAGCTCTTCATCGGCGCCGAAGGCACGCTCGGCATCATAACTGCCGTCTCCGTCAAGCTCATGCCGGAGCCCGACCAGGTGGCGACCGCGCTTGTCGGCCTGAATGCTCTTGACGATGCGATCGTGCTCTATCGCCGTGCGCGGCGCGATTGCTGCGATCTGCTGTCGGCCTTCGAGTTCATGCCGCCGCTGGCCTTCGTCCTCGCCCGCGAGGCGATCCCCGATCTTGCCATGCCGATGTCGGGCGACTACCCGGCCTATGTACTGATGGAAATCTCGGGCTCGGGCCTCGTCGACATCGACGACCTTATGGAGCGTTTCCTCGGTGGGGTGATGGAGGAAGGGCTGGTGGCCGACGGCGTGATCGCCACGTCGAAGGGCCAGGCGCGCAATCTGTGGCTCTTCCGCGAAGGCATGAACGAGGGGCAGGCAAAGCGGGGCCCGCATCTGCGGACGGATATTTCCGTGCCCTTGTCGCGGCTTGCCGATTTCGTCCGCGATGCGGAGGCCGCCGTCGCCGCCGCGCTGCCGGATTGCGTATGCGTTTCCTACGGCCATGTCGGCGACGGCAATGTGCATCTGAACGTCCTGCCGCCTGCGGCGCTTTCGCCGGAGCAGTGCGCCGCGCAGATCTATCAGGCCAAGGCAGCCATCAATGTGGTGCTTGACGCCTATCATGGTTCGATCAGCGCCGAGCATGGCATCGGACGCCTGAAGAAGCCGGATTTCGACGCGCGGCTGCCGGCGGTTCAGCGCAAGCTGCTGACCGCGCTCAAGACCGCCATCGATCCTACCTTCGTCATGAATCCCGGTTGCCAATTGAATTTCGTACAGAATTCCTAGAAAACCGCTGGGGGCGACAAGGAGACGGGGCAGCATGTCGGTGGATTTCGGTCATATCAGGCGCAATGAGCATTTGCCGGCGCGCATCGCGGCGCAGATCGGACGCGACATCGCCGAGGGCCGCATTCTGCCCGGCGAGAAGCTGCCGACCGAGCATGTACTGGCGAAGGGCTTCGGCGTCAGCCGCTCGGTGGTGCGCGAGGCGATCGCCCAGCTTCGCAACGAAGGGCTGGTCGAGACACGGCAGGGCGTCGGCGCTTTCGTCACTGAACAGCGTGCGCGACAAACGATCCGCATCGAGCAGGACGACCTGCATGATCGGGAGAGTTTCCGCGAGCTGTTCCAGCTGCGTCTGCCGCTGGAAATCGAGGCGGCGGGGCTCGCAGCGGTCCATCACGACCAGACCGACCTCGACAAGCTGGACGAAACGCTTGCCGCCATGACCGGCGCAGACAAATGGACCGACCAAGGCATCGTGGCCGATCTCGCCTTTCATCGGATCCTGGCAGCGGCCACAAAAAACGAGTACTTCACGCTGTTCATCGGCTTCATTGCCGAGCGAATCAGCCTGGCCATCAACGCGGCGCGCGCCGCGGCCGTGCTCGAGGAAATCGTCGAAGTGACCATCGCCGAGCATCTGGCCATCCGCGAAGCTGTCGCGAGCCGCGACCCGCAACGGGCGCGCGAGGCCATGCGTCGCCACCTGCTCGGAGCCACCGGCCGTCTCGGCCTGCAGCTCGAATCCTATTGAACGCGCGTTCGCCGCATTCGGCCGGACCGAGTGCGGCGCTTATGCATCTTTTCGGAAGTTGGAATTCAATCGGGAAACCTATGTTCGGCGCTGGACAGCTGGAAAGAGTCCGACTAAAACGTTTCAGCATTGTTGTCAGACATCCTGACAATAGGGCAAGGTGAGCTGGAGGGCGCGCCTGCAGACATTCAACGGGGGAGGGTTGTCTTGAGTTCCACGCATTCGCTGAGCGCCGCGCAGATTTTGCCAGACGATGCCGCCGAGGCCTTGCTGGTCGGGCGCGTGTGGTCGAAAGCCGTCGATGGGCCGTGCCCGGTCCTCGTGCGCAATGGCCGCCTGCTGGATATCTCGCCGTTCGCCGCGACCGTTTCCTCGCTTCTCGAAATCGACGGCATCGCTGCCCGCCTGAAGGGTGCGAGCGATCTCGCCGAACTCGGTTCGCTCGACGATTTCCTCTCCGGCCAGGCCGGTGAACTTCTGGCGCCGGTCGACCTTCAGGCGATCAAGGCCGCCGGGGTGACCTTTGCCGACAGCATGCTCGAGCGGGTGATCGAGGAGCAGGCCAAGGGCGATGCCTCGCGGGCCCTGGACATCCGCAAGCGTCTGGCGCCGGTCCTCGGCGACAGTCTGCGCGGCGTGGTCGCCGGCTCCGAGCAGGCGGCCCGCGTCAAGGCTCTGCTGCAGGACATGGGGCCTGGTCAATATCTGAAGTCGGTATCGGTCCCGATGCGGAGATATTCACCAAGGCCCAGCCGATGTCGGCGGTCGGCTGTGGCGCGCTGGTGGGCATCCACCCCATTTCCGAATGGAACAACCCCGAGCCGGAAGTCGTGCTCGTGCTGCGGTCCTCCGGTGAAATCGTCGGTGCGACGCTCGGCAACGACGTCAACCTGCGCGACGTCGAAGGTCGCTCAGCCCTGCTGCTCGGCAAGGCCAAGGACAACAATGCCTCCTGCTCGATCGGCCCCTTCATCCGCCTGTTCGATCAGTCCTTCGGGCTGGAGGAGCTTGGCCGCGTGCGGGTCTCGCTCAAGGTCGAGGGCAAGGACGGCTTCGAGATGACCGGCGAAAGCCCGATGGAAGCGATCAGCCGCAAGCCCGCCGACCTCGCCCGCCAGCTCATCAACCGCAATCATCAGTATCCGGACGGCGCGGTGCTGTTCCTCGGGACCATGTTCGCCCCGGTCAAGGACCGGCGCGGCGCGGGCCAGGGCTTCACCCACGAACTCGGCGACCGCGTGGAGATCGCCACGCCCAGACTCGGGCGCCTCGTCAACTGGGTGGAGCGCACCGATGCCTGCCCGCCCTGGACCTTCGGCACGAAGGCGCTGATCCGCAACCTGGCCGCCCGCGGCCTGCTCGACAAGGTGTGAGGGGACTGACCATGCAAAGGGCAATCGACACGTTCTATCGCATCCTCGAGATGCTGCTGATCTTCTTCCTGTCGGCGATGGCCGTGATGGTCTTCGTCAACGTCATCATGCGCTATGCGATGAATTCGGGCATCGTCGCCTCGGAAGAACTGTCGCGCTATTTCTTCGTCTGGCTGACCTTCACCGGGGCGGTGGTCGCCTTCCGGGAACATGGTCATCTGGGTATCGAGACGGTCGTGATGTTCCTCTCCCGCCGCGGACGGATCATCTGCATGATCCTGTCCAACATCATCATCCTCGCCTGCTCGGTGATCTTCTTCTGGGGCACCTGGAAGCAGTTCCCGATCAATGCCAGCATGAAGGCGCCGGTCACTGGCCTGTCGATGATCTGGGTCTATGGCATCGGTCTGTTCACCGGCGGCGGCATGGCGATCATCGCCTTCGAACGGCTGATCCGTCTGCTGACCGGTCGGGTGACCGACGACGAAATCGCTGCTTTCGCCGGCGAAAATCTTGCCTCGAGCAGTTGGCGGAGCGTACCTGATGACACTCTCGTCTTTATCGGTTCGCTTCTCGGCGATGGCGATCGGTGTTCCGGTTGCCTTTGCGCTGATCTTCTGCGGCGTCGTGCTCATGTCCTACATGGGCATGTTCAACACCCAGATCATCGCCCAGAACATGATCGCCGGGGCCGACACCTTCACGCTTCTCGCCATTCCCTTCTTCATCCTCGCCGGCGAACTGATGAATTCCGGCGGTCTGTCGCGGCGCATCATCGATTTTGCCATTGCCTGTGTCGGCCATATCCGTGGTGGCCTCGGCATCGTGGCGATCATGGCTTCGATCATCATGGCCAGCATTTCCGGTTCGGCAGCTGCCGATACCGCGGCGCTCGCCGCGATCCTGCTGCCGATGATGGCCAAGGCCGGCTACAATGTTCCCCGTGCAGGTGGCCTCATTGCCGCCGGCGGCATCATCGCCCCGGTGATCCCGCCGTCGATGGCCTTCATCGTCTTCGGCGTCGCCGCCAACGTCTCGATCACCCAGCTGTTCATGGCCGGCATCGTGCCGGGTATCATGATGGGCATTTCGCTGGTGATCGCCTGGCTGATCGTCGTGCGTAAGGACAATGTCCAGCCGCTGCCGAAGGCACCGATGAAGGAACGCCTGACGGCCACCGGCCGCGCGGCCTGGGCGCTTGGCATGCCGGTCATCATCCTCGGCGGCATCAAGGCCGGCATCATGACGCCGACGGAAGCCGCGGTCGTCGCCGCTGCCTACGCGCTGTTCGTCGGCATGGTCATCTACCGGGAACTGAAGCCGAAGGACCTGCCGCACGTCATCCTGCAGGCGGCGAAGACGACCTCGGTCATCATGTTCCTGGTATGCGCCGCGCTCGTCTCGGCCTGGCTCATCACGGCGGCGAATATCCCGGCGGAGATCGCCGGCTACATCGAGCCGTTGATCGACCGTCCGATGCTGCTGATGTTCGTGATCATGATCCTCGTGCTGGTGGTCGGCACGGCGCTCGACCTGACGCCGACGATCCTGATCCTGACGCCGGTGCTGATGCCGATCATCAAGCAGGCGGGCATCGATCCGGTCTATTTCGGCGTCCTGTTCATCATGAACAACTGCATCGGTCTGATCACGCCGCCCGTCGGCGTCGTGCTCAACGTCGTGAGCGGCGTGGCCAAGATCCCGCTCGGTAAGGTCACGACGGGCGTCTGGCCGTTCCTGCTCGCCCAGACGATCGTGCTCTTTCTCCTGGTCCTGTTCCCGGACCTCGTGCTCGTACCCGCCCGCTGGCTGCACTGACAGCCCGCAGGCCCGACTTCTCGCTCAACCATCCATGGGAGGATAATATGAGAAAACTGCTTCTGACCACCACTGCCATCGCCTTCGCCTGCTCGGCCGCTGCCCCGGCTTTCGCCGAGTTCTCCGAGCGCAACATCCGCGTCTCGAACGGCATCAATGCCGACCACCCGGTCGGCAACGGCATCAAGGCCATGCAGGCCTGCCTGGACGAGAAGTCCGGCGGCAAGCTCAAGCTCACCGCCTTCTGGGGCGGCGCGCTCGGCGGCGACCTTCAGGCGACCCAGGCCCTGCGCTCGGGCGTCCAGGAAGCCGTCGTCACCTCGTCCTCGCCGCTGGTCGGCATCGTGCCGGCACTCGGCGTGTTCGACCTGCCGTTCCTGTTTGCCAGCGCCGACGAAGCCTACAAGGTTCTCGACGGTGACTTCGGCGACCAGATGAACAAGAAGCTCGAGGAATCCGGCCTGGTGAATCTGGCCTACTGGGAGAACGGTTTCCGCAACCTGTCGAACTCGGTTCGCCCGGTCAACAAGTGGGAAGACTTCGAGGGCATGAAGGTTCGCGTCATGCAGAACAACATCTTCCTCGACACTTTCCAGAACCTCGGCGCCAATGCCACCCCGATGGCCTTCGGCGAAGTGTTCTCGGCGCTGGAAACCAAGGCGATCGACGCGCAGGAAAACCCCTATGTGACGATCGACACCTCGAAGTTCTACGAAGTGCAGAAATACGTCACGGAAACGAACCACGCCTACACGCCGTTCCTGTTCCTCTACTCGAAGGCGATCTTCGACACCTACGCACCGGAAGAACAGGCAGCCCTTCGTGATTGCGCCATGGTCGGCCGTGACGAAGAGCGCAAGGTCATCCAGGACCTGAACAAGAAGTCGCTGGAGAAGATCAAGGCTGCAGGCATCGAGGTCAACACGCTGTCTGCCGAAGAACAGGCGCGCATTCGCGAGAAGTCGATGATCGTCTACGACAAGCACAAGGCCGAGATCGGCGCCGACGTTGTCGACGGCATCCTCGCCAAGCTGGCCGAGATCCGCAAGTAAGCGGTCCAGGTATGACGGAGAGGCGGCCGTGCTCCTTCACGGCCGCTCTCGCAGGGAAGCCCGCGGCGGTCGTCGCGGGCTTTTTCATGGGAGCGGCCTGGGCCGCGTAGCGGGCATACGAAAAGGGCCGCTTCGTCGAGGCGGCCCTTTCGTCATCCTCACCAGAGTCCGTCGTGTGGCTCATGGAACGTCGAGTGGGCGGTCCGGCTGACGGCGCTTCAATTGCTGTTCGCGGAAGAAGATGAACATGCCGGAGCCGACGATCAGGGCTGCGCCCAGCATCATGGTGAGCCGCGGCACGTCGCCGAAGAACATCCAGCCGAACAGGATCGCCCAGAGCAGCAGGGTATATTGCAGCGGCGCGACGGTCGCGGCATCCGAGATCTTCAGCGCGCGGTTGACCAGCATATGCGCGCCCATGGCGACGACGCCGAGCAGCCCGAGCAGGGCCAGTTCGGAGGCCGAGGTCAGCGGCGTCCAGTCGAAGGGGGCAAAAACCAGTCCCGCAAGACCGGCCCCGCCCACCTGGAACAGGACCAGTGTCTTGTCCGGCGTGCCGCGCAGGCTGCGGCCGGAGAGCAGCATGAAGGCGAAGGCGAAGGTGCCGAGGATGGAGATGACGGCCGGCATGGTGAACATGGCGCTCGACGGCTCGAGCGTGATGATCACGCCGACGAAGCCGACGAAGATCGCGCTCCAGCGGCGCCAGCCGACCTTTTCGCCGAGCAGGAGCGGCGAGGCGGCGGCGACGTAGATCGGCGCGGCCAGCCAGTAGGTCATGACGTCGGCGAGCGGCAGATACATGACCGCGTAATAGAAACAGAACACCTCCAGGGTGGAGAAGACGACCCGGGCGAATTGCATCAACGGCCGCTCGGCCTCGAAGACCGGTTTCCTGCCGGCGCGCCAGAGGAAAGGCGCGAGGATCAGCAAGGCGGCAATGCTGCGGATCAGGATGACCTGGCCGAGACCGTAATTGGCGACCAGCCATTTGCCCATGGCGTCGTTCAGCGCGAACATCAGCATGCCGAGCAGCATGACCGCGGGGCCGGCCATGGCCCGGTAGCGGCCGCCGCCAAGCGCTGTTTCAGTGGTGTTGGACATCGGTGTCTTCTTCCGTCGGATAGCTGCGGCGTTCAGAGGCTGGACGCGTGGGAGATGCGGCGCGAGACCGTGAAGGCCCGCTCGAGTTCGGGGTTCAGTTCCATGCCAAGCCCGGCGCCCGGCGGTACCGTGATCATGCCGTTCTTTACCTCGGGCAGGGCCGTCACCAGGTCCCGATACCATGTGCGATAGAAGGCGCGCACGCTTTCCTGCACGAGCGCATTCGGCGCGTTGAGCGACAGATGGGTGGAGGCGCAGAGCACGACCGGGCCGGTGCAGTCATGCGGGGCGACTGGCAGGTGCCAGGCCTCGGCCATGGCGGCGATCTTGCGGGCTTCCGACAGGCCGCCGCACCAGGAAATGTCCAGCATCACGACGCCGGCGGCGCCGGTCTCCAGGTAGTCGCGGAAGGCCCAGCGCGAGCCGAGCGTCTCCGAGGCGGAGATCGGGGCCGGGGAGACCTCGGCATAGCGCTTGAGGCTCGACAGGCTGTCCATCTTGATCGGATCTTCGTGCCAGAAGGCCTGGTAGGGGGTGAGCGCCTTGGCGATCTGCATGGCCGGCAGCAGCTGCCACATGGAATGGAACTCGACCATGATGTCCATCTTGTCGCCGACGGCGGCACGGATCTTCTCGAAGGGCTGCAGCGCCTGCTTCAGATCCGGCATGGAGATGTACTGGCCCCGGGTCTTCTCCGCCGCGGCGTCGAAGGGCCAGATCTTCATCGCCGTGATCCCTTCTTCGAGCAGTGACTGGGCGAGTTCGTCGGCGTGATGGAGGAAGCCGTTCAGGTCGTCATAGTCGCGGCCTTCGGCAAGCCCGTAATTGGCGGTCGTCTGGCCGGTCGCCTTCTTGATGTATTCAGTGCCGGCGCAGGTATTGTAGGTGCGGATCTCGCGGCGGGTGAAGCCGCCGAGCAGCTGGGCGATCGGCTGGCCGGTCGCCTTGCCGAACAGATCCCAGAGCGCGATGTCAAAGGCCGAATTGCCGCGCACCTCGGCGCCCGACGAACGGGAGCCGAGATAACCGACGAGATCGGCGGACAGCCGGTCGATCTCCAGCGGATCGCGGCCGATCACGCGCGGCGCGATGTATTCGTGCACATGGGCTTCGACCGTTTCGGCGCCGAAGAAGGTTTCGCCAAGGCCGGTCAGGCCCTCGTCGGTGTGGACAAGCAGCCAGAGCAGATTGGCGCGCTCGGCGACGCGCACCGTTTCAAGGCG
>JAHRYZ010000447.1 GCA_020621905.1 Rhizobium sp.
GGAAGCGCGCCACCAGGAAGATGTTGAGTGCGTTCTGCGAGCGGAAGCCAGCGGCCTTGAGCTTGTCCATCGTCGCGTCGTCGACGAGCGCCTGGCGCAGGTTGAACTTCTCGACGATCTGGCGGACCGATCGGTTGTTGCTGGCGCGCAGGCTCGTCTTGCCATGGCTGCCCTCGGCATTGAGGCGGGTCCGCTCCCGGGCGCGGATCAGATCGCGCTCGGTCGAGACGGCCTTCATCCGCTTGTTGAGGTCGCCGCGCTCCAGATAGGGGATGGCAATGGTGTAAAGCGTCGCGAACACCGCGATCGCGACAAGCACGGCGACCACCATGGCGGGGTCTGTCAGTCTTGCGGCCAGCTCTTCCATGACGGTCCCTTCCTAGATGTCGAACTGGATCATGTTGCGCATGACGAGGATGCCGATTGACATCCACACCCCCGAGGCGCCGAGGATCAGATGCCCGCGCGGATCGGTGAACAGGATCATGATGTAGTTCGGCGAGGTCATGTAGACGAGAAACGCGACGATGAACGGCAGCGCGCCGATGATGGCGGCCGAGGCCTTGGCTTCCATCGAGAGCGCCTGGACCTTGGAGCGCATCTTCTTGCGGTCACGCAGAACGCGCGACAGGTTCGACAGCGATTCCGACAGATTGCCGCCGGCCTGGGCCTGGATGGCGATGACGATGGCGAAGAAGTTCACTTCCGACAGGGGCATGGTCAGCATCATGCGGGTGCAGGCCTCCGGCACGCTGAGGCCGACCTGCTGGGATTCGACGACACGTCGGAATTCCGTCTTGACCGGATCCTGCCCGTCGGCGGCAATCAGCCGGAGCGCGTCATTGAGCGGCAGGCCGGAGCGGATCGAACGGACCATGACGTCGAGCGCATTGGGGAACTCGCCGAGGAACTTCTTCTGCCGCCGCCCGATCAGGAAGCCGAGAATCCAGCGCGGAAGGCCGAAACCGGCGACGAAGGCCATGCCCAGCGTCACGATCAGCGGCACGCCGCCGAGAAAGGCGAAAACCAGCACGACCAGACCGAGCGCGACGCTGGCGATGTAATACTGGCTGGGCGTCGCCGTCAGCCCGGCCTGCACCAGCCTCGATTTCAGGCTGGCGCTGGCGATCTTCTTCGTCTTCTCTTCCTGCTTGCGCTCGATGTCCTTCAGCGAATCCTGAACCGATTTGCGCCGCTTGGAAATTTCCTGCACCCGGTCGCGGGCCGCCTTGACCTTGGCGGTGTCGGTTTCGGCGGCCTTCACCCGGCTGATGCGGTTGGCGGTCTTCTTCTCGACCTCGATGCGGGAATACAGGATCCCATAGGCGATGCCGGCCGTCGCGACGGCCGCAAGGGCGATGATGGCGAGCACCATGGGATCGAAACCGAACATCGCGCCTAGATCTCCTTGTTGTTCTTTTCCATGGCGTCGAGCGCGGCGGCGAGGCGACGCTCCTCGTTGTAGTAGCGCGCGCGGTCCCAGAAATGCGGCTTGCCGATGCCGGTCGAGACATGCCGGCCGATGATCCTGCCGTTGAGGTCCTCCCCGTCCATCTCGTAGCGCATCAGGTCCTGGGTGACGATGACGTCGCCTTCCATGCCGATCACCTCGGTGATGTGCGTGATGCGGCGGGAACCGTCGCGCAGCCGCGCGGCCT
>JAHRYZ010000448.1 GCA_020621905.1 Rhizobium sp.
CCTGAGCTGGGGGATCGGCGTCCAAAATTGACCCCCTAAAGATTGGCCTGTTGGGCTGCCTGCTTTCGAAGGAAGCAGGTGGTGGGGGATGCTGGTCGTGGAGACGATTGCGCGGATTCGGCGCGAGCACTTTATCAAGGGCAAGACGATCAAGGAGATCGCCCGGGACCTGAGGGTGTCCCGGAACACGGTCCGCAAGGTACTTCGGTCGGGCGGGACGTCGTTTGAGTATGAGCGGGAAGTGCAGCCGCGACCGAAGCTTGGCCAGTGGACTGGCGAGCTCGGCGCGCTGCTGGCCGGCAATACCGTTAAGCCGGCCCGTGAGCAATTGACGCTGATCCGGATCTTCGAAGAGCTGCGCGAGCGCGGATATGACGGGGGCTACGACGCGGTCCGCCGCTATGCGAGGGCATGGGCCAAAGAGCGGGGCGCGGCGACGGCTGCGGTTTACGTGCCGCTGAGCTTTGCCCCTGGGGAAGCCTACCAGTTCGACTGGAGCCACGAGGTCGTTCTGCTCAACGGCGTGACGGTGATCGTGAAGGCCGCCCATATGCGGCTCTGCCATAGCCGTATGCTGTTCGTCCGAGCCTACCCGCGCGAGACGCAGGAGATGGTGTTCGACGCCCACGACCGGGCGTTCGCTCTGTTCAAGGGCACCTGCGGACGCGGCATCTACGACAACATGAAGACCGCGGTGGAGACGATCTTCGTCGGTAAGGATCGCCTCTACAATCGCCGATTCCAGCAGATGTGCAGCCATTACCTCGTCGATCCGGTCGCCTGCACGCCGGCATCCGGTTGGGAGAAGGGGCAGGTCGAGAACCAGGTCGGGCTGGTCCGTGAACGCTTCTTCACGCCGCGGCTGCGGTTCAAGAACTATGACGAGTTGAACGCCTGGCTGCTCGATAAATGCATCGCCTACGCCAAGGCGCATCGTCATCCAGAACTGACCGAGCAGACGATCTGGGAGGCGTTCGAGGCGGAACGGCCGAAGCTCGTTCCCTACGCCGGCCGGTTCGATGGATTCCACGCAGTGCCGGCATCGGTCTCGAAGACCTGCCTGGTGCGCTTCGACAACAACAAATACTCGGTAGCGGCCAGCGCGGTCGGGCGGCCCGTCGAGGTTCACGCCTATGCCGACCGCATCGTGATCCGCCAGGACGGTCGGATCGTGGCCCAGCATCCTCGCTCGTTCGGCCGTGGCGAGACGGTCTATGACCCCTGGCATTACGTGCCCGTGCTGGCCCGCAAACCCGGCGCCTTGCGCAACGGCGCCCAAGGACTGGGTGCTGCCGGCCGCCCTCGAGCGGATCCGGCGCAGGCTCGCAAGCACCGACGATGGCAATCGGCAGATGGTCGACATCCTCAACGCCGTGCTGACCGATGGTCTGCCGGCGGTGGAGGCCGCCTGTGCCGAAGCGCTCGGTCACGGCGTCCACTCCGCCGACGTCGTGCTCAACATCCTGGCCCGGCAACGCGAACCCGCTCCACCGGCCAACATCATGACGCCGGCCGCGCTGACGCTCCGCCATGCGCCGATTGCCGATTGTGCGCGTTACGACAACCTCCGGAGAACCAACTGATGGAACGAACTCAAATCTTCGAGCTCATGGGTGAGCTCAAGCTTTACGGCATGAAGGCCGCCTA
>JAHRYZ010000449.1 GCA_020621905.1 Rhizobium sp.
ATCCTCTCCGAAGCAGGAGAGGAAAACCTGCCGGTCGCGTTCCGTGGCCGGTTGCGACGGAGCCGGTCCCACTTCCGTCGGGTTGTCGCCGATGTCGTGATTGCCGGGCAGGTAGCGGCAGGGAGCCGGAAGCGCAGCGTGCAGCTCGCGAGCGAATTCGAGATCATCCGGGCTGGTCGGGGCATCGTAGGCGAGGTCGCCGCTGTTGACGACGAGATCGGGCCGCGTCGCGTCGATGTAGTCGCTTACCCGGTGGAAGTTGTCGGTGAGCTTTTGATGGCGGCGGGTGAGGTGGGTGTCGGAGATCTGGGTCAGGCGAAATTCGGGCATGCGACGATCCTTCCGGCGCGATTATATGTTCGTGTGCGACGGATTGATGAAATCAAAAGAGGGCGCACTGTCTCAGCCGTCATCGCCCGAGAAAGCGATCCAGTATCCCGAGGACGCCAGCAGTGGAATCGATAGGCCGCGGCTGGATGGCCCGCATGCGCGGGCATGACGGCAACTTGTTCGATTGAGGCCTACAGCACGCGATAGCGGATCGCGAAGGCGTCGTTCGGCTCGGTGCGGGCAGGCTCGCCAACCGGGGCGGCGACGCGGTCGGCCAGATGCCATGGTCCGAACTGATCGGAGTGGCTCGGGCTCGCCGCGAGCCGCAGCTTGAACTGGCGCTGGGCCTGGCCCGGCAGATTCAGGACCACGACGCGGTCGGTGGTCCGATAGTCGAGCGTCACCGAACCTCTCAGCACGCTGCGGCCATCGCCGTCGGACGCCAGCACGCCCGTCATCCTGGCAAGCTTCTGGTTCCTGTCGGTGACCAATTCGACCTGGCCGTCGGCGACGGCCGACAAGGCGGCCTTGGGAAGCCGGATCTCGAATTCGACCGAGGGCTTTGCCGGGTTGAGGCCGAGATAGGCAAGTGCGGCATGCCGCATGTCGTAGGCGACGAAGGCGAGCAGCGCGAGCACCGCCGTGGCGGCAAGACCGTGCCTGAGGATATCGCCTGAGCTGCGATAGCCGCTTCGGAAATAGACGGTCAGCACGATCGCCACCGCCAGGGCGGCCGCGACGCCTGACAGCCCCGACATCACCATGCCGAGCACGCCGTCCGGGCTGTCGTCGGCGATTTTGAGCAACAAACTCACGGAGCTGCCGGGCAGTTCGGCGGTCTGGTCGACGCCCTTCAGGACGGGAGAGGTCAGGTTCATTGCAGCATCCGGGGGCGTTCTGGGGCCTGTTCAAGACTGAAATCACTGGAACTGTCAGCACTTGGTCTCCGGGGCGATGATTGTGGTTCAACGGCGCGGATGCTGCTTGATTGTCACGACCGGGCGCGGTCGCTATAGCGGGGGCTTGCGTTCAGGCCGGAGGGAATTCCGATGTCGGTTCAAGTGGTTTTGCTGCCGGCCTTCGCGTCCGTCGTTTTCTGCTCGAACCGAAGGTTCTAAATGACTCCCGCAGCGCGCCTCTCCGCCGCCATCGAACTGATCGACACGATCGACGCGCAACGCGTTCCGGCGGCGAAGGCGCTGAAGGAATGGGGCACCGCGCATCGCTATGCCGGCTCGGGCGACCGCGCCGCGATTGCCGGCCTGATCTGGGACGTGCTGCGCCGGCGCGCCTCCAGCGCCTGGATCATGGAC
>JAHRYZ010000450.1 GCA_020621905.1 Rhizobium sp.
ACGATCAGCATGCTGAGGAGATGAACGGAGAGAGCGATCGCTAAGGTCCAGATCAAAACGGTCATGGCACATCCTCGTTGCGGGGCGATTCCCGCATAGCATCGGCATATGACAGTTCGGCAACCATAGACCCGCGTGGTCGGGGCGCCAAGACGGGAAGGTTCCGTCCTTGCGCTATGGTTTCGTTTCCACTTGGTCGTGTCGCAGGATCTTGACGATGCGCCAGCCCAGGTACAGCGCGACGACGCCGGCAGCGAGGAAGCCGCTCAGGTCGCCGACGATCTCGGCAATATTCATGACATTGTCGCTGAAGATCACGCCGAGGCCCGTATAGCCGCCGACCCAGAACAGCTCGCCGGTGACGCCGTAGAACGTGAAGCGCGCCCAGGAAAAGGCCGTGGCGCCGGCGATCAGGTTGACATAGGGACCGAGCGGGGCAAGCAGCCAGCGGGTGAGAAAGACCGCGACGGGGCCGTGGCTGTTGATCCGTGCCTCGGCGCGGGCGAGCGTTTCCTGCCGCGACGGCGTCTTCGCCAGCCGCGCTATGATGGCCGCTCCGCCCAGCCGGCCGATGGCAAAGCCGGTCTGGTCGCCGAGCACGGAGGCGGTAAGGGCCGTGGCGAAGACGGCGAGGAGGTTGAAATCGCCGGCGGCGGCGAAGGCGCCCATCAGCATCATGACGATCGAGGCGGGCAGCGGCAGGCCGAGGCAGCTAAAGCCGGTGACCGCTGCGAGCAGGGGCAGGCCATAGAGCGGGAGCAGCGCCAGCAATTGATCCGTCATTTATGCGGCTCTTCGGCACGCAGTCGCGCGATCGCGGCCTCGATGTCGTTCTCGAAGGCCTCGAGCGGCTGGCCCCGGTCGCGGGCGATCCGCTCCAGGGTCGGCCGCGCTTTCCTGTCGGGACTGTCCGGTGGCTGGAGGCCGAGGATCTCGACCAACCGGTCGCGCGGCACGTCGTAGGAATGCGCCACGTAGCCGATCGTCATCCAGCCTTCGAGCGGCTGGTTGCGATGGGCCGGATCGCTCCAATAGAGGACCGACAGCAGGAAGCGGGAGCCGAAGAACAGCGCGATCAGCGTCGCGCCGAAGAAGGCGCCGAGCAGCAGGCGATGGCGTTGCCACAGGATTGCAGGAGCCTTCAACCGTCGTTCCCCACTGAATTCTCCGTATCGATCGCGGCCGGGCTTGACAGCTCCGGCCGCTGGCTTTCAATCGGCCCGGGTCATCTAAACGGAAAAGGCATGGTGCGGCAATGAGCGGGTCTGATGTTCGTCTGGAGGAGAGCTGGAAGAAGGCTCTGGGCCGGGAATTCGAAAGCCCCTACATGCAGCAGTTGCGGGAATTTCTGATCGCCGAAAAAGGCAACGGCAAGCGCATCTTTCCCAAGGGGACCGAGTATTTCCGCGCGCTTGACCTGACGCCGCTGGGGCGCGTGCGGGTCGTCATCCTCGGCCAGGATCCCTATCACGGTGCGGGACAGGCCCATGGCCTGTGCTTCAGCGTCCAGCCCGGCGTGCGCATTCCGCCCTCGCTCGTCAACATTTACAAGGAGATGCAGAGCGATCTCGGCATTCCGCCCGCAGCGCACGGCTTTCTCGAAAGCTGGGCGCGACAGGGCGTGCTGTTGCTCAACAGCGTG
>JAHRYZ010000013.1:0-3688 GCA_020621905.1 Rhizobium sp.
GCAGTTCGGCAGGATGGTGCGGAACATCAGGCGGATCGGGCCGGCGCCGGCGAGGCGCGCGGCGGTCACGTAGTCGCGGCTCTTCTCGGTCATCACGGCGGCGCGCGTCAGGCGCACGAAATGCGGCTGCAGCGTCAACGCAATCGCGATCATCCCGTTGGTCAGGCTCGGGCCGAGAATGGCGACGAGCACCAGCGCCAGGAGCAGCGACGGGAAGGCGAGGATGATGTCCATCAGCCGCATGATGACGGTATCGATCCAGCCGCGATAATAGCCGGCGATCAGGCCGACCAGGATGCCAGTCGACAGCGACAGGGTGGTGACGAAGACGCCGATGAACAGCGAATACTGCGCGCCGTAGATCAGCCGCGAGAGAATGTCGCGCCCGACCGGATCGGTGCCGAGCAGGAACGAGGTATTGCCGCCTTCGAGCCAGGACGGCGGAAGGAGTGTCGCGTCGCGATACTGCTCGAAGGGCGAATGCGGCGCGACGAGCGGTGCGAAGATGGCGATCAGCACGAGCGCGAGGAAGACGAACAGCCCGATGACAGCGCCGCGGTTTTCCGAGAAGTAGAACCAGAATTCGGCCAGCATCTGACGACGCAGCGCGGCGGTGGAGACCGGTTGATTGGTGGCGGTATCGGCCATGGGATTTGCTCCTTCTAGTGGCGGATGCGCGGGTTGATCAGGCCGTAGAGCAGATCAACGATGAGATTGACGACCATGATGATGCCGGCGATCAGCAACAGGCCGCCCTGGATCACCGGATAGTCGCGACGGAATACGCTGTCGACCATCCACTTGCCGATGCCCGGCCAGGAGAAGATCGTCTCGGTCAGGATGGCGCCGGCGAGCATGACGCCGATCTGCAGGCCGATCGTGGTGATGACCGGGATCATGGCGTTGCGGAGCGCATGCAGCCCGACGACGCGCAGCGGCGACAGGCCCTTGGCACGCGCCGTGCGGATATAGTCCTCGGACAGGACTTCCAGCATGGCCGAACGGGTCTGGCGGGCAATGACGGCAAGCGGGATGGTGGCCAGCACGATCGACGGCAGGGCGAGATGGCTGAGCGCCGACACGAAGGCGCCCTTCTGGCCCGACAACAGCGAGTCGATCAGCATGAAGCCGGTGACCGGCGGGAAGAAGAACATCAGCGAGATGCGTCCCGACACCGGCGTCCATTGCAGCATGCCGGAGAACAGGATCATCAGCAGCAGGCCCCACCAGAAGATCGGCATGGAATAACCCACCAGGGCGACGCCCATGACCGACTGGTCGAAGAAGGATCCGCGCTTGATCGCCGCGATCACGCCGGCCGGAATGCCGAGCACGATGGCGATGATGATGGCGCACAGCGACAATTCTACCGTCGCCGGGAACAGCGCCAGGAATTGGTCGAGGATCGGCGACTTGGAGACGATCGAAGTGCCGAAATCGCCGGTGAGCACGCCGCCCAGATAGTCGAAATATTGGATGACGATGGGCCGGTCGAGACCGAGATTGGCACTGATCTCGGCGTGCCGTTCGGGCGACATCACGCGCTCGCCCGATAGAAGGGCGACCGGATCGCCCGGCAAAAGTCGGATGAAGGCGAAGGCGATGACGGAAACCCCGATGAAGGTCGGGATCAGAACGGCGATCCGCCGCAAGAGAAAGCCAAACATAGTGGACCTGCTGTTGTTCTTCTTGGAGGTCTGTGGTCGCTGTAAACGCAGCGGGCGTATCATGACCCGGACGATCTTTTATCCGTTCCGGGCGTTCACGGGCCAACCGTGACTATCGGTCGTTCGTAATGCAATCGCCGCGGGACAGGCAAGCTGTCCCGCGGCAAAATTCAACAGGATCGACCGTTACTCGGCGATATCCACGTTTTCGAAGGTGAAGTCACCGAGCGGGCTCTGAACGAAGCCCGAGACTTCCTTGCGCATCGGAACGACGGACAGGGAGTGGTCGATGGTGGCCCACGGAGCTTCGCGCTTGAAGATCAGCTGGGCTTCTTCGTAGAGCTTCGTGCGCTCGGCCTGATCCGAAGTGATCTTGGCCTTCTTCACCAGGGCGTTGAACTCCTCGTTGCACCACTGAGCGCGGTTGTTGCCGCCTACGGCTTCGCAGCCGAGCAGCGTGTCGAGGAAGTTGTCCGGATCGCCGTTGTCGCCGGTCCAGCCGAGCATGACGGCGCCGTCACGATCCTTGGCCTTCGAACGGTCGAGATATTCGGCCCATTCGTAGGAGACGATCTCGACCTTGACGCCGACCTTGGCGAAGTCGTCCTGCATGATTTCGGCCGCACGGCGGGCGTTCAGCATGTAGGGACGCGAAACCGGCATGGCCCAGATCTTCATCGAGAGATCCTTGACGCCGGCTGCTTCGAGTTCCTTCTTGGCAGCGTCGAGATCGTAGGCGTCGTCCTGGGTCGCGTCGTTGTAGGACCACATGGTCGGCGGGATCGGGTTCTTGGCCGGCGTTGCCATGCCCTGGAACACGGCGTCGACGATGGCGGGCTTGTTGATCGCCTTGTTCAGCGCCTTGCGGACTTCCGGCTTGTCGAACGGAGCCTGGGTCGTGTTGTAGGCGAGGTAGGCGACGTTCAGGCCTTCCTGTTCCATGACGGTCAGGGTCGGGTCGGTCTTCATCGCGGCAACGTCGGCAGCGTTCGGGAACGGCATCAGGTGGCATTCGCCGGCCTTGAGCTTCTGGTAGCGAACGGCGGCGTCGGTGGTGATGGCGAAGACGAGGTCGTCGATCTTCGGAGCGCCGCCCCAGTAGTCGGCGTTCTTCTTGTAGCGGATGACGGCGTCCTGCTGGTAGCCGACGAAGATGAACGGACCGGTGCCGACCGGCATCTGGTTCAGCTGTTCCTTCTTGCCGTCGGCTTCGAGCTTGTCGGCATATTCCTTCGAAACGATCGAGGCGAAGGGCATGGCGAGGTTGGCGAGGAATGGCGCTTCCGGACGGTTCAGCGTGAACTTGACGGTCAGGTCATCGACCTTCTCGATCGACTTGATCAGTTCCGGGAAGCCCATGCCGGCGGCATATTCCCACGAGGTGCCGGCGACGTACTGGGCCCACGGATGGTCGGCCTTGATCTGGCGCTCGAGCGAGAAGATGACGTCGTCCGCGTTCAGCTCGCGGCTCGGGGTGAAGAACTCGGTGGTGTGGAACTTGACGCCCGGACGCAGCTTGAAGGTGTATTCGGTGCCTTCGGCGTTGACTTCATAGCTTTCCGCCAGACCGGCTTCCGCTTCGGTCGTGCCAGGCTTGAATTCCATCAGGCGGCTGTAGACCGGATGGGCCGAGGCATCGAAGGTGGTGCCGGCGGTGTACATACCCGGATCGAAGCCTTCCGGCGAGCCTTCCGAGCAGTAGACGAAGGTCTTGGCACTTGCGGCGCTGGAAAGGAAGGTGGCCGCGAGCAGAGCCGCTGCGGCAAAACCGAACTTGTACTTCATGACATTCTCCCCTTTGCGTTCTTTCGGCCAGGCCGAAGACGCTGGTTTTCAATAAGGACGGCGCGCCCCAAAATCGCGCCATGGTTCTTATGTCCGTGATGCAGATCACGATGACCGGAGCCGACAAACACGGCAAAACAGGCAGTCGAAGCGCTTGCGCACCCCCGCCCGGCAGCCATGCCGACCGACACACTCCTTTCGTCTTATCCGTTGTTGCACGCTTGTAAAGAGAGATT
>JAHRYZ010000013.1:3698-27978 GCA_020621905.1 Rhizobium sp.
TTCAATAAGGACGGCGCGCCCCAAAATCGCGCCATGGTTCTTATGTCCGTGATGTCCACCACGAAGCCCGGAGCCGTCCGAACAGAGCCGTCCCGGGCATCCGAAGCGCTTGCGCTCCTCCGCCCGATGGCCGTGATCGTCGACACACTCCCTTCGTCTTATCCGTTGTTGCACACTTGTAAAGAGACTTTTTGCCGCAATTTTGCTGCATGTTGGACAAATTTTCGTAATTTCGCGACTTCTCTAGACGTTTCGCATTGCAGCAAATCGTCGCAAAACCGAAAGGAAATCGAACTTTGGCCATATGACCAGCTCGCGGGGATGATGCCGCGCACAGCGATGGCGGGCTGCCGCCCGCCGGTTCCAGGCTAGCGCTTCAGCGTCAGCAGAGCTCGACGGCGATGGCGGTCGCCTCGCCGCCGCCGATGCACAGGGTTGCCATGCCGCGGCTCTGGCCATGGCGACGGAGCGCCGCCAGCAGCGTGACGATGACGCGCGCGCCCGAAGCACCGATCGGATGGCCGAGCGCGCAGGCCCGCCATGCACGTTGACCTTGTCATGCGGCAGGTCGAGGTCGCGCATCGCCGCCATCGCCACGACGGCGAAGGCCTCGTTGATCTCGAACAGATCGACGTCCTTCAGCGACCAGCCGGTTCGCTCGGAAAGCTTTTGCAGCGCGCCGATCGGCGCGGTGGCAAAAAGACCGGGCGCCTGGGCATGCGTGGCATGGCCACGGATAACCGCAAGCGGAGTAAGCCCCATCGCCTCGGCGCGGGAACGGCGCATCAGCACCAGGGCTGCGGCCCCGTCCGAAATCGAACTGGAATTGGCGGCCGTCACCGTGCCGCCCTCGCGGAAGGCGGGCTTGAGCGTCGGGATCTTCTCGGGCCTGGCCTTGCCCGGCTGTTCGTCGCGGTCGACCACCGGCTCGGCCTTGCCGGTGCGCACCGTGACAGGCACCACCTCTTCCCGGAAGGCGCCAGTGTTGATCGCCCTCACCGCCCGCTCGAGCGAGGCGATCGCGTATTGGTCCTGGGCTTCGCGGGTGAACTGATAGGTCTCGGCGCAATCCTCGGCAAAGGTCCCCATCAGCCGGCCCTTGTCATAAGCGTCTTCCAGCCCGTCGAGGAACATGTGATCGATGACACGCCCGTGACCGAGACGGTAGCCGCCGCGCGCGCGGTCGAGCAGGTAGGGGGCGTTGGTCATGCTCTCCATGCCGCCGGCGACGCAGATCTGCGCGCTGCCGGCGAGGATCAGGTCATGGGCCAGCATCGCCGCCTTCATGCCCGAGCCGCACATCTTGTTGACCGTGGTCGCGCCCGTCGAGAACGGCAAGCCGGCGCCAAGTGCGGCCTGACGCGCCGGCGCCTGTCCCTGCCCTGCGGGCAGCACGCAGCCGAAGACCACTTCGTCGACTGCATCGGCCGGTACGCCGGCGCGCTCGAGCGCCGCGCGGATTACCGCCACGCCGAGTTCGGAGGCCGTCATTGCGGCGAGCGCGCCCTGGAAACCGCCCATCGGCGTGCGGGCGGAACCAACGATGACGACCGGATCGTCGATGACCATGTCACTCTCCCTAGTCAACATCCAAGACACTTACCACATCGACCGGCGCGTCGGACACCGACCCGGCGGGTCAGCCGTGCGCCGGGTTCTCGACGATCACCGCGATGCCTTGCCCGCCGCCGATGCACATGGTGGCGAGGCCATAACGCCCGCCGGTGCGAATGAGTTCATAGATCGTCTTGATCAGGATGATCGCACCCGATGCACCGACCGGGTGGCCAAGCGCGATCGCGCCACCATTGGGATTGACCTTCTCCGACGCAAAGCCGAGTTCCGCCGAAACGGCACAGGCCTGCACGGCAAAGGCCTCGTTGGATTCGATGACGTCGATGTCGGAGACCTTCAGGCCCGCGCGCGACAGCGCCTGCTTGACCGCCGGCACGGGGCCAAGGCCCATCACCTCGGGAGCAACGCCGCCGAGACCACAAGCGACGATGCGGGCAAGCGGCCTGACGCCGCGAGCCGCCGCCACGCCCTCTTCCATCAGCACCACGGCGGCGCCGGCATCGTTAAGACCGCTGGCATTGCCAGCCGTGACCGTGCCCTCCTTGCGGAAGGCGGGGCGCAGCTTCGCCAAATCCTCGGGCTTTACATCGGCGCGCACATGCTCGTCGGTATCGAAGACGAACTCCTTGCGGCCCTGCTTGACGGTGAGCGGCAGGATCTGCTCGGCAAAACGGCCCTCGGCGATGGCGTGCGCCGCACGCCGGTGCGATTCGAGCGCGAAGGCGTCCTGGGCGGCGCGGTCGATGCCGGTCCGTTCGGAAATATTCTCGGCGGTGATGCCCATGTGGCCGTTGCCGAAGGGATCGGTGAGCGCGCCGATCATCATGTCGACGGCGAGCGTATCGCCCATCTTCTGGCCGTGCCGGGCCTGGGTCAGCAGATGGCCAGCCCGGCTCATGCTTTCCGCACCGCCGGCGAGCGTGATGTCGGCATTGCCGAGCATGATCTGCTCGGCGGCGGTGACGATCGCCTGCAGGCCGGAGCCGCAAAGGCGGTTGAGCGTCAGGGCCGGAACGGTTTCCGGCACGCCGGCGCGGATCGCGGCGACGCGGGAAATATACATATCCTCGGGAGCGGTATGAATGACATGACCGAACACCGTCTGGCCGATCTCGGACGGCGAAATGCCGGCACGCGCGATCGCCTCGCGGGCAACGCCGGCGGCGAGATCGCAGGGCGAGATCCCCGCCAGGGAACCACCGAAGTCGCCGATGGCGGTGCGAACGCCCGAGGCGATGACAACTGTTCTGCTCATGGTCCTGTCCTTCTCCCGATGCCCGCTGGCGGGCTGAAAACCTGATCCCGACGGCGACCCGCGATCAACGCGGCGCTCGTCCCTGCCATTGGCCGTACATCCTCCAAGCCCCGGCCCGCAAGCCCCGAAACCTTGTCATCGGTTTCGCAGGCCCTGAAGATCCGAGCAATGGGAGGGGATCTCGTTTGCGGGGCGTCTCAGGTGTCCTCAAGAGGAGAAGACGCATGGTGACATAAGGCGCCGGGCTGGCCGTCTCAGTCGGCGCCGGGCGCCACTTCGGCGACCAGTCGGAGCATCAGGCTCTGCGCCGACGTCGGCCGCCAGTTCTCCCGGTAGGTGAGGCCGATCGGGCGCACGAGATGGTCGGTCGGATAGGTAAGCGAAACAAGCAGCCCGTGATCGCATTCGCGTTGCGACTGGTGCCGCGACAGGCAGCCAAGATGCTGGCTCTCGTTCAAAAGCTCGCGCATCAGCAGCAGCGATCCAGACTCGATCAGCCGCCGCGGCGGCTCCTTGCCGGCCGAAGTGAAGATCGTCTCGAACTGCTCCCGTGTCGGCGTGCCGAGGCGCGGAACGACCCAAGGATAACCCAGCAGATCCTCGACGGTGATATCGGTCCGCGAAGCGAGCGGATGATCCGGCCCGGCAAGCAGGGCCAGCCGATCATCGAACAGGCGCCTCTGCACCACGTCGCCGATCGGCGCCGGTTCGCGCAACGCACCGACGAGAAAATCGATCGCGCCGCGCCGCAGGGCTCCAAGCAGTTCGTCATAGGGGCCGTCGTGGATGCGCACCGGATAGGTCGGCTGCTGCTGGCGAAACCGCGCAAGCGCCCGCGGCAGCAGGACGGATCGTGCCAGAGGCATGGCCCCGATGACGATCGCCCCGGCTTCCCCGCCATTGAACTCGGCCAGTTCCGCATCGGCCTGGTCGAATTCATATGGCCGGGCCGCCTGGGCAGCGCACAGCGAGCCGTCGGCAGGATGCCGAGGAGGTGCCTCGAACAGGCTGCAGGCCGCCTGCTCGATCTGGGTGACGGCGCGATGGACGGTCGTGGGCAAGCCGGAACAACGGGCAGCGAGCGTGAAGTCTCGCTTTCGCTGACGGCGACGAGCGCCTGGGCTGTGCGAAGCTCAACGACAAACGCAACCTCGGCGAGATGTCGTTCAGCACCGGATCAAACAGAAGACGAAAGGCGCGCCACGCGGGCAGGAGAACCTCGCCGCGCGGCAAGGAAAAGACCGTGGCGGCCGCTCAACAGTCGCCGCCGGTCTCGCGCTCCAGCTTGTTGATCGCCTGGGTCACAGCCGGCTGCGAGATGTGCCATCTCTCCGACGTGAGCGTGAGCGATTTCAGTTCCGCAACCCCGGCAAACAGTCTCAGGTGTCTGAGGTTTCGCGAAATCATAGCTTGCTCAGGATCGCATCGCTTCGTCGCGCCAGGTCATCCTCTCCGGGGGCAACGTCGAGCGACGACACCAGCCTCTGCCACTCGATGGTGCCCCGGCTCATCCAGTCGGGCAGACCGAAGGCCCGCAGCGTGATGCAGACTTCCTCGACCTCGGCGGCGCGTCTCGCACCGTGCACCATCATGCGCTCCAGATTGTAGGAGCCCCGCGCGCGCCAGTCGATGCCGGGATCGGACGCCTGGAGCGACGCGAGGACCGCATCCTCGACGCCGGCGCGCCGCGCCGCGAGGAGGCATTCCGTCGTCAGCGCCTCCAGCCCCTTGATCATGACGGAGCGCAACATCTTGATGCTCGATGCATCGCCGACCTTCGGACCGGACACGCTCGGTCGCATACCCAGCCGTTTGATGAGAACCGCGGCCTGAGCCGCGTGGGGGCCGGCGAGCAGCAGCGGCACTTCATGACGCTTGGGATAGACCGGTGCGGCGACATCGACATAGCGGCCGCCCGCGGCCTCGATGAGCGCGGCCGCCTGCTGCTTGGTCTGCGGCGCACAGGAATTGCAGTCGAGCCACAGAGCACCGTGCGCCAGATGCGGCGCACAGGCCCGCGCGACCTCCAATGCCTGGTCCGCCGTCACCACGCTGAAGATCAGGCCGGCGCCCTCGATCGCCTTCGTTGCGTCGGCGACCGGCTCCGCACCGGCACTTGCGCAGCGATCCAGAACCCGTCCGGCGGTCGCGGCATCGTGCAGTTTCAGGTCATAGGCTTTCGGCCGAACGGCTGGCGGCAGCGACCAGCCGGAGGCAAAGGCGTGGCCCGCCTCGCCGAAACCGACCAGAGCAATACTGGGAAACTCATCCGCAATCTCGGGCATCTGAACCTCGTCTTTCTGTGGGACGACTGTGGCAAATCCCACCGGTCATTACCAGAGACTATAGCCTGAACTTATGGAGCGCCTCAGCCTTTCGATTTGATCTGACGCCCCGCGGGTAGCATGCCTAGGTGACCAAGGATCAGGGAGGCACGACGATGTCCAAGGAAGACGTGGCGGGCAAAACCGCCCTGGTGATCAGCGCCCACGCGGCTGATTTCGTCTGGCGCTGCGGCGGCGCGATCGCGCTGCATGCGCAGCTCGGCTACGCAGTTACAGTGGTGTGCCTTTCCTTCGGCGAACGCGGCGAAAGTGCGAAACTTTGGAAGCAGGAAGGCATGACGCTGGATCGTGTCAAGACGCCCGCCGCCGGGGTCGGGCGCGACACAAGCGCTCGGGGTACACGATCTCATCTGCATGGACCTCGGCGACTATCCGCTGGAACTCACCCGCGACGACAAGAATGCGTTGGTCGACGTGATCCGCAAGGTGCAGCCGCGCTTCATGCTCAGCCACTCCCAATACGATCCCTATAATACAGACCATATGTACGCGACGCAGGTGGCCCTCGAGTGCCGCATGATCGCCCAGGCCTGGGGCCACAATCCGGGGCAGAAGGTGCTCGGCGCGCCGCAGCTCTATCTCTTCGAGCCACACCAGACGGAGCAGATGGGCTGGAAGCCCGACACCTTCCTCGACATCACGCCGGTGTGGGAGAAGAAGCGCGCCGCCATCGAGTGCATGGAAGGCCAGGAGCACTTGTGGGACTATTACACCCGCGTCGCCATCAATCGCGCCAATCATTTCAAGCGCAATTCCGGCGGACAGTCGGGCGGCCGCGACTGCAAGTATGCCGAAGGTTTCCAGTCGGTCTTCCCGCGCACCGTCGACGAACTCTGAGGGACGGCCATGGAACCCTGCTTCGACATCGCCCATCTCGCCCATGTCGAGATGTATACCGACAAGTTCGAGGAAAGCCTCGATTTCTTCACCCGCGTCTACGGCCTGAAGCTTTCCGGACAGGACGATACCTCGGCCTATCTCAGGGCCTGGGACGACTATGAGTTCTGCTCGCTCAAGCTGACAAGATCCGACACGACGGGCGTGGGCCACGTCGCCTATCGCACCTCGAGCCCCGAGGCGCTGGAGCGTCGGGTGAAGGCCATCCTGGCGAGCGGCTACAAGGTGATCGGCTGGATCGACGGCGACCTCAGCCACCGACGCGCCTTCCGATTCGAAGACCCCTTCGGCCACGTCTTCGAGATCTACTGGGACACGGTGAAGTTCCAGGCGAAAGGCGCCGATGTGCCGGCGCTGAAGAACACAGCCTCGGCCTTTACCGGAGCCGCACCGCGCCGCCTGGACCACCTGAACCTCCTGTCCTCGGATGTCTCCGAATTCCGCCGGTTCATGCAGACCTGCCTCGGCAGCCGGGTGACCGAGATGATCCAGCTCGACAACGGCCGGATCGGCGGCTGTTGGTTCACCGTCAACAACAAGACCTACGACCTCGCCTGCACGGAGGAACATGGCGGCGGCGTGGGGCGCCTGCACCATGTCACCTATGCGACCGACCAGCGCGAGGACATACTGCGGGCGGCCGACCTCTTCCTGCAAAACGGCGTGCATATCGAGACCGGGCCGCACAAGCACGCCGTCCAGGGCACCTTCTTCCTCTATGTCTGGGAGCCGGCCGGCAACCGCGTCGAGCTTGCCAATTCAGGCGCGCGCCTCATCCTCCAGCCGGACTGGGAGCCGGTCGTCTGGACCGAGACCGACCGTAAGAAAGGACAGGCCTGGGGCCTGAAGACGATCGAGACCTTCCACACCCACGGCACGCCGCCGGTAAAGAAGGAGCACTGACATGGCCGTCGTCGTCCAGAACATCGAACGAGCCGATCCGGCCGTGATCGACGGCCTTGCCCGTGCAGGCGTCGCCACCGTACACGAGGCGCAGGGTCGCAGGGGCATGCTCGCAAGCTTCATGCGGCCGATCTTTTCCGGGGCGCAGATCGCCGGCTCGGCCGTGACAATTTCGGCACCGCCCGGTGACAACTGGGTGGTGCACATCGCCATCGAGCAGCTGAAAGCCGGCGACATCCTGGTGCTCGCCCCGACCAGCCCCTGCGACAACGGCTATTTCGGCGACCTGCTGGCGACGTCGGCTCAGGCCCGCGGCTGCCGCGGTCTGGTGATCGATGCCGGCGTGCGGGACATCCGCGATCTGACCGCGATGAATTTTCCGGTCTGGTCGAAGGCGATTTCGGCGCAAGGCACGGTGAAGGAGACGCTGGGCTCGGTGAACGTGCCGATCGTCTGCGCCGGCGCCGCCATCGAGGCCGGTGACGTGATCGTCGCCGATGACGACGGCGTGGTCGTCGTCCGCTGCGCCGAAGCGGCAAGCGTGCTCGAAGCCGCCGACAAGCGCCTCGCCGCCGAAGAGGCCAAGCGCAAGCGGCTGGCCGCCGGTGAACTCGGACTCGACATCTATGCCATGCGCGAGAGACTGGCAGAGAAGGGTCTGAAATATGTCTGAGGACGACCCGGACGGTATCTCCTGCCTCTGGATGCGCGGCGGCACCTCGAAGGGGGCGGTATTTCTTGCCCGCGATCTTCCGGCCGATCCGAGCGAACGGGACGACCTGCTTCTGCGCATCATGGGCTCCCCCGACGCCCGCCAGATCGACGGCATCGGCGGGGCCGATCCGCTGACGTCCAAGGTTGCTGTCCTTTCGCCCTCGACGCGTCCCGACGCCGATGTCGACTACCTCTTCCTGCAGGTCTTCGTCGATCAGGCCCTCGTGTCCGATGCGCAGGGCTGCGGCAACATCCTTGCCGCCGTCGGTCCCGCCGCCATCGAGCGGGGCTTGGTCGCGGCTCAGGACGGCGTGACGCCCGTGCGCATCCACATGCTGAACACCGGCGAGGTATCGGTGGCGCAGATCTCCACCCCCAGCGGCCGCGTCACCTATCGCGGCGATGCGCAGATCGACGGCGTTCCCGGCAGACACGCCGCGATACCGCTGCTGTTCCGGAACACCGAAGGCTCGATGTGCGGCGCGCTCCTGCCCACGGGGCGGGCATGCGACCGGATCGACGGAGTGGATTGCACGCTGATCGACAACGGCATGCCGATCGTCATCCTGCGCGCCGCGGATTTCGGCCTGACCGGCAGCGAAAACCGCGAGGCACTGGATGCCGATGCCGAACTGAAGGCCAGGTTGGAGGCAATACGGCTGAAGGTGGGGCCTCTGATGAACCTTGGGGATGTCAGGGATAGATCGGTGCCGAAGATGACGCTCGTCTCCCCTGCCCTGAACGGTGGCACGATCAACACGCGCAGCTTCATCCCGCATCGCTGCCACGCCTCGATCGGCGTCTTCGCCGCAGTCAGCGTGGCTACCGCCTGCACGATTCCAGGGTCTGTCGCGGCAGAACTCGCCATGCTGCCGTCCGACGGACGCTTTCTGATCGAACATCCGACCGGCGCCGCCGAAGTGCTGGTCCATCGGTCCACGACAGGCGAGATCCGGGGTGTCGGCACACTGCGTACAGCGCGGAAGCTGTTCGACGGGAAGGTGTTTCCAGCGCCGCCGTCGCCGCAAGTATAAGCCCCCGCAAGCTTCCTGTTGCAGCGCAGCAAACGAGCTGTCAGTTTGAAGCGCTGTGGCTTCTCACGGCAGCCCCGGCAAGCCTGCGCCGATGACGGCGCCCGAAAGGGAGACCGCCCATGACGTCAGTGTTCCTTTCAGCCATCAGCCGACGAGTGTCGGCGATTATCGGCACCGCTAGCGCATTACTTCTTCTGGCGGGACAAGCGGATGCGACACCGACGGTATTCTGGGCCAGCGACCCGGTGAAGCCCGGGCAGACGGTGCAACTGAGCGGCATCCACCTCGATCGCGTCGAGGCGGTCGAGGTTTTCCGGCTTCCGGATGCAACGGCGGATGCGGGAAGCGCCACTCTCCCGCCACAGCCGGCGGAGGTCCTGGCGAAGACCGAAAACACCCTCTCCTTCGTGCTTCCCGATGACCTGGAGCCTGGCGTGTATTCGGCAACCCTCAGTGGTGTCGAAGGTCCCGTAGTGGTCCAACTGAATGCGCCCGATGCCTACTGGGCCCAGGGCGACAGGGGGCCGGCGGCAAGCCCCGGCGGCTGGCTGAGGATTTCGGGCCGCAACATTGCCTTGAGCGAACAGGCAACCGTCAGACTGATCGCCCCTGACGGCCGCGAAACTGAGATAAGAGTCGAAAAACCTGACCCCTGGTCGGCGACCTTTGTCCTGCCGGCGGGTCTTTCGCCGAACACTTACAGCATGCGCCTGTGGAATGGTCGCGGAGATGCCACGGCTTGGCGAGAAGGGGGGAAGCTCGCGGTCGAGGCTGCCGAGCCAGCCAATCGGCCTGCGATGGAACTGTCGAGCCGGCAACCCGACGACCCCGACAACGACGATACTGCCCGCATCAACGCTGCGCTGACCGCGCTGGCCAAGCGTGGCGGCGGCACCCTCACGCTGCAATATGGCAATTATCGCTTGAGCGGCGCCCTGCATATCCCCGATGGCGTCTCGCTGAAGGGCGAGTCCCGGGATCTGGTGGCATTGATCTGGAAGGATACCGAGACTCCGCCCGATGCGCTCATTTCCGGGTTCAGCGACATCTCCGTGGAGGATCTGACGATCAATGCGGATCGCCATCGCCATATCATCAAGGCCGGCTTTTCCATCGATCCCAAGGGAGCGGACGGACGCAACATTTCGATCCGCCGTGTCACCGTTCGCGCTTCTTCCTTTCTGCGCCACCTGGAAACAGACGAGCCCATCAAACGGCTTGAGGCGATGCGCCGACATACCAAGACCGGCGTCGTCGGGCTCCTGCTGGCCGGCACCAACGTTGTCGTCGAAGATTGCGACATCCTCTCCTCAATGCGCCCATTCGTGCTGACGCGACCGGTCGGCGCGCGCGTCTCGGGCAATACGTTCCGAATTGGCAGACGCGGCTGGTACGGCATTTCGGCGCCGGACGGTGTGCTGTTCGAAGGCAACCATCTCATCGGTGCCGATCTTCAGGCGTCCGGTGGCGGGATCAACACGTTCGGCGGTCCTTTTGCGCGCAATGTCCTGATCCGCAACAACCGTTTCGAGACCATGTATGGTTGGGATCGGGAGGCGCTGACTTCCGACGGACCTGGCGGCTATTACCGCGGTCCGATCACGCCGCGATCCGGCAACACGGTTCAGATCAGCGCCGACGGGCTTGGCCTAGCGAAGGGTAGCAACTGGGAAGGCGCGGCGCTGTTCGTGCTGAAGGGCCGCGGGCTTGGCCTCATGGCGCGCGTGATGAAGCGCAATGGCGACCTGATCGAACTTGACCGTGATGTGGCAGGGCTGACGGACGCCGGAACGAAGGTCACCATCGCACCGCTTCAGGAGAACTATCTGATCATCGGGAACGCGTTTCAGGACGTCGGCGGCGCCCAGATTTTCGGCACGGGCTACAAACACGTGTTTGCCGGCAATCGCTCGCTCAGAAGCAACGGTTTTTCCGCGGTCTCGCTCGACTACCGCCACCCGCAACCGAACGTCTACATCCAGTTCCTTGGCAACGAAACCATGGCGTCCGGATTCAGACAGGCCTCCGGAATCTCCGTGACCGGCCGTCAATTCAAGGGTAACGACACGCTTTTGACCTTCGGCATCGTCATTCGGGAAAACCGGCTGCGCTCCGCCTCGACGATTCGCGTCGACGGACGCTCGCCCGTCGTGCCCTCGGTGCGCAATGTCCTGATCGAGCACAATGAGATCGAACGGACGGATATCGGCATTCAAATCGGCCCAGGTGTCGAAGAACTGATCATCCGGGGCAACGGCATGCACCAAGTTCACATGCCAGTGAAACAACCCTAGCAAGAACGCCACCCGCCATCGGCGAACAAAATTTCCGCCCGTTTTCCCCGCCCCTCCGCCTTGCCCCATAATCCGACGGAGCACGCGGCTGGCATTCCGGTGCCGGCGCGTCGGCCAGGCGCGAACGGAAGAGGATCGGGTGATGAATGACATGAGACTTGGGATTGGGCTCGACATGCGCGTCGGAGGCCGGAACATCGACAGCGCCCAATGGGCGCCGAAGGACGGCACGGGAAGACACCCGGCCTTGTTCCTCGACCTGGAGAACAACCGTGGTTGGTATGATGGCCGCATCTTTGCGACGGAAGCGGCAGCGCTCGCGGCAGCCGGCGGCACGGCTTCGGGCGGCGCGCGCAGGATCGGCGATCATGTCGCGACCGACGCGCCGGAATTGCTGCCGAACGGGGACCTGTCCCTCGGTGTCGGTGACTGGACGCCTCTCAACGGCGCGACAGTTGCCGTGGTCGCCGGCGAACTGGAAATGAGCGGCACCGGCCTCACCAATCCGACCGTGCGGTCGGGTGCAGCCTCAACCCAACAGGGCAAGGCCTATCGTGCGAAGGCCACCTACCGCAAGGGAACAGCCACTGGAACCCCGCTGGTCATTACCAGCCGCGCGTCGACAATGTCGCCGCAGAGCAATGCGATGCCTCCCAATACAACAACAATTCCTACCCCAGCCACAAGAACATTCGGCGGCGAAGGTTCGGCTCACTATCTCGGCCTGCGAACGGTCACCGGACCGGGCGGTACGGTCTACGGCGACAGTTTTTCGATCAAGGAAGCCGTGGCCTTTGCCGGGTTCTCAACGCCTGCCTTTGCCGCCATCGTCACGTTTCGCATGCCGTCCAGCCTTCCGCTCTCGATAAAGGTTCTCTTTTCCTTCGATGACGACGGTGCGCGCAACCGCTACCGCGCCGCGTTGAACGCGGATGGCACGATCAGCGTCGTTCTCGACAGCAACGGCACAAACCGGACCACCCACGAAATCGCCGCCAATCTCGTCACGCCGGGCGCAGAGCACACTCTCCATATCTCGTCCGACGGTTCGAGCCGCTTCCTCGTCGCGTTTGACGGCACCAGTCTCTACGGTCAGCAGGCCGGGTTCACGCCGGCGGGCGCGTGCTGGGTACGGCTCGGGGCCTCGCCCGCGGCCGGAGAGGAGTGGACCGGTACCGTTTTGTCTGCGGCGCTGTTCGCCCACGAATATGCCCCGCCGCGCTTCATTTGGGCGGTCGGCGACAGTTATGTGGCGGGAACGGGCGGCGCGTCGCTCGAGCAAGGGGTCGAGGCATCCGACGCAAGCCGCCTGGTCGTGTCATCAGGCGCGGGCGGCTCGGCCGTCGCGTCTCAACTCGCCACCATACGCAGCAATCCCGGCCTGCACGGATGCGTGTTGCTGCATTGGGATGGAGACTCCAACGGTGCGGATGCCGCCACCGACCCCGCGACTTTCGAGAGCATGGCCCAACTGGCAGCCCGGCATGTCTTTGTCGGCTCTGTGCGCCGGGCGAACCAATCGGCGGGTCAGTTGGCGGCAACGAACGCCCGCAACGACTGGCTGTCCTCGCGCTTCGGTATTCGCTACCTCGACCCGCACCCGACCCTGTATTCGCTTGCGACAGCATCTGCCGAAGACCTGGCCGCCGTGGCGGCCGGACACGCGCCTCCCTCCTGCCTGCAGGCAGACGGCACACATTTGACCGTCGCCGCCATGAATGGGGTATCCGCGGTGATCCTTGCCCGGATCGAAGCGCTCGGGTGGTGATCTGTGCAGACCAAGATGCGGCGGGAACCGGAGCGTCACGATCCCTTCTCCGCCACCAGGCCAAGCAGACGCGAAGCTAGATGGCAAGCCCGGTCAACTGCGCCAGGGCTTTTCGTTTCTCCTCGGGCGTTGGCAGAGACCGGATGGCTCTGTCGAACTCGAGGACCTTGGCGCCGACGAGGAAGCGATACCAGTAGCCCTGCAGGAAATGGTAGATCAGCCCTTCACGGCCATCGAGAAGGCCGAGCTGGATCACATAGCGGAACAGGAAGTATCCGAGCGTCGAGACCGAAAAAGGGATCCGGTTGTAGACACGCTCCTTGATGAAGCGCTTCACCGTCGCCTGCAGTGAAGTGCCTTTGCTTGTCAGCCCGGCATCCGTCGCGAACAGACCGTAACGCCGGTTGAGCACGTCGACAGCCTCGCGGGTGGCGTACTTATTGTGCTTGTCGGTAAAATAGCCGAGATCGTGAAGATTGTGGTCGCGGAACGGATTGTCGAACAGGACCGTGCGTCCGCCCCAGACGATGATATGTTCGTCCATCCAGCGATCCTCGACCCGCCCCTGCCCCCGCCGCCAGAGGCGCGTCAGGATCAGCGGATAGCGCCCACCATGCCGAATGAAGCGATCGAGGAAAATATGCTTGCGCTTCAGGTTGACGCCCGCGACGCCGGTCCCGAGCGTCGGCAGTTTCTCGGCGATCTCGCGCGCCAGTTCCGGCTCGATCACTTCGTCGGCATCAAGCCGCATGACCCAGTCCGAGGTGATCGCCGCATTGTCCAGACCCCACTGGAACTGCCGGGCCTGGTTCACGAACGGGTTTTGCAGCACCGTGGCACCGAGCGACCGGGCGATTTCCACGGTGCGATCCGACGAAAAGGAATCGATGACCAGAATCTGCGTGGCAAAAGAAGCCACGCTGTTGATCGCCCGGGCGATGTGAATTTCTTCGTTATAGGTGAGGATGAGGACGGAAACCACCGGGCACCTTTTCGCGCTTTACTGAGAGTTCTCTGAAATCTCGCGGACGCCCACTGATCGAGCGGGGTTGCCGACCATGATGTGCCAAGCGTCCACATCTCTCACGATCGCCGCGCGAGCCCCGACGACAGCCCCCTGCCCGATCGTCACCCCCGGCCCGATGAATGCTTCAGCCGCGACCCAAGCGTGGTCTTCTATAACGATCGGCCGCGCAAACAGTGGACGCGACATCCGCCGAATATCGTGGGATGCCGTGCACAAGAATGTCCGCTGGCTGACAGTCGTGTAGTCGCCCATCGTCAGAGGCCCGATGGTATAGCAGTCGACTCCATCCGCAAGACAAGCATAGTTGCCCATCGTCAGGTTCCAGGGCGCCCAGACGAAACAAGTAGGCGCGACGCGACTTCCCTTGCCTATTCGAGCACCGAACAAGCGCAGAATGAAGAGGCGCCATTTGTCGAGGGCAAAGCGTGGCGTCGGACGAAACAGAGTGTGGTATGCGAGTCCCCACATCAGGCGCCGCAAACGAAGACTTCGAGGCATTTCGTCATTGTAGAGCCGTTTGATCTCAGTCGTCATCGGGTCGCAGCCGCCCCCACCAAATCAGAATTCTTCGACAATTTCGTTCTCCAGAGGAATTTGTCCTGAGACCAAGTCCTCCATTTGCCGGATAAACCGAACCATCTCTGCCGTGCCCTGCCCACGATTAACCAGGCAATTCAGCGTCTTGTCGGAAAATGGTTGAAGAGAATAGTGCAGTGGAAAGCGCCTAAGAACGATGTCGTTGAGCCACTTCCTATTGATCGGTGACTCACGACGAAAAAGTTTGAACTCATAATTCAGAAAATAGTACCCCGCCGAAATCAGCTTGAAGATGCGATCGCGCCGACCGAGTGCGCGATAGGGAGAACCCGAGAATATGCTCCCGAGGTTAGGATACATGAAGTCTTGATACTTGTGCCGCTTTGCATGGTAAACTTCCATTTTGGCGAATATCTTCTGTGCATTGCCGCGGGGCGCTTGGAAGGTCGCAGAGCATACAAATCCGCCGGAAGCCTCGCGCCGAAGTACGGACGAACGATGCGACAGCTGAAGATCCGCGATTGTGAAGTATTGAACGCTTCCGTTTGGCAATGCCAGCTCAGCCCCGATGAGCTTGTCCTTTAGCTCAGCCCCGTAGGCCCCCGCGTTCATGAATATTCCTCCACCAATTGTGCCGGGAATACCTTCCAACCCCTCGAACCCCGTGAGCGAACTCAACAGGGCGGCACGCGCCAAATCAGGCATCATGGCACCGCCCTGAGCAACAATTCGTCCCACGTCGGCGTCCACGGTGATCTGCGTCATGCCTGCTGAGCAGATCAGAACCGGATAGTCTACCTCGTCGAGAAAGAGAAGATTCGAGGTATTGCCGATAGGCTTATAGGGGATCCCGTTTTCTGAAAGAAAACTAAGCAGCTCAGCAACCTGGGCCGAAAATAAGGGCTTTAGCAGCGCCTGCGCTCGTCCACCGGTTTTCATGTAGGTCAATTCTGAAAGGTCAACATCCCGGTCATAAGGGAGATGTTTTTCATCGCAAAAGCGATAAACCAAAGAGATAATATTCGCGGCGAGATACGCCATTACTAGGCCTCCGTCATGTGAGGTCAGACAATAGATTGATCTGGTGAGAGCAACTCAGCCGTTTGTTGTTCGATCTCCGAGGACAAGTATTCTCGTCCGGCCCTCTGTATTTCTCCAAGTCGTACCTGCACCCCCTCCCAGTCAATCTCTTGCCCCAGACGCCGGGACACGCATCCCGGTCGCCCGCTTCGACGAAGCGGTCCATCAAGTCCAACTGCTGCAACAGGTTGCGGACGCGCTCGTTGAGCCCGCCCTTGGCGCCCGGCAGTCCGACGGTGAGGAACGGCTTGTTCAACAGGATGCTCAGCACGGTTCCGTGGAAGGAATTCGTCACGACGAAGGACGACTCCGCGATCATGGCCACCCAACCGGCCGGCGAGGGATAGACCGTCTGGCCGATCTCGCGCCAACGGCGGTGGACATTGTAGGGCGAGGCGATCGGCGCACCGGTCGACTGAGCGACAATCTCCGCCACCTCACGGATGCCATCGCCCGTGCGCAGCGCATAGCAGAAGACGTGGCCCGCGGGCACTGCCTCGGCCGTCTTCAGCAGGCTGGAAAAGTCCCCGAGCAGGATGGTCGGATCGGGTACGCTCACGGCCTCTCGGCCGGTAATCCTGCGAACGATATCAACGCCGCTCTGCTCGCGCACCGACAGCCCATGCATGCCGGAGAGATAATTCCTGACCTCCGTGTCGAAGGAAGGATCAAGGCTGGCCTTGCCGAAGCTCGGGGCATAGGCGATGCGGCGCGCACCGGCGGCATCGCTCATGGCGAGAAAATAGACGGCGTCGAGCCCCTTCTGGGCGGACGGGTTCCAGATCTGGTCGCTGCCGCAGACCAGAATATCGAAACGACCCTCGGGGCTGGCGAAAAAGGCTTCGACCTCAGTCTGGCTTTCCAGGCGTGGTCCGGTCACCCCGAGCACATGGCGGCGGAAGGTCTCGAACTGCTCGGCCTGAAGGCGGCTGCCGAACAGCCGCCGCTGGAATGTCGACAGACGAAGATAGGCAATCTTCAAATTCCGGCGAAACAGCGCCGGCTTGAAGATCTGCTCGAAATCGCCGCCCTCTTCCACATAGCGCGGATGATAGTTGACGAACTCGGCATTGTGCCCCTGATTGATCAGCCATTGCCGCAGGCCGTAGGCCTGCATCAGGGCTCCGAAGTTCTCGGAGAAATGGTAGGTGAGGATACCGATGCGCTTCTTGACCAATTAGGAGCTCCCTGTAGCGGGTACGGGCGCGCCACCATAGAGCAGCGCGTCCTGGCGAATGATGGCGGCTTCATCGAAGCGCATGCGGATCAGGCGGGCCGGATTACCGCCGACGATGGCATAGGGTTCGACGTCCTTCGTCACGACGGAACCGGCCGCGACCATCGCCCCGCGTCCGATCCGGACGCCGGCCCGTATGATCGCGCCATGCCCGATCCAGGCGTCCGCCTCGAAGACGGTCACGTGATGCGCCCAGCGAAAGGCCAGGCGCATCGGCGTCTCGGGATCATCCACGCCGTGGTCATTGGCGACGATGGTCACCCCGGTCGAAATCATGCAGAAGTCCCCGACGCAGATGGGACTGGGGGAACCGAAGCCGCGGCCGATATAGGCATACCGCCCCAGCCGGCTGCCGGCGGGAACCCGCGTTTTCAAGCCCAGCTGAAAACCATCGCCCATCTCGGCGAGGCGGTTCTTCCGGGTGAGATACCAGTTGACGATATGGCGCAGTCGGCGTTTGGCAGGCCGGTCCACGATCCGACGGCATTGATCGATCATTTCCGCCGACACCTGCATCGGCGCTGGGACGAGAGGTGCTGCGCCGCGTTTGCTCATGACCGTTCCTCCCGCAAACCGCAGACCTTTTCGATCGCCGCTTCGATCAGAATGCGCTGTTGTCGGGGATTCCAGTTGCCGGCGATCATGTCGTAGCAGGCCTTCCGCACTGCGGTTCGGTCCTTGCCGGACCGAAGCCACGCCTTGATCCTGCGCGCGAGATCGTCAGCATCGCCTCGTTTGAAAAAGTCGCCGGTTGCTCCCGGCAATATGGTCTCCACCTCCGGCATTTGTTGGTCGAGATCACCGTGGGTGATGGCCGGCGTCCCATAGCTCAAGCTGTGAATGACCGTGAGGCCGATCTTGCCGGGAGAAACCGTAAGGTCGGAAAAATAGATGAGGCGAGCCAGAATCTGCTCGTCGTAGCACGCGCCATAGAAATGCGCGCCGACACCCAGTTGGCGCGCCAGATCCTCGAGGGACTGCCGCTCAGCACCGTCACCGACCAGCAGCACATTGATCGGCCGCCCTTCGATCTTCAGCTTCGCCGCCGCCTGCAGCAGCAGATCGAAGCGGCAGAGCTTTGTCAGGCGTGCCGTGCAGATGATCAGCGGACGGTCCTTCTCGGCGAACAGATCCTGTGGACGCGGCAGCGCCTCCGCCCCGCTCTCGATCTGCGCCACGAGCACCTTGGCTCGCTCGAAATCCAGGCTGTTGTAGATCACCGTGATGCGATCCGCCGGGTAGCCAAGCGATATCCCGATCTTCCGAGAACGCTCCCCGTAGACCAGCATGTGATGCGCGAGCCGGAAATACAGGTTGCGGAACACCCGTTTGAAGACCGGCTCCGGCTTGAGCCATCCATGGGCCCAGAAGAAAACCTTCTTGCCCGTCAGGCGCCCGGCGATCGCCATCAGCCAGCTTGCCGGCATGTTCGGATTGGCAAGGATGATCAGGACGTCGCAACTGCGGTCGAGTACCGCGGGCCAATAGCCCTTGAGCAACCAGAGGCCATGCCAGACACGAAAATGGAGGGGCGTTACCGACACCTTGTCGTCGCCCGCGAAAGGAACGATCCCCGCCACCGGCTCGACGCCTGCAAAGAACCGATAGTCGTTCGCCCCGTTCTCCACGAATTCAAGCATGATCGGCCGCCGGTAGTGAGGGAACTGGTGATAGACCACGTTAACGCTCGGCATTGAGGACGTCCCTGCGAAGCGAATAGGTTTGTTCACGTCCCCTTCTCGTGAAGAGCAACCCCCATTCCGAGCGGTTCAGCAACACGCTGTATACGGGCACGACATAGGTGAATGTCACCCAGTCATAGGCCGTGCCATGCAGAAACAGGCGGGGCGAGTTCAGGATGAACAGCGCCGCAACGAACTTCTCGCAATCCGTGCCTCGCCGGAAAGCCTTGAACGCGACGAGGTAGGGAAGAACAAGGAAGGCGAAGGTGAAGGCGAGCCCGAAGAAGATGCCGAAATCCTGATAGGCTTGCAGCAAGGGAAAATCGAGTTGGCGGGTCCGATAACCCGCTCCGCCGAGCGGATTGCGCATGAAGTTGTCGAGGCCGATCTCCCGTGAAATCCGTCGCCCATGCGCCGATTGTTCGAAATCGGACTGGTCACCCGACAAGGTGCTGACACCGGACATCATCAGGTCCACGGTATTGGCAAGCCTGTCCCGAAGGCTGGGAACGCTGGAAAATACCAGAACCGCGAAGACGAATGCCGTGCCTGTATACAGCACGATACGCCGGAGCACCGATTTGCTGATTTTGTTAAGAAAAATAGAGCCAGAAAACGGCCGCCGCCGTGCCGACGAGCACCGAGCGCGTACCACTACCCAGGATCACGATGATGGAAAGACCGAGCACGACGGCGGAGCTGCAGCTGTGCCTACGCCATGAAGACCATGGAGTAGAGCGCAGCGAGCGTGCCGCCGGCGATCGCGTAGGCGGTCAGCGTATGGGCGGAATTGTCGAAGGAGACGCGACCACGACCGCCGGAGTAGGAGAAGATCGCCTCGCGGTTGAAAGCGAGGAAGAACATGAGTTCGATCAGGCCGACCAGCAGGAAGCCGTCGACCAACCGTGACTTGGCGATATCCGCCTGGCTCATCAAGCCGAGATAGACCACGCCGAACAGCAGCCACAGGAAGATCTTGGTGTCCTGATGGTAATAGGCGGAACTCAGCGAAACCAGAAAATAGAGCAGGATCGGCAGGAGATAGAGCACGTGGTATACGGTCAGCGAAACGGCACGCTTGTAGGACGCGGCGAAGAGCATGCCCATGCCGATCGCCAGCGCTATGGCGATTTCGACGAAGCTGTCCTCGCCCGTGCCGCTCGTCCTCACCCAGGCGAGGATGTAGCCCGAATAGACCAGCGCCATGCCCACACCGGAGGCGAGCAGCAGCCGTGAAATCCAGACTGATCGCTGAGGTCGGTTGTTCACGCCTGCCTCCCTCCGGCCACGATATCGACGATGCGTCCCACCATCCTTTCACTGGTGAAATTTGCCAGCGCGTGCGCGCGGGCCGCCCGGCCGATGTCCGTGACACGCGGCAGATCGGCCAGAACGCGTCTCAGGGCGGCGACGAAAGCCGCCTTGTCCGGCCCCTGGATGTGCCACCCGGTTTGCCCGTCGATCACGGTTTCGCCCGGACCGCCTGCCTTGTGGGCGAGCACCGGCTTGCCGAGCATCATCCCCTCGATGACCGAAAGCCCGAACGGCTCCGGGTCGAGCCGGCTGTTCACCACCACGTCGCAGATCTTGTAGTAGGACGCCACATCGCTCACCGGTCCCGTGAAATGCACGCGGCCGGCAAGGCCGTGGCCCTGGACGAAGGTCCGCAGTTCGGTGGCATAGGTGCTGTCAAGTGGCCCACCACACAGCAGGAGGTGAACGCGAGCAGCCTCCTCGCCAAGGTCCGAAAGGGCTTCGGCAAGCCGCCGTTGTCCCTTCTCCGCCACCATCCGGGCAAACACACCAAGCACGACGGCATCCTCCGGGATCCCGAGATCCGCGCGCCGGACGCCCCCCGGAACGGCCGGATCGAATTCGGCCGGATTGATGCCGAGATGGCAGACGTGCCGTTCGAAGCCTCCGGGACCGAGCGTCGTGTCGGTGAACCGGCTGTTGGCGATCGGCACGACGTTCAGATGTCGGAACACGAAGCGATAGACGCGCCGATTGAGATTGAAGGGATAACCGGAGCTGATCGCATTCGGCATCAGCCAGTAGGCGCGAATGCCCGAAAGCCCGGCCGCGAGCCCTGCAAGCGGGACTTCGAGCGGGCTCTGGAGAACGAGCGTTCCGGCTCCGACACGGCCAAGCTCGGCGCGCAACGCGCGCAGGACTTTCAACTGCGTGGCCCCCCGGCTCAACAACTGGCGATACTTGTTGATCCCGCCACCGACCATCGGCGGTGCGGATCTAGCATCGAGATAGGTCACAGCGGTGCCTGAATCCTCAAGGGCCGCGCCCATCTCCCCGCGTCGCAGAACGACAGCAGCCGACGGGATATCTCGCGCCTGCAACCCGCGGAACAGTTCGAGCCACGAGCGGCGAACGCCATAGCCCTCGGTGCCGAGCACCAGGCCAAGCACGGGATCGTTCCCGGCCGCTGTCGTCGTTCCGCTCGTCTTCATCAAGGCGATCCTTCCCATCTGTTCACGGCGGCGTCAGAACGCTTCAATGATTTCGTTTTCGAGTGGCAAACGGCCACCGGTCAATGCCTGCATCTGCTGTATGAAAGCGATCATCGCGTCTGTTCCCTGGCCGCGATTGACCAGGCAATTCATCGTCTTGTCCGAGAATGGCTGGATCGAATAGGACAGCCCAAGCCGCTTGACGAGATAGGCATTGATCCATTTGCGGTCGGTCGGCGTTCCCTTGAGGAAATACTTCGCGAACCGTCGTCTCCACAGGTCGTATTTCATCATCCACCGGACCGACTTGTCCCGGCCGGCAAAAATGTCATAGGGCGACCCGGAGAACAGGCTGCCGAGATGGGATAAAGTCCTGATAGCGATGACGTTTTCGTGGAAAGAGTTCCATCTTCGCATAGATGGACGCGACATTCCTGGGTCCCGCTGAAATAGGCACGCAGTATCGTCCCAACGTTGCCGCTTTCCGCAGAAGCGAAGAGCGATGGTCAAGGCCGAGTTCTTCGGCGGTGACGGCGAACGGAGCCGCCGGCGTCGGCAAGATCAACAGCGAGCAGTGTATCCTTTATTTCCGAGCCGTAGGCCCCGGCATTCATGAAGATTCCGGCGCCGACGGTGCCCGGTATCCCCTCCAGCCCCTCAAATCCACGAAATCCGGCATAGAGCGCCTGCCGGGACAACTCCGGCAAGGAGGCGCCGCACTCGGCGACGAGCTCACCGTTGGCGACGGATATGTCGTTGAGCCACAGAGTACAGATGAGGACCGAATAGTCGGTCGCATCCTTGAAGAGGAGGTTCGAGGTATTGCCGATGATCTTGAAGCGCTGGCCGATCTCGACCATGTGGCCCAGCATCGATACCAGGCTGTCGACGCTTCGCGGATAGACGACATAGCGTGCCGTTCCCCCGGTCTTCAGATAGCTGTATTTGCTCAGGCTGACATTCTCGAAGACCTCGAGGCCATGCGCGTCACAGAACGCCGGCAGATCGATCGCCTTCGGTTTTTCAAGCGTCTGCATCACACATCTCCGTTCACCTTGTGCGTCACGGCGTCACTTGCGCAGGTAGCGTTCAAGGGTAGGCAACAAGCTGCGGTCCACTATCAGTGCGACGCAGAGGTACGCGACACACGCAATCGCGGTCGAAATCGTGTCGACGGCAACAGCCGGAATCGTTCCGAGTTCCGGCGTCATCGACATCGTCGCAAGATGGAGAGCGGCCGCGCAGGCCAGGAACGGCAGTGCGGTTTTTGCCTGCAGGCGGCTGCTATGAAACACCGACATGCCGATCTGTCTTGCTGCCAGGGGAAAGATCAGCACGCCACTCAGCGCTGTTTCCAGGGCAACCGCGATCGCTGCACCCTCGTAGCCGCCCAATGCAGCGCCCGCGGCGGCGGCCACCATGATGCCCACGGCATCGGCGACGAGAAGGCCGGCCCGCATCCGCCAGCGGCCTTTCGCCTCCATCGTGACCGTGCCCAGCGTGGCATAGATGCGTAGCGGCAAGGCAATGGCCATGGCAACCGCTGTCACCGTCGACGGATCCCACTTGCCTGCCCATACAGAGTGAATGAGTTGCGGCAGGAGCCCCACGGCCACCAGGCACATCATTCCACACAGGAAGCCGATCATCACGCCGATCTTGGCGATCATGTCCTGCAGCTTCGCCGCGTCCTCCTTGATCGAGGAGAACAACGGCAGGAAGGTCTGGTTGATGGCCGTCGTCAGGAGAATGCCGATGTTGGCGGTCAGCATGAAACCGAAATAATAGTAGCCCAGTTCCTGCTGGGTCATGAGATAACCAAGGACCAGATAGTCGCCATTGCGCATAAGACCGAAGAGGAAACTGATGAAAATCAGCCAGCGCAACGAAATGAAGATTCCGGAGAAGGTCCGTAGCGACAGGCGGTAGTTCACCGTCACTCTGCCCGCCACGCGAACGTAGAGCAGATAACCTGCGAGCTGGGAAAGTACGGTCGCCACAGCGATCGTCATGTAGTCGAAGCCGAGAAAGGCAAAGGCAATCAACGCGGCATTGTAGAGGAATGCCAGCATGATGGCCGCCATCTGCAGATCACGGAACCGGAAGGCAATACTGAGTTTTGCACTATAGATCGCGCTCAGGGACATCACCGGGATCGATATGGCACTGACGCAGAGGATTTCGACGAGCTGGGGCACGCCGTAGGTCGCCGCCAGTGCAAAGGAGGCCGCAACCAACAGCAAGCCACCGATCCCTCCGAGATAGAGCGAAAATGCCGCGTAGTTGCCGACGAGACCGTCGAAGTTTTCCTTCTGCTGGATCAGCGCCTTCGACACACCGGCATTCTGGAAGCCGGCCATCAGCGACAGCGCCATGGAAGCGACCGCGAATGCGCCATAGGTCTGGGCGGAGAGCAGGTAGCCGAGAACGATCTGGGAAGCGAAGGACGCGACCTTCGAAACCAGAACGGAAAATATCGCCCAGGCCATGCCCTTGGCGGCCATAGCTGCTCCGATGAGCCTAGGCTTCTGGGACATCCGATCATGCCCCCCTCAAGGCCGCCATGAACGCCTCCTGGGATGCTGCCACCCGCTGATCGCGGATTGCTCCCAGTTCCAGCGAAAGCGGGGTTGAAGCCACAGCGGAAATCGTCTTGGCGTCGGCGTCGGCCGCTACCACACGTCCGCCCTCGCCCATCCAATCGAGAAGCGACAGAATTTTCTGCTCCTTCCCGGGCGTCAGGAAGACACTGAAGGGCGTCTCGTATTTCAGCGACAGCGCGGCGCCGTGGAAAAGCGAAGTGACATGGCACGTCGCTGCCTTGACATGGCCGATCCACTCCCGTGGCGTTGCCTTCACATACATGTCTTCATGACCGGGATAGGCGACCCCGACGCTGATGGGCCGCAGCTTCAACTGCCGGGCGGCCGCAATTGCCTGCTCGACCTGCGACCGGCTCATCCCGCCGGAAATCATCATGAACTCCCCGAGACCCGGATCGACCGGTCCCAGATCGGTCAGGAATGTGGGGTCCACGACCCGCGTCGCCTCCAGGCCGAGATCCCTGACGAAAGACTGCGTCGCCGGATCTCTGACGAGAATCTGCGAAAATGCGGTGAGAGCCGATTTCATTTTTTCGCGCATGACGGCGGAGGGCACATAGGAGCCTATCGAGGCCGCATAGCTGATCTTCCTGATCCCCGGACGGACGGGAAAGTCGAGGATATAGGGCGCCATATATCCGAGGTAGTTTCCGAAGTTCCACAGCTCATCGCTTCCGCAAACGAGTGCTTCATAGTCTCGACAAAGATCGGCGACCGCGCTGGAAAAGAAAGTTGCCCGTCTGGAAAGAAGAGCCATTTCGGAGATAGAGGCTCGAAAGCCGTTGTTTCGAGAATACTCTCTGCCGAACCGCTGAATTTCCAGTTTTGTCAGCGCCCTGACGAGAGTCATGTTCCTGCGGACTT